>CAJWTS010000047.1 GCA_913047795.1 uncultured Verrucomicrobiota bacterium | reverse complement strand
GTTCATGCCGTCGCGCAGCGGGGTGACCAGCATGACGTCGGCGGCGACGAAGAACGCCACCAGATCCTCGCGCGGGACCGGCCGGTGCAGATAGTGCACCACCGGATGGCCGACCTCGCCGTACTCACCGTTGATATGGCCGACCTGGCGCTCGATGCCCTCGCGCATGGCCTTGTAGCTCTCCACCCGTTCCCGGCTGGGGGTGGCCAGCTGGACCAGCACGGTGTCCTCGCGGTGCGTCGCACTGACGACCCAAATTCCCGGCTCATCCACGGTCACAGCGTAGTGGTACAGACCGGGCTCGCTGCGACTGTCGGCCGGAAAAATTCGGTGCTCGGCGCCCGACGGTGCGCGCACGCGCACCGTCAGATCCGCGCTGCGAATCGGCTTGAAGACACGGTCGACAAGGCGCGTCTGCAGGTTGACCGTATCGCCCACAGCGATCTGCGATTGCCGCCGTGCGATCTGCGGCAGTTCCGGTTCGAGCCTCGGATCCGGCGCGACATGCCGCACCGCGTTGCCCCAGAAGCGGCGAAAATAGTCGACTCCCTCGGGTTCGTTATCAACATCCGATCCGCGCGGCCGCATCATCTCCCAACGCCAGGTCGTGTCGATCGTTGTCGCAAGGACTTTTCCCTTGCCGGTCTGATGATAGGCGATCGCGGGCATGTCCCCATCCGGTGTCGCGTTGTAGGCCAGCATCGAGGCCCCCGGACGCACGGAGCCGACACGGTTGCAGCCCTCAATCTCGGGAAGATCCAGCCAGGCATTGCGATTGCCATCGGCGTCCCGCTCGAGGCGCATGATCGGATGGCTCAGGCCCAGGGCCGTCGGAACCACGTTGAAATGTTTCTCGATCTGTGGCTTCCGTTCGCGCCGCACGTCGAACGGCAGGATCCCCGCCAGCGGCGAGCCCTCGTACTGGCCCGCGCCGTAAACAGACCGCCCTCCGGTCGTGATCAAGCCACCACCACGGCGCTGCACGAAGTCGACCAGCCACCTCAACTTCGTCTCCTCGATATCCTGCCCGGCGGCAAAAACCTTGCGGGGGATGTCACCCAGGATAATGACATCGTACTCGTAGAGATCCCCTTCGTCGTCGGGCAGACCGCGAACATTGGCGTGCCGCATCTGGCCCTGCGCGAACCAGCCATGGCGGGGCAACAGGAGCAACCCGGCGAAATCGACCACCGGATCGCGCGCCAGCCAGTGCCCGAGGATCTTGCGTTCATCGCGCGGGACGTCGATGTAAAGCAGCCGGATCTTCTGATCGATCACGTCGACCTGGTGCCGCGCCACAAGCAACTTGCGCGACGGCGCATCCTTCAAACCGTCCACCTCGATCCGGTAGATCTTGCGTCCCGGCTTGTCCGGCTTAAAAACAAATTCCACGCGCGAGGGCTCCTCGCGCAACCGTACCTCCTTCGGGCGCAGGAGCGGGGTCGTCGCATCGCCCTCGTACAGGCTCGCCGAAACGATGCTTCCCGCATAACCAGGGGCGGATATGGTGGCTTCCAGGCGCAGTTCGTCGCCGAGGCGCACGTAGTCCGAGCCGCCGGAAATACGCACGCCCGGTGCGTACGGGGTATCGGCCTTGCCAAAAGTGACCGGGTAGACCGGGACACCGCGGGCCGTGAACAAGGGTGCCACGGCAGCGCCTTCGTCGCCGGCGGTGTCGTTGCCATCCGAGAGCAACAACACGGCCTGGAGTTCCCGTTCCGAACGCAGCACGTCGCGCAGGCTGTCCATGATGCGGGTGGTGCTCTCGGATGCGCCCTGTTTCCCCTTCTGTCGCGCCTGCCAGTCAAACTCGTAATCCGCAACGTAAACCTTCTCGCCCAGCCGATCGTACACGGCATCCCGGAAATCTGCCGCGGCATCGCGGCGCGTCTGATCCCCGGCGTCGCGAATGGCCATGCTATCGGACACGTCGGTCATGATAGCCACGTGCGGCGGCAGCGATCGTTCCACCACCACGCGCAACTCCAGCTGGACAACCAGCAACACGATCAATGCGAAACCGAGAAGCCGGAGAAAGACCAGTGCAATCCGCGTCGGCCACGGCATGCCGGAGCGAGGCAGAAGGTTGACACCGGCGGCAATAATCGCGAGAACGCCCAAGGCAACTAGAATGCTCGTCGTCGACGGCCCGGATGTATACCACTGCCAGTCTTGCGTGCCCGATATTGTCTCCGGTCGGTTAACGCCGAGCAACCAGAAGAAGACCTGCTGTAAACGCTCCACGATCATGCGTCTTCCCTCGCCAGCGCGGCGTCCGCCGCATCCTCCTTCTCAAGGGCCTCCTGACGGCGATCGCGAATGACGCCCGTCACGTACGCCAGGATCGCTTCAATCAGGTACGCGGCCACGAGACCGATGACCAGCCAGCGCCACCATTCGAATCCGTACGGCATCAGCGATGCGATATCGGTTTCCGGGATCAACGTTGCCTTACCGTTCAAAAAGGATTGCAGGTCCTCGTCAGCCGTGCGGTCCATGCGACTCTCGCGGACGTCGGGATTCACCGTTACGGGCCGCATATAGCTCGATGGCGCCGCCATCGAAGACCCCCTGCGCTTGCGCAGCCAATAATTACCCGCACGAACGCCACCCACGTAAACCGTCCGCTGCTCGTTCGGGTCCAGGGCCAGCGTGTCAAGACCGCCCCCTTCCGCGGCGTCTTCCGCAGTCAGTTCCTCGATATTCGAGCGCGGCTGCTCATTCGCCGGCGATAGCTCGAACTCGTTGATGAACCGGAAAGCCGGCTCGCCAACGTCCAGCGCCGCCGGTGTCGCGGCAACGAGCGTGTCGGGCGGGCGGCTCTGCAACTTGCCGGACAGGTAATCCATCAAGCGCCAGGTCAACAATGGAAAGACCTTGGTCATAGCAATGTTGCCACGACCGAGTTCCAGGCCGTAGAGCACGGTCATGACGCGCCCCTGCCCCCGACTCGCCTCAACGGCCAGTGCGCGACCACCGCCCTGCAGGCGCACGACCGCACCGGGTTCGATCGCCACGGCCTTGCGAATGGTGCGAAACCGGATCGTCGACAGGTTCCCCTCGCGGCGGTCCCGGAAAGGCGCCGCCCAGAGCCCGGGATCAAAGGTCACATCCTCACCGAAGTCGGCCGCATAGCCTCCTGCCAGGTCGATCGAGATCGGCGAATCAAGCACCTCGTCCGTGCCAATTCTTACCGGCGACAGGGCAGCACGTTCAACTCCCGGCGCGCCGATCGTCGCGTTGAATTCATTCGGGTTGATCGTCGCCGAACAGAATATAATCAAGGAGCGCCCGTCTGAAACGAAAGTCGACAGATCCTTGAGAGACGTGTCGGAAAGTGTTCCGACATCGTAGAGAATCACTGTGTCATACTTACTCAGCGTCTGGGCCGGCAGTGCCTCAGCCGTAATTTGTTCCGTATCAATTCCCGTGCCAAACGCACGTCCGAGTTCCCGGCCGGGATTCAGCACGAATTGCAGGATGCGGGCGCCGTCGATACGCGTCCCCTCCTCCTCTTCCTCGTCCCCGCCGCCGCCACCGCCAAGCGCCGCCAGCGCAGAATCTTCCGCGCCCGCCGCACCCATATCTTCGGCCGCTCCATTCACAATTAGAACACGGCGCGACGCTTCGACCACAAGCGGCAGCGTGTAGAGGTTGTCGTGTTCGGCAATATCCTCACTCTCAAGATGCACGGAACCGTAGCCTCGCAAGGCGCGCTTGACCGGCATGGTCAGGGCCACAACGGCATGCTCGCCCGCCTCCAGCTCGATCTCGCGGGACGGCCGCCCCTTCTTTCCGCCGACACCGAGTCGAAGCCGGCCGGTCGCGTTGGTTACGCCGAAGTTGCGCACGGTCGTCACGACATGCGCGTCGTCGCCGATGCGCACCGTACGTCCACGCAACTCGGCTGCCGTCAGCCCAAGGTTTTCGACATCGTCTCCGCCCAAGTCGACCAACACAATTTCGAGCCGATCGCCCATGCTATCCTGCAGATCCTTGATCGCGGCCAGGTCGCGATGATTGCGTGTCTCGAACGCCGTCGCACGCCGATCGGTCAACACAATCACCTGTGACTTAACCTCACGCCGGCCGCGCATGAGCTCCCCACCGTTGGCGATGGCCTGCACGAGGCCCGCTCCCGTTCCATCCCCCGCCCGGAGGAAGTCCAGCTCCGCCAGAGCCAAGGCCGGATCGGGCGTCAAGGGCGTGACGGCGCGAATCTCGTCGCCAGCCAGAACGAGCGAACAACGACTCGGCAGTTCCACGCCCTTCAACAATTCCGTGGCGATATCCCGTGCGCGGTCGATCGGCGGCCGTTCTCCGGATTCGCGCTCCTTTGCGGACAGGATCGCCATGCTCGCGGACGTATCGATCACGACCACCAGGTTGCGTGGGGCCGGCTCGCCCGAATCCGCCGGGGAAAAAAGACGCGCCATGGCAAGCGCCAGCAGGGCAAGCACCAACAGTCGCAGCAATAACTGCAGCGGATCAATCAGGCGCCGCGCGAACGCGTTATCGCGTCGCTCGTAACGCAGCAGGTACAGCGACGGAAAGTCCCGTACAGGATACTTATGCCGCGCAATCAGATGAATGATCACGGGCACAGCGAGAGCGGCGAGACCGAATAATGCCGCTGAAAAGAGTGGAGTCATTGGAAACTAGAAAATGGAGACTGCAGACTCGAAACCTGCTGAGAGATACAGGCGCAGGTCCTTGACGATTAATGGGGAACGCTCGTTCCGGAAACAGCTCGACACGTCCCCTATCGATCCGGCTTCAAGTTTCAAGTTCTGACGCCTCATCCTCTCTGCCTTCGATAGATCAGGTAATCCCGCAATACCGTCTCAATAGGTTGGCTTGTATCAACAAACAAGTAGTCCGCGCCACAGGCGACGACGCCGTCGCGGACGGTGGTGCGAAAGGCATCAAGGCGCTCCATGTAACGGCGTTTTTGGCGAATCGGGTCGCACATCATCTGCACGCCGTCCTCGACATCACGAAAGTTGGTCAAGGCGGTAAATGGAAACTCGACCTCATCCGCGTCGAGGAGGTGGAAAACAATGATGTCGTGGCCGCGCGCGGCGAGATGGCGAATCCCGTCAGTGGTCTTCGCCGGGTCGCCGTGACAATCGCTGACCAGCACGATGATACTGCGCCGCTTGAGCCGCAGCGCAATCTTCTTGAGCACGGCCTCCAGGTCCGTTTGGCCCTGTACATCCAGACTGTTAAGCCGGGCCAGCAGCCCGAAAAGATGCCGTTCGCCCTGGCGTGGCGGCACGAACTCGACGAGGTCCGTCCCGAAAGTCACCAGACCCGCCGCATCCTGCTGCTTGCGCACCAGGTAGGCCAGCGATGCAACGAGGTAACTCGCGTACTCCGCCTTGCTCAGCCTGCGGCCGTCAACCGGCTGGTAGCCCATGGACCCACTGCCATCGAGCAGCAGCACAACGTCCATGTTCGACTCCATCTCGTAGCGCCGAACGTAGTAACGTTCCGTGCGCGCTAAAAGCTTCCAGTCGATCATGCGCGGGGCGTCGCCCGGTGAGTACTCGCGGTAATCCTTGAACTCGACCGTGTAGCCGTAAAACGGGCAGCGATGCCGCGAAGCATAGAGCCCCTCAACGAGGACCCTCGCCGCAAGCTCAATCGAATCGATCGAGCGCAGGATTTCCGGCTCGAGGAACCGGGTTAGCTGTTGTGTGTTTACCGGCACAGTGGGTGTAAACTTTCGGCCCCCTTCACCCTTGCCGCCGGGGGCGGCGCATGGCTGCGGTGGACACGTTTTCTATTCAGGCTACAGGTCTAAGATCTCTCAGAATACGCCGAACCGGCACGATGTTCGGCTCCTTGAATCAACGGGACCGAACAGCCGGTCACTTTGCGTCTTCCGGGACCTCTTTCAGCATCGCGTCGACCACATCGTCGGCCGACACGTTATCCGCGATGGCCGTGAAATTGGTCACGATGCGATGACGTAGAACAGCGTGCGCGACAGCTCGAACATCTTCAGCCGTCGCCTGCACGTTCCCACGTAAGAGCGCGCGGCTTTTTGCACCCAGCGCCAGGTTCTGACCGGCACGCGGGCCGGCGCCCCACGACAGGTACTTCTTTGCCGTCGGACTGGCGACATCCTTGTTAATATGCGTCGCGACCACAAGCCGCGTGATGTAGTCCAACACGTGTTCACTAATGGGCACCTTGCGCACGATCCGACGCACCTCCAGCACGTCATGACCGCTGATCACCGCCTCCGGGGAACCCAGTCCTTCGGCCGTCGTCCTCCTGATGATCTCCTTCAACTCGTCGTCCTTCGGATAGTCCACGTAGATCATGAACATGAACCGGTCAAGCTGCGCTTCCGGCAACGGATAGGTCCCCTCCTGCTCAATCGGGTTCTGGGTCGCCATCACCATGAAGGGCTCTTCCAGCGGATAGGTTGTCTTGCCGGCGGACACCTGTTTCTCCTGCATCGCCTCCATCAGGGCGGCCTGCGTCTTGGGCGGCGTTCGGTTGATTTCGTCGGCAAGAAGTAGATTCGTGAAGACCGGACCCTTAACGAACACAAACGTCTTGCGGCCCGTCGCAGGATCTTCCTCCAGGATCTCCGTGCCCGTGATATCCGACGGCATCATGTCCGGCGTGAACTGGATACGCTTGAAGTCCATGGTCAGCACTTTCGAAAGCGTGCTCACCAGGAGCGTCTTCGCCAGGCCCGGCACACCCACCATCAGGAGGTGACCGCCGGCAAACATCGCCGTCAACACCTCTTCGATCAATGTCTCCTGACCAATGATTACCTTCCTAAGTTCTGCCGTGATCTTATCTCGTGTGGCATGCGCCTCTTCCACGAGTTTCAGGTCCACCTGCTCTTCCGTACTCATCCTGCACTACCTCCTTCGGGCATCTGCCCGGATTTCAACTCCATACAACTGGATCGCCAACTCTCTACGCTTTTCGATGTCTGGCTTCAGCGCGTTCTGTTTAGCTGGTTTACTCCACCGAGATTCTAAGCACGTAGTGTGCCCCGCTATTCGTGCTTGATCACGACTTCTCCGCCCGGCCCGAATAACACTATGTTTCTGGCTGTAGAAAATTTTACAGGGCCCTATCGAACGACCCCAAGCGCATACATCAATACACAATCCGCATGATTGTCACGCAAGCTGAATCCGCCCTATTCGCCGGCAGCGAAAAGCCAGAGCAGCATGCCGGAGCGCGCCTCCGCCGAATTCCACGAGGAGTCGATATCGTCATTCCACGGCCCCTCAATACATCTACATCACGATTATCAAAAATGAGCATTCCCACTATTATAGCGATTCCTCGTACGTGTCCAGCAACTAGGCAGCTTCTTCTGAAAAAATATTGCCGGTGATTCAGGCGCCGAATTTGACAAAATTCCAGCCATCGTCGGCGCCCGGCGTCGTGGGCGAACACCGATCGTTGCCAGCACCTCGTTCATCCTTTATCGTCCCCAGAATGTACACCTCTCTGGAGCCAACGAATCTGAAAGACGGCACGAGCGCCGAATTGGGTATCATTCTTGGACCCGATGAGGACTGGGCGGATCGCGTGGACCATCTATTGGGGCATAAGAGCGAGATCTGGCAATGGCAGAACGCAACCACCATCCGTCAGCCCCTCGAACTCGAGTGCCGGTACGCCATCGCCTCGCGCGACGGCCTACCGTTCGCTAACGTCGCTACGTTCGAGCATGCCGGCGTTGGTATCCTGGGGCACGTTTTTACCCAGGAGGATGCGCGCGGAAAGGGCGCCGCATCGGCATTGATGACGGTCGTCATGCATGACTTCAAGACCCGCGGGGGCCGCGCCCTCTACCTCGGCACGGCCTTCGATTCACCGGCCTTTCATATCTATAGGAAACACGGGTTTGCACCCGTGGAGCCAGGGTCCGGCGAAATGGTGTTCCATGCCGGCACATCACAGGGTTTCAACGCTGCGTTCTTCGATATTGCCACACCGGAAATCGGACCGCCTTCGTGGACGGATTGGGCAATGGGCCAGCCCCTGTTCACCGACGAGATGCCGGGCCGTTTGCGCTGCATGCGCCTTGGGGTTCTCGGCCGTACAGGCGCCGAAAGCGGATTGCTGGCTGTGATTCGCGAGCATCTCGCGCACCCGGCGGGACACCCACCCACCTGCCTGTTGCTACGCGACGCGAAGCGCCGTTCGGTGGCCGCCTGCGCCACCTGGTCCCATCACCGGCACTGGCCGCATACGATTATCGTGGACCTCTACAGTCACCCGCATACGTGGGATGCGAGCGAGTCCCTGCTGGCGAAACTTCAACTGCCGCCCTGCGCGCGTGCCGTGGCTTACGTCGACGAGCAAACGCCGGAAAAGGCGGCCGTACTGGAGAAAGCCGGCTTCCGGCCAGGGGCTACTTTTCATCAACGCATTGCCGCCGACCTGGCGCGTAGCGCGCATCTTGATGTCACGGAATACGTGAAACAGTGAAGAGCCAACGCTTGACCCTTGCAACCAATCTGGTCAAGGTGACGCGCTACGAAAGCCAATATGTCCAACAATGACATACGAATCGGTGTAATCGGCTCAGCGGGGCGGGGCGCGATGGCCGCCAACTGGCACAACCCCGGCCAGGGGTCCGCGGTCGTAGCGGCCATGGATATTTCCGAACGCCCGCTCCAGCACTTCCGCGAACGCATCGGCGCGGAGGCCTTCACCACGACCGACCACCAGGAACTCCTTGCGCGCGACGACATCGACGCCATCGCGGTGATGAGCCCCGATTTCACGCACGAAGACTACGTGTGCGACGCACTGGCCGCGGGCAAACACGTCTTCAGCGAGAAACCCATGGCCATCACGACGGCCGGCTGCGACCGCATGCTGCAGGCCTGGGTCGACAGCGACAAGCAGTTCATGATCGGCTTCAACATGCGCTACATGAACCTCTTTCGCGTGATGAAGGACATCGTTGATTCCGGCGTCATCGGTGAACCGAAAGTCGTCTGGGTGCGGCATTTTGTCGGCTACGGTGGCGACTGGTACTTCCACGACTGGCACGGCGAATCCGCCAAGTCCACCTCGCTGCTGCTTCAAAAGGCCTCGCACGACATCGACATGATTCACTGGCTGACCGGCCAATACACGAAACGCGTTAGCGCCTCGGGATCACTCGACTTTTACGGAGGGGACAAGCCCGACGACCTGCGTTGCGACGTCTGCGACGAACAGGGCGATTGCGTGGAATTCAACAAGGGCGACGAGACCGGCTCCGACACCGTTCGCAATCAGTGCGTGTTTCGCTCGGGCGTGGATGTGGAAGACAATAGTGTCGTCATGATGGAACTCGACGGTGGCATCAAGGCGACCTACATGCAGTGTCATTTCGCCTCAACGTACTGCCGCAACTACACGATCATCGGCACCGAAGGCCAACTCGAGAACCTCGACGACACTTCGCAGGTCGTCGTCAAGCTACGCGAGCGCAGCAAGCGCTGGAAAAACCTGGCCGACCAGGTCTACGACGTCAAACCCGCGCGCGGGGGTCACGGTGGTGCTGACCCGGTCATCTGCCGCGACTTCCTCGAGATGATCCGCACCGGCAAACGACCGATCGCCACCCCGCTCGCGGGCCGCATGAGCGTCGCGACAGGTTGCGCGGCGACGGAGTCGCTCCGCGACGGATGGCGCCCCCGCGATATTCCCGCCCTGCCGGATGCACTGCGGCACAAAGTCTTCTAACCAGCGGCGACTCCACACGGAGCCACGGTGCTTCGGTCACGCGCCAGCGAAGGTCGTACCGCAGCAGCAATAGAAGCGCGCGCCGACAAACCATTGCCTAGCGCGGAACTCCATCGGGACGAAAGAAGACCGCGCGCGTTCGTGCATCCATGCCGTCGACGTCAAGGATTCCGAGATAATCGATCGTCTTGAACGCGCGATCGATCGCCGGCGGACCGCTGATCTTCATGCCATACGTGAGGTAGAACTGCATCAGCACCGGCAGCTTGATCTCCGAACTGGAAACGGAACGTCGTTCACGAGGCTCGCAGCCGAAACCCGGCAAGGGTTCGGAATGACACGGCGCGTCCATGTACCCGCGCTCCCGAAGATAGGTCAGCACGGCACAGGCCTCGTCCGGATCCTGGCTCGTCAGGCACGCGCAGCCGAACAGGTAACGCTTGCGATTGTGTGCAAGATAACGAATCAAGCCGCGCCACAGTAGAATCAAGACCCGCCCGCTACGATGACGTTGTGCAATGCATGCACGACCCAGTTCGACGGCATAACGCAGAATCTCGTCCGGCCATTGCGCAAGGTCAAACTCCGCCTCCGAATAGAATCCGCCATGTGCCCGGGCCATCTCGACCGTCTGCATACGGTACGTACCGATAATTTCACCGCTCTTATTGTCCTCGATCAGAAGATGGTGGCAGACCGTGTCAAATTCGTCCACGTCGCGTGCCGACGGCCGTGACGTATCCAGCCCCCCCCCAAACTCGAGGTTGAAGACCTCATAACGGAGTCGGCAAATCGCATCGAGATCGGCGGCCGACCGTGCGAAACGCGCCGTATAGCACCCCGACGATACTTCCGAAGCCGGGATGCATTCCGGGAACACCGGATAATGATCCAGGCGCAGGATCTCGCTCTCCACGGCTTCTCGCTCCATGATTACTCCGCCACCGGCTCAATCGACGTCGCATGCGTCACAAGCGTGTGATCATAGCGCAGCACGCGACCGCTGACCACCACCGGCTACGCCTCGAAATCACTCACTTCAGGCCGCAAAGGCACGCCGTAGTTCGCCCTCAACGAGCGGATGCCGGTATTCGCGTCACTTTACGATCAATCGGAAGCTCATCCGAGCCGATCAATGCGTCCAGCGCTCTTCAGGACATACGCGACGGCGAACCACCAACCCCGGACCAGGCAAAGCGCAGTGATTCGGAAGATTCACTTCATAAACGATACGTACATATCCGGACCTGCCAGGGCTCCATGGGCGGGACTACCCGTCTTGCGGCTCATTCCCCTTGTCCTCAGCGGGCAGAATCTGGTCAAGCCCCTCGAAGGGGTTACCCAACGGCGCCGCACTCGGATCGAAGACAGGCGACCCCGCCGCCCGTCGTCCTTTCATATGAAACTTCTCGTGCTCATGATCGTGACAGTAGATACAAAGCAACTCCCAGTTGCTCCCGTCGGGCGGATTATTCGTATGATCGTGATCCTTATGATGCACGGTGAGTTCCTTGAGCTGCTTGCCCGTGAATTCACGTCCGCAGCTTCCACACACGTGCGGGAAAAGCTCAAGCGCGCGACCACGGTAGCTCCGCCGACGCTGGTCGACATCGCGTCGCAGCTCCGCGCGCAGGCGTTCCTTGCGTTCGGATTCAGATTCCTTTTTCTTCACAGAGAAATCTTAATCCCGCCGCCCGATCGAGTAAAGTCTCCACGTCTCGTAAAGACGATGCGATTGGATCACCGCGCGAAAACGACAACGCCGTTTTTCTTTCCGCGGTAGTCGTAGAGCGTGACCTTCTTCGCTGAGTCGCCCAGGAGCTTGAAATCCGAAGCCACATCTCCCGGCACAGGGGGTCGACGATCTTCCGCCAAACCGGCGAGGGCGCACCAGAAAACGGCTACAGAGAGCAAGGAAGTTTCCATGATCCGGTCTTGGGTATATTCCCAGCCGGGCGCCCCTTCATGTCCATTCAGCCGGGAGATTGACAGCCTTCCCGGGTTACCATACATTCAGCCCTCTTTTCCGGGCGATTAGCTCAGCTGGCTAGAGCACTTGCTTGACATGCAAGGGGTCGGAGGTTCAAGTCCTCTATCGCCCACCATCAGCTTCCCAATCGCAGGCCGGCCGTCAGGCGAGCAGCGGCTAGACCCGCGTCGTCCCGGATTCCGCGTCGAAGACGTACACCCACGGCAGAAAGACCGGAAGCTCCGTGGCATCCCCAACGGCATGTGACTGGTGTGCGTCACCACGTGGGATAAAGCTCGATTTGCCGCAGCCCTAGAGGCCGACAAAAACGAGAAACTATTTGTCGTCCATCTCGAGATTGAAGTCATCAACGGCCTTCACATCGCCGGGATAGATATTCGTCACATTCTTCAGGCTGACATTCGCCATTGAGCCCGTCCTTCATTAACTACTACCGCAGCCCCTCATGAAACCGTCGGCGCAATTCGATAAAGGGTGAACCCTACACAAAAGCCTTAATCAGCGTCAACTTGACGCCCCCGCCCCTTCCGTCTGGGCGTCAGCATCGTCATCGCACCCGTCGGTGCCCGGCGAAGTTTCTTCCGCATCCTCTCCCTCCGAGAGTGCTTCGCCGCGCAGGGTCGCGAGCACTTCGCGGCGAACATCCTCAAGCTCATCCAATCTCAGTTCAGGATCCCTCACCAAAAACGTCTCGCCGGACTGCCGATGCTCATAGACGCGAACTTTGCGAGCGTCGTCACGGTTGACCTCGCGCTCGATCAGCACGCGTTTGCGCTCGAGCATGACCGCCAGGAGATAGATCATGCTGGTGTTCGCCTCTTCCTCGATCTCCATATGTTCGCGCAACAACTGTTCCATTGCGTCGGTCGTCAGCCGCGTTGATTTCCGAGGTGGGCGCGAGACACGATAGATGCCCTTCCAACTACTGATAACCTGCGCATCGTCGTCGGCCTTTTCACGACAGCTTTCACACAGGTCGCGACGGGTATAGCCCTTTTCGCCGAAGCGCAGGACCGTGTAATACGCCTGCTGATCAACGAATCCCACCTGGCAACCATCGCAACCGTCGTTTCGTGATTTGATTTGCCATTCCTGAATCATGTGCCCCTCCGAAGATTACTCGAGATAGGGTTCCGGGACGTCATGCGTGAGTTCGATCCGCTGCCGAGCGTTGGGCTCCTGCTGACCGCCCCCGATCCCACGACGAAGCCACTGGCTGATTCCCGATATCACCAGGACCAACAGAAGAATGACGCAGACGCCGAGCGCCATCCGCGTCCGCAGGTCCTGCTCCAGAAACTGTTGCAGTCGCAACCGCGTGACCAACTCGGTCAGGCGCTGACCGTTTGCCACCTCGCGCACCGTTGCCCGCAGCCCGGAGAACCAGCCGCCAAGCGCACCGGCGACACGTTGCGCGCCATCGGCCGCCGAGGGCGCTCCATCCCGCTCAACATTTCGGACCCGGCGAGGCGGCGGCTTGTGCAGGCTCAACGACGGCGACGCGGCTTGTTCATTGTACCGTTCCGTGAATTCCTTGAGCAGGGGCTCAACCTCAATGTTGACGTACTCGGCGTAGAGTCGAATAAAACCCTTGCCGTAGATCGCGGCAGCCAGTCGATGATAGTCGTTGCGCTCCAGGTCCTCGAGAATCTGGATCTTCATATTGAGCGCAGCGGCAAGTTCGGATTCCGACATGCCCAATCGCTCGCGCTCCGCCCGTAACCTGTCGCCGAGGGTGTCCATCTCTGCCGGGCTAGACCATTTCCTCGGCTTCCTCGGCCGCGTCGGCTTCGCCGGGCACGCCAAGGTCCAGGTCGATCAGGATTTCGCGCGGATCCGATCCGCGCGGAGGGCCGATGATGCCGCGTTCTTCCAATACATCCATCAAGCGCGCGGCGCGCGTGTAGCCAATCCGCAGGCGACGCTGCAGGGACGAGGTTGACGCACGCTGCGTCTCACGAATGATCGTAACCGCCTGCTCAAGCAACTCATCATCGGGCTCATCTCCGCCGGCGCCACTGACGGACGATTTGCTTTCCATTTTTTCATGAATCTCCGCTACAAAATGCGGCGCGCCCTGCGCGCGTGCGTGCTCGATAATGCGCACCATCTCCTCGTCCGATGTCAACGCGCCCTGTGCGCGCAACAGCTTACTGCTGCCCGGCGGATGATACAGCAGGTCACCTCGTCCGAGCAGCTTCTCGGCGCCGATCGTGTCTAGAATCGTCCGACTGTCTACGCGCTGCGCGACCTGAAAGGCGAGACGCGCGGGAAAGTTCGCCTTGATTGTTCCGGTAATCACGTTCACCGAGGGACGTTGCGTAGCGATGATCATATGAATTCCAATCGCGCGCGACAGCTGCGCCAGCCGCGCAATACAGTTTTCGATCTCCGCCTGCGCGGCCAACATCAGGTCGGCCAGCTCATCGATCACGATCACGATGTACGGCACTGTCGCCGGTGCCGCGTCAGCCTCTTCATCCGAAGCCGATTCCTCATCGAACAGATCCTGCTGTTTCCCGACCGTGCGTCGATTGTAGGAGCCAATATCCCGGACACCTACACTGGCGAAGAGTTTATATCTATTTTCCATCTCCTGGATCGCCCACCGCAACGCGATTGCGACCTTCTTGGCATCGGTCACGACAGGTGTCACGAGGTGCGGCAGCCCATTAAAACGACTGAACTCGACGATCTTGGGGTCGATCAGCATCAGGTTCATCTGGGCCGGGGTACGCGACATCAACAGGCCGGCCAAAATCGAATTCATGCAAACGGTCTTACCCGAGCCCGTGGCCCCGGCAATCAGGAGATGCGGCGCGCTCGCCAGGTCCACGACCAGGTCCATGCCGCCGACATCCTTGCCCAGCACGAGCGGCAAGGCAGCCTCGCTTCCGGTCCATTCCTCCGCTTCCAGAATTTCGCGAATGAGCACCACCTGCGACGTTGCATTCGGAATCTCGATTCCGACCACACCCTTGCCCGGAACGGGCGCCTGGACACGAACGCTGGTCGCCTTGAGCGCCAGCGCGATGTTATTGCTGAGTCCGCTGATTTTCTCCACACGTACGCCGCGCGCGGGCAGCACCTCGTAGCGCGTCACAACGGGGCCAACCTGGACATCGACGACTTCGGCGTCCACTCCGAACTCCTTCAGGGTTTCCTCCAGCACACTCGCGGTCGTCGCACCATCGCTTTTAAGCGGTTTGCGTTTCTCCGTCGCCACCGTTAGCAGTGAAAGCGACGGAAGGTTGTAGTCCATCAGACTAATTGGCCGCGCCGGTGCTTGCGGAGCGGCCGCTTCCTTCTTCGGCTTCGAGCTAAACGGTAGCTTGCGTTTCGGTGCGGGCTTCTCCTGTGGCGCTTCGGGCCGCACGATCTCCTCCGGTACGGTCTCGGGTTCAGTCGGCGCAGGTTCATCGGGCCTCTCCAGAACCGGATCGGGAACGACGGCTCGCGTCGGATCTTTCTTGGGGCGCCGGGCATCCTCCTTCTTCAGCGTGTTCTCGAGGCGTTTGCGACGCTTTTCAACATCGCGTTCCTCCTGTGTCACCCCGTTGGGACGAGCGCACCGCTCACGCACACGGCCACTCACCCATTCCACGCCAAGCATGACCGCCGCCGCAATCGCGTTCAGGCTCCCGACCAGCGTCTGCATCCGGACCAGGAACGGTATCGACACAACAAAGAGCGTCAAACCGACAATCGTCGCGCCAAAGGTCCCCACCAGTCGCACAAGGATACCGGTATTGATACCGTACGAGATGACGCCGCCGGCAAATGCACCCAGGTTCCGGGATTCGCAGAACCCCGCCCAACGGCCCGCGCTGACGTCGAGCAACGCCCCAACCGCCACCACGAAAACCAGGCTCCAGAGCGCCTTGGGCCAGATACGTTCTTCCGGCTTCAACCAGAGAATCGCGCTCATATTCAGAAAGAGCAGCGGGATCAAATAGGATACAAGGCCGAAGCCCATCAACAGAACATACGAGAGCCACGCTCCGGCCGGACCGACCCAGTTGTGCGGCGGATCGTTCGGCGGAGACCGGAGTGCACCGATATCGCGCCAGTCGTAACTCAAAAGTGAGAGCAGCAACAGCACACCAAACACGCCGCAGATCATGGCCCAGGTATGTCGCAACCCGGCGGTGCTCTCGACGACCTGTCGTTTCGCGCCCAACGTCTACTCCTCCACTATATCGATCGCGCGTGCTGCTATCTCACATCGCGCCAGAAGCTTCCGATACCCGGCCAGATCTATACCACGGACACGCCGGGCGAGATCGAGCGCAATACGCGCCGAGGACACCGCGCGATCAAATTCCCGATTCTCGTAATACGCCTCCGTCAACGTTCCCCAAACGCTATGCTCGTTCGACAACTGCATGACCGCACGCTGCGCCAGGCTCCTGGCGCGCTGCGGATCCCGTCGCTGCGAAGCCTGCACCCGAATCAGCGCCCAGGCGACATTGTTTAGAACCAATGGATCCTGATCGCCCTGCTTCAGCAAGGGCTCAAGCACATCGAGTCCCTTTTCGAACTGCTCCAGTTCGATATACGTGGTACCCAATCCGAACAAAGCCTGACGGTTCGACTTGTCGCGCTTGAGAACCGCCTGGAAAGACACGATTGCCTCCGTCCGGCGCGCAACCATCAAGTGTGCCCTACCCTCGGACAGCAAGGCATCGACCGTCGCTACTTCCTGCGCATCAAGTGCCGACGACGCGACAGCCAAGATCAGCATCAACACGAAACGCATCAGGGCCCCATCTCTTCCTTGTCCGTCGTCTCCGGAGCGCCGGCCACGGCCACCACGCGTACCGTCTCGGGATCCGCACGGACAGCCGCCGCCGAGCCAGAGGGCACATGCACCATCACGGGGCGTTCGTTTGTCGACCCGGGCACGAGGCCGTCACAAAATACAAATGCACGAACCGTTGAGGCCCGCATGCTGCCCTGAAGATCCGGCGGCCCCGAGAGATAGACGTTTACATGCATCGGCTCGACCATCACCGAGTAAGGGGTGCCCGGCGTGGTGAAAGCGGCAACCGGCACGGCTTCACGCGTGATCGTCACCGTGCGCCGTAAAATACCGACCGTTACCTCGGCCGTCGGCGGATCGTAAATCGCTTCCCATCGATCGCTGGGCGATACGAAACCGACGCGCTGCTTCAGGGTCTTCGTCCGTCCTGCCACATCAATCAATTCCGTCATCGCTTCCTCAGTTTGGGCCAATTCTGACTCGGGACCCCTTATAACGACCCATTCGGGATCAACATCCACGGACGTCACGTCTGCCCCATCCGGCTCGCCACTCCAACGCACTTTGATCGGAATCTTTTTCTGCTCCTCGCGAGCCAACTGGATCCGAACAGAGCTGGGCCGCAATCGCAGAGAGCGCACACCACGCACGGGCACCACGTTGTGTGGCCCGATCGCCACGACACCGGACCGTGGGAGTTCCTGCTCGATCAGATCAACCACCACGTTCAACTGTTCCCGATCCAACGCGAGCACTTCCTGGCGCGATCCGATAACGGTCACGTCCACGGCTTGCACGGACTGCTCAAGAACGGCGACGCCACCTTGCGTCCGTAACTGCAGGGGCACCCCTCGTATCTCTCTTTCGAAGCTGATCGTTACATGAATGGCATACCAACCGATGATGGCCAGAACAAGGGATAAAATTTTGAGCTCGATATTATTCGTTAGAATTCGAGTGTACGGTTTGAGCGCTTCAAGCACCGGCATTCTCCTCGTGCGCCATGTCCTCGCTCTTGGCGATACCCTCCGGCGTCAAATCAAGTTGCGCGCGGGCGCGATCCCATGCGCTGGTTGATCGTGTTTCGCGCTGCAAGAGCGACGTCAAGAATCGGCGCAAACGGTCTTCATCCAGCCCACGACTCAGGTGTCCGCCGTAACTGACCGAAACCGTGCCGGTCTCCTCGGACACAACCACGACCACGGCGTCCGTCTCCTCCGTCATTCCGATCGCCGCGCGATGACGCGTCCCGAGACGGCGCGACATCTCGGGTTTCTGCGACAAGGGCAAGACACAACCCGCCGCCAGAATGCGATTACCCTTGATAATAACGCCGCCGTCATGCAGCGGCGTATGGGGAAAGAAGAGACTGGCCAGCAGCTCCGGCACCACCGGGGCATCGATCTTGATCCCCGTCTCCTGGATGGCCCGTGTCCCGATCTTCTGCTGAATCGCGATCAATGCGCCGATCCGGCGGTCCGAGAGAGTGGAAACGGCCCGCACAATATGGTCTACGCCGCCGTAAGTCGCGCCCGTAGACGAAAAGACGTTCTGCTTTCCCAATTCGGCCAGGGCGCGACGGATCTCGGGGTGAAAAATGATCAAGAACGCAACGGCCAGGTACACCGATACGTAGCGCAGCAGCCAATTCAACTGATCCAGGTTAAACCAGCTCGTCAAACCGATGAAGGCCATGATGACGAGCACCAAACCCGTCAGGACCTGGGCACTGCGTGTTCCGCGAAAGAACAGGAAGATGTAATAGAACACGCAGGTCAGCACGAGGACCTCGACGAACGTACCCAGCGTCAATTGACTCACCCAGGCCATAACCGGTCAGGAGGCCTCCGCACAAAGTGCTACCGTCATTTTTATCGCATCCATTGTCTCCGCGACGTCGTGCACGCGCAAGACAGACGCGCCCTGCCAGGCGCTGTATACGTTTGCCGCTACCCCGGCCGCCGGCCGGGCACCGGTCTCGCGTCCCGTTATCTTTCCAAGAAAGCGCTTGCGCGACAAGCCGACAACGACCGGCAAGCCGATGGCGATAAAGGCGCTCAACCCCTGAAGTAATTGCAAATTATGATCGGTCGTCTTGCCAAATCCAATCCCGGGATCAATCGCCAGGCATTCCCGCGCGATTCCCACGTTCTGCGCCGCAGAAACGCGCGCATCGAGGTAGGACACGACGTCGCGGACAACGTCATCGTATCGAGGATCGTCCTGCATCGTCCGCGGTTCGCCACGCATGTGCATCAACACCGCACCGGCACCGGCCGCACGGACGACTTGCGCCATGCGATCATCACCTGTCAGCGCGGAAACGTCGTTCACGATATGAGCGCCGGCGGCAAGAGCGGCCTCCGCGACGGACGCCTTGCACGTATCGATCGATATCAATCCAGCCGGGCGCGCGTCGGACGCGTGAATGCAGGATTGCAGGCCTTCGATAACGGGCAGGACGCGCCGCCTTTCCTCCTCGGCATCCACCGGCTCCGCACCCGGACGCGTCGACTCACCGCCGACGTCGATAATCGCGGCACCCTCTTCCCACATACGCCGGCCGTGTTCAATCGCAACGTCGGGCCGGGTGTATCGGTTCCCGTCGGAAAACGAGTCCGGGGTAACATTGAGAACCCCCATCACCACAGGGCGGTCGGCGATATCGAGCGTTCGGTCGCAGCAACGCCATGCATGCCCTGGAAGACAGGGACGATCAGGCATCGGAGACAGGATTGTCGACGGCAGAGGATTCTGCAGTGACCGCGTCCGGGACGGGTTCGGCCATCGCCTTCTTTGCGGCGGCCCTCTCTGCGTCGGCGGCGGCGAATTTCTCCATCTCGACCCGTTCGTGTTCGGCCCGCACCTCCTCGGTCGGGAAGTGGCCAGTCCTCACGATCTCTTCGACTTCTAGCCCGTCAAGGGTCTCGCGCTCGAGCAGCGCCTCGAAAAGCGCGTCCAGGCCGGTCCGCTTCTCCGTCAGTATCTCCGTCGCGCGGCGATGACTCGCACGTAGCAAGCCGGAGACTTCCTTGTCGATCCGCCGCGCCGTGTCGTCACTGATCTCGACCGAACGACTGATTTCGCGACCGAGCCACATGTGTTCCTCGTTCTGCCCGAAAGATTGCGGTCCCATTTCGCTACTCATGCCCCAGCTGCAAACCATCAACCGTGCGATTCGTGACGCTTCCTTGAGATCACTGGCCGCACCGGATGTCACATCCCCGAAAACGAGTTCTTCCGCCACGCGACCGCCCATCAGCGCGACAAGCATTCCCTCGAGCTTAAGCTTGCCCTCCATGTAGCAATCCTTCTCAGGCAACTGCATGGTCGCTCCGAGATACGCGTTGCCACGCGGGATGATCGTCACCTTGTGCACGGGTTCACTTTCTTCGACTGAGAGCATGACCACCGCGTGGCCCGCTTCGTGATAGGCGGTAATACGCCGTTCCTTCTCGTCCAGCACCTGGCCCCGACGTTCACGGCCCCAGCGCACCTTGTCGCGCGCCTCCTCCAGATCACTGAAATCGACCGCACTCTTGTCGTGTTTGGCGGCCAGCAAGGCGGCTTCGTTGAGCAGATTGGCCAGGTCAGCGCCGGAAAAGCCCGGCGTTCCCCGTGCGACGCGCCTCAGGTTTGCAGCCTCCGAGAGCTTGATATTACGTGCGTGCAGTTTAAGAATCGCTTCGCGTCCGTCGACTGTCGGCAGGTCGATCGTTATCTGGCGGTCAAATCGTCCGGGACGCAGCAGTGCCGGATCGAGGACATCGGGACGATTGGTCGCCGCAACGATAATCACACCCTCCTTCGTGTCGAAGCCGTCCATCTCGACCAACAAGGCATTCAAAGTCTGCTCGCGTTCGTCGTGACCGCCCCCGATACCCGTGAAACGACTGCGACCCACGGCATCGATCTCATCAATGAACACGATGCAGGGGGCGTTCTTCTTGCCCTGCTCGAACATATCGCGCACGCGTGATGCACCGACACCCACAAACATTTCAACGAAGTCCGATCCACTGATACTGAAAAAGGGAACGTGAGCTTCGCCCGCAATAGCCTTCGCCAGCAACGTCTTGCCTGTTCCCGGAGGCCCCATCAGCAGGACGCCTTTCGGGATACGGCCACCCAATTTCTGAAACTTCTTCGGGTCCTTCAGGTACTCGATGATCTCCTGCACTTCATCCTTAGCTTCATCGATTCCCTCCACGTCCCGAAAGGTGGTCTTGTGCGTATCCATGCTCAACATCTTGGCCCGGCTCTTGCCGAAACTGAGCGCACCATGGCCGGCAGACCGAATCTGGCGCATAAAGAGAAAGTACAGTGCGCCCAGGATCAAAATTACCGGAATCGCGCCGGAGATAATCTGGAGAAAAACGGGATTCTCGTAGCTATAGTTGTACTTAATGTTGTTCTCGTCGAGGAACGCTTCCAACTTATCGCCCGGCAGGACATCTACCTCGACTCGCGATGTCCCGCTCGCATCCGTATCGCCCCCGTCAAACGTGCGCGTGTTGGCCACGATCATCGTCTTGCCGTAAGCCGTATCGACCTTGATCTCACACTTGTCGATTCGCTGTTCGAGTACGTGCTCGCGGAACTCGCTGATACCAATCTTCTTGCCCCTCTCCTGACCACTGGACCAGAGCTTGTACATCATGGGGATCGTCGCCAGGACGAGAAACCAGAGAATAAGCCCCCGTAAAGGCGGGCGCGGCGCGCCGCTCTCGCCGACTTTGCGCGATTCCTGTTCCGATTTCTCGTCTTTAGGGTCTTCTGTCATGTCCGCCTAGGTAGATATTCATTTCCCGCCGATTTTCTCTCACACGCTTGATAATTCTCGCCGACACGCGAAACCACCACGAAATGTTACAACCGCCGTGTGTCCCAAGCAAGGGCTCATTTCCTAAAGAAATCGGCCGCCTACACGACCGGCGCGACCTGGACCTGGAGTGCCCGCGCCGCGTCGTCGGGCACCTCCCAACCACGCGCTACACAATAGCCGGCCAACCAGACGATCTCGCCCCGGCATTCGAGCAGCGGCACACACCCCCGCATCGATCGTTCAACCTTCGCGTCCGAGAACACATCCTGAAGTTTCTTCGAACCGCGCATCCCCCTGGGACACATGCGATCCCCCTCGCGCCACGAGCGCACGAACAAGGCCGACCGACCCAGTGCCTTAAGCGACAGCGACGCACGTGCCGGCAACATGCCGATCCCTTGCGACGGCTCACGCCAGATCCCCTCCGCGACAGAGGTCTCGACGCAGAGCGATGCCTCCGGAACAAGCGTCATGCCGGACCGCTGGACCCGATAGCGAAACGCGATCTCCTGATCCCTATCCCGCGTCCGCGCGACGCGGAGACACCCATAGGAACGTTCGATGCGCCACCCCGCCGACAGTACTACCGTGCCTGAACCACGCCGACCCCGCACGAGGGCGTCGATACGGTCCACCATTTCCAGCGACACCTGCTCGACCGCCGCCCCACGGTGGGCCAACCACAACCGCAAGACGCGACGCCGGGCCGCCACCGGAAGATTGGCCAGCACCGCGACAGCGAGATCAAAAGCCTCGCCCGCGCTAGGCGCCGGGTACTGACAGGCCCCCATCAACTCCTCCGCGAGCGACGTCAACCACGCGTCGTCGTCCGCCGCCACACGACTCGTGCGCGCAATCGCATCGACCACCTCCGGATTCAGTGCGCGTGCCATTGCGGGGATGATCGTGTGCCGCACACGGTTTCGCAAATGACACTCGTCCGCATTGGATGCGTCATCGCGCCAGGCAAACTCATTTCGGCTGAGATACCGAATCACGTCCGCACGACGCATGTCGCGCAGGGGGCGCACCACGCGCACGCTGTCGCGCTCCGTCACATATGGAATTCCCCCCAGCCCCGCAAGGCCGGTTCCACGGCCGAGATTCAGAAGGACCGTCTCGGCCTGGTCATCCAGCGTATGGGCGGTCGCGACGATACCGGCACCGGCCGTGACAGCAGCCTCGGCAAAGAAAGAATAGCGCGCGTCCCGGGCCGCCATTTCGAGCGAAACCTTACGTCGGCGGGCCATGCGCTTGACGTCCCGGCGCTCGACAACGCAGGGCAGATCCAACTCCGCCGCCAGCCTGCGTACGAATTGCTCGTCGCCTTCCGAGGCCTCGCCGCGCGTGCCGTGATTCAAATGCACCAGCGTCAACCTTAGCTTCCGTGGTCTCGCGATCGCGGAGAAGACGCGTGTCATCGCTACGGAATCGGCCCCGCCGGAACATGCCAGCAATACGTGATCCCCAATCGCGATGAGTTCACGTTCCCGGATCGTTCTGAGAATTCTGTTTCGCATTCTACGCTCCTGTTGCGATCGACGTAAGTCGGTCCCCCCCGGCACCCTTCAGACCGACTCCGTCGGTCTAGCCGAGGCTCAGGCGGTCAATTCCGCCCATATAGGGCACAAGAACATCCGGAAGCGTAACGCTACCATCGGCGTTCTGTCCGGTCTCGATCAGGGCCACAACCAGCCGGGCCAGAGCGACACCCGATCCGTTAAGGGTGTGCACAAATTGAACCTTGCCGTTCGCATCGCGGTAGCGAATGCCGGCGCGGCGCGCCTGGAAGTCTTCGAAGTTGCTGCAGGACGACACCTCCAGCCAGGCGTTCTGACCCGGCGCCCAGATCTCGATGTCATAACATTTCGCCGCTGCGAAACTGATATCGCCCGCACAAAGCTTTAAGACGCGATAATGCAGCCCCAATCGCTTCAGGACCTCCTCCGCGTTCCCGAGCAACGACTCGAGTTCGTCGTATGACGTTGCAGGCTCGACGAATTTCACCATTTCAACTTTGTCAAACTGGTGCACCCGTAGCAGACCACGGGTTTCCTTTCCCGCCGCACCCGCTTCGCGCCGGAAACAGGGCGTATACGCCGTCAGGCAAATCGGGAGCGGTTGCTCGAGGACTTCTTCGCGGTAAATATTCGTCACAGGAACCTCTGCCGTGGGGATCAGGTAGAGATCGTCCATCGCACAGCGGTACATGTCCTCCTCCATCTTGGGGAGTTGCCCCGTTCCCGTCATGGCGTCCGAGTTACACACAAACGGGGGCGACACTTCGATATAGCCGTGTTCGGCCACGTGCAAATCCAGCATGAAGTGGATCAAGGCCCGCTCCAGACGTGCCCCCTGCCCAATGTACAAAGGGAAGCCGGAACCCGACATGCGGGTCGCGCGCGCAAAATCGAAGATGCCCAGTCGTTCGCCAATCTCGACGTGACCGACCGGCTCGAAGGCAAATGTTGGAGCTTCGCCTTCAATTTTTACGATCTCGTTCGCCGACTCATCCAGGCCCTTTGGAACGGATTCGTGGGGAATGTTTGGGATTCGCAGCAAAGCGTCGCGTTGGGCCGCCTCGACCTCGCGCAGTTGATCATCCATCTCGGCGATTTTCTTGCCCAGGTCGCGCATCGAGGCCTGCTCCGCATCGGTATCCTCACCGGCCTTCTTGCGGGCTCCGATGTCCTTCGAAACCGCATTGCGCTGGCCCTTGAGTTGCTCCACGCCGACGAGCAACTCGCGACGGCGTTCATCAGGGACCAAGGCGGCATCCACATCCCCTCCGCGCGTCTCGATTGCGGCACGGTCCTGCGCATCAATCTCTCGTAAGCGTTTGATATCCAGCATAATCCGATCCGTTCCTATTCGAGTTAGCCATTCATTGTATAAACGTGCCGCGGCAAGACAACGTTTATTACGACGGGACCGCGTCTTCCAATCAATCGTCCGTCATGCTAAGAATCTGCCGGGCCGAATCGTTCCTTGTGTACTCCCTGCGCGACACGGGGCGATTTCTCGAACTGTATGAACTGGACCGCCGAAACATTAACTGGAATTGCGACCGACTACTGGCGATCCGCCGCCCTGATCGCCGCCGTCGAACTCGACCTCTTCGAGCATCTCGCAACCTCTCCGCGCTCCCTCGACCAGATCAACGCCAAGCTGAGCGCCGTTCCCGCCCATTTATGCGCCTTGCTCGATGCGCTCTGCGCCTTGCAGATTGCGACCAAGACCGACGCAGGGTACGCACTCGCGGAGGCGGCGGCCCCTTACCTGCTGTCGTCCAGCGACCGGTGCATGATCGATGCCCTGCGGCTCAACGCGAGCATGTACCGGATGTGGGGCGCCCTCGGCAACTGTGTACGCGAGGGCAGCAGCGCCGTCCCGGCGAAGGCCCACCTCGGCGACGACGAGACACAGACACGAATCTTCGTCATGGGCATGCACAGCCGCGCCACGGCGTTTGCAGGGAAACTGACCGCGCTCATCGCCCTGGAAGACCGCGCTTCCCTACTCGACATCGGATCCGGTCCCGGCACCTTCAGCCGCGCTCTTGCCGCGACAAACCCCTCCTTGGCGGTGACCCAATTCGATCTTCCGGGTATCCTCGCCGTCGCGCGGGAATTGACGCCGGACGACGACATCGGCCGGCGCATCACGTTTCACCCGGGCGATTACCGCGTTGACCCGTTGCCGGGCGATTTCGACGCCGTGCTGTATTGCGGCGCTCTGCACCAGGAAAACGTGCATGATGCACAACATCTGTTTTCCCGGGTGCTTGCAACACTGCGGCCGGGCGGCGCTCTCATTGTCGTCGACTTCATGTTGAATTCGGATCGAACATCGCCCGTATTCTCAGCGCTCTTCGCGCTCAACATGCTACTGGTCAAACCCGATTCGCGCGTATATACAACTGAGGAGGTTCAGGATCTGTTGACACAGGCGGGGTTCACGCCAGCGACCGTAGAAGATCACGCACCCTATAGCATCATACGGACAACACGTCCCCAATGAGCAGAATCGCTATAACCCGGCACATGCTCACGCTGTCTCTTCTGGCGGCGCTATGGCCTCTCAGCGGCCGCGGCGACTCGGCGGACGAAATTCGTGCGCGTAATCTCAAATTGGTAGCCGAACTTCGCGCGGCCCTACCCGCGTCCGTTCTGAACGATCCGAACGTGCTCGTACTGCCCGGGCTGGTCGCGAATCGCACGCGCAAGACCGTGCGCTTCTACGCCGAATCGACGGGGATCGGCGAAGCCGAGCCGGTCGAGTTCTTCATCATCGCCCATAACAGTGGTCATGATTACGAGGCGTTGGCCGTCTCGTTCGCCATGCCAAGCGACATTCACCGCGCGATGGAGTTCGTGGGCCTGCCTGCCGGGACACCGGTAGATCCCAAGAACCTGCGCATGTGGCCCAGGGGCGAGCGCGTACTGATCGATTTCAGCTGGCCCGTGCCCGCGACGAAACTCAAGAAGCCGAAACAGATCCCGGTTGAGCACTTCATCATGGACGGGCGCACGCAGAAACCCATGAAGCAGGAGGGGTTTCTATTTGTCGGATCGCGAATGTCGCCATCCCTGACCGACAGCAATGAAATGGTGTACGCGGCGGACAAAATTGCGCCCAACTCGATCGCGGCCAATTACAACGAGCCCACCACGGTATTCGATCTGACGCGTCGCGGGTCCAAGAGCGAACAGTACAACCATTTATCATCGAACCCCGAGTATTCTATCGCGCGTGGATCGCTGATCGAGGTGCTGATTCGCCCCAAGTATACCGACGGTAGGGCGCACATTGAGGACCTGCGCCTCACGGTCACGGCGGCAGAACGCGGCGGGGTCCTCTACTCGCTCAAGGGCGCATCGAAGCGGACACTGCTGACAGACGGTTCGCTACCCGCACTTCTTGCGACCTTTGAAGAACTCGCCGTGGCGGACAAGGATCTTTACGTGACCCTGACGATCGGCCCCGCAGTGGCCCTCGCCCAGACGCGAAAGGTCTGTGCCGCCCTGACCGCGATCGAGGGTCCCGACGGCATCCGCATGGAGCCGCCGCCAGACGGGCAGTTATACTACCAGGCTTTCGTCCCGAATCCGGAATTCAGAGAGCGTGCGAAACGATTCACGCAACCGTGGGAACTTCATATCGCACACAACGGGAAGAACATCAGCGGCCGCCTGGTTCGCATCGAGGAGCGCCGCGACGAGGAGCCCCAGTGGCAGGAGACGAGTTATCCTGCGCGCACCGCCGCGGAACTGGCGAAAACGCTCGTACGCGTTTCGGCCGAACAGCGCGCGGCGGGCGCGTTTATCCCGCCGGCGATGGTTGTGTACGTACCGGGCGACGTCACCCATGCCGCGTTCATGGACTTGATCGCGGAGGCGCGCAAGACCCATCCGCTGATCCATGTGTTTGTGCCCGATTGATCCTATTCCCGGCCGAACTTGCGATTCAGTTCGCGGTAGGAGGTCAGGATAATGGTCGGGCGGCCGTGCGGACAGGTGTAGGGCATCTCGGTTTTGGCCAGGTCGACCACGAGCTGCTCGATTTCCTCGAGGGTCAGACGATCATTGGCCTTCACGGCGGCCTTACAGGCCGCGGATGCGATCGCTTCCTTGTTCCAGTTTTCGCTGCCCCCGCGCCGTCCCCCCTCTTCCATCGTCGTCGCAACGTCCGCGAGGATCGCGGACGGCCGCGTGCCCGACAGGCGCGTCGGCATGGCGTCCACCACGAAGGCATCACCACCGAACTCGGAGATACCGAATCCCATCTCCTTGAGCGGCCCCAGGTTACCTCGAACCTGCCGGGCATCGGCAGGCGATAATTCAATCGTCTCGGGAACCAAAATACCCTGGCTCGGCACATCGCCGGCGAGTACCGCGCGCATGAACTGGTCGTAGAGCACACGTTCATGCGCAGCGTGCGGGTCCATCATCACGATGCCTTCCTCGGTTTCCATCATGACGTAGAGACTGCCGACCTGGCCCAGGATACGACACCACGACCAGGGCGCGGCGGATGCATCATCCTGCGACGACGCATTATCCGGAGCCGCCGGTTCCGCGGCACCCGGCGTCGCGGCCGCCTGTGGACTTACTCCCTGCGCGAGTGGAATACGCGGATAGTGAAAGGATCGCGTCGCGGGCAGATCGTCGATGCGCAGGCGCTGTTCCACCATCGCCGGCGGGAACGCTTCGGCCGGAACCATGGGCGCCGCGACCGGTTTCGGCACGCCGCCACCTCTCTGCAGGGTCTGACGTATCGCGGTGATGAGGCCATCGCGAATGTCGGAAGGCCGGCGAAAGCGCACCTCTTTCTTCGCGGGATGCACATTGACATCAACAGCCGTCGGATCGATTTTCACATACACAAACACGGAAGGATGTCGGCCACTGGGCACGAGCGTGTCATACGCCTCACGGATTGCGTACGAAATCACGGGAGCGCTTGTCGGCCGCCCGTTGATATTGACGTGTTGTTCCTTGCGATCGGACCGATGAATCGTCGGCAGGCTGACGTAGCCGGAGATCGAAGCGCCCGCGGCCTGCACATCGACGGCCAGCATGTTCTCGGGGTATTCCCGACCATAGACGTCCCGAATGCGATCGATCAGCGCGGCACCGGCCGGCAGATTGTAGGCTTCGCGCCCATCGATTTTCAACGTAAAGCCGACGTCGGGATGCGCAAGGGCCTGCACGATGAACGCCTCGCGCGCATGCGAGCCTTCCGTTTGGTGCGTGCGCAGAAATTTACGGCGGGCGGGCACATTAAAAAACAGGTCCCGGACTTCGATCGTCGTGCCGGTCGGGGCCCCAACATCGCGAACATCCTGCACCTTGCCCCCGCTGATCGTAAGTTCCGTGCCGACCTCTTCGCCGGACAGACAGGAAACAAGCCTGAAGCGCGAAACAGCCGAGATTGCGGCCAGGGCCTCTCCTCTAAATCCCATCGTATCGATTTTTTCGATATCGTCGACGTCACGAATCTTGCTCGTGGCATGACGCTCCACGCACAACAGGGCATCGTCGCGTCCCAACCCGCCGCCATTGTCGGAAACGGACACGAGCTTGCGGCCGCCGGTCACGATCTCGACGTCAATCTGCGATGCGCCGGCATCGACCGCGTTGTCGATCAACTCCCGCAGAACGGATGCCGGGCGGTCGACCACCTCGCCGGCAGCGATCTTGTTCGCCACCTGCGCAGAGAGAAGCCGAATCCTGGAACTGCTACTCATAGGCGCAGCATAAGGAGAGAACTGCGGATTTGCGAATTTCGAGTTTCGAGACTCAAAGAATCTCGATGTCGATATCCGTATCCGGGTCCGAGAGGTCGGCAGCGTCGATCGTGTCTTCGACCTTCTTGAAAGTCGGCAGGTAGCGATAGTAGACCTCGAGTTGGAGCGTGCAGAGAATCGTGTTCATGTGGAGTCCGTCGGTATGCCCCGTGATCCCCTCGTCCATATCCCACCAGCCGATATCCTGCATTTTACCTTTATGGTCTTCGATGGCCTTCTTCTCGATGTCCTGGTGCCTGATCAACGTCGGCGAGAAAAGGCTATTCCAGGCCGACCAGCGCGGGCCGCCGGCATGAAACTTGGCCTGCGTGATGTAGTACCAGTAGTAGAGCTTATTCCATTTGATTGTCTTGCCCTCTGGCTCCCACTCGAATGTCACGTCATCCAGCGCAACGAGTCCCTTCTGCGCCTCGGGCAACTTGCCGGCACCGAGCAACTGCATGCAGAGCACGCCAACACCGGTCAATCCGCCCCGGCCCGGTCCGGTATAGCCGAAGCCGCCGTTCGGTGCCGCGTTGGCCTGGAACCCCTTAACGGCCAGCGCAATGGCCTCATCCAGCCCCTCGTTCTCTAATCCGGCCATCTTGGCGGCCTTGAACGCCTGTGCCGCCCAGCCCATTACGGACGTATCGTTATTGCCCGCCGGATCAAGGCCATAATTAAAACCGCCCACGTCCGTCTGGCCCGCGATCAAGACGTCCACGGCCTTCTCCGCAGCCTCCTTGATTCCAACAATCTTGGTCAGGCCATAAGCTTCCGCCAGGGCATAAGTGGCGATTTCATGTTGATAGCTCTTTGGAAACGATGCCCGGTTCTCCTGGTACTTGATCAGGTACTCGATCGCCTTCCTGATCGTATCGCCAAACTCAGGCGAGGAGGGCGTTTCGCCGTGTGCCAGGAACGCTAAGATCCCCATGCTGGTCGTCGCCACTTTCGTCTTGGGCCACGAGCCGTCCGAGTTCTGTGTCTTCTTCAGCCAGCGCAGCGCGCGCATCACGGCGTC
>CAJWTS010000046.1 GCA_913047795.1 uncultured Verrucomicrobiota bacterium | reverse complement strand
GACGGCCTCTGGCCACGCAGTACGCGGGGTGACAGGTCAGACGATCACGATCCCCACACTTCGCGAGCGCGAAGGCAAGGGCCCCATCGTCATTGATGAGGTGGGTCAGATCAGCTCCGGCGGCCAAGTTTTGGGTCAACTTCTTCGTGTTTCCGCCGAAGGCGCTCAGGTAAAGAAAGAAGGACATGATCTCTTCCGTTGCGACAAGTCGACTGATGACCTCCAAGTCGCCACAGACACCACTGTGATCCAGGGCCAACTCGAACAATCAAACGTCAATCCCGTCAGGCTGATGACAGCGATCATCGAAGTGCAGCGACACTTCGAGGCTCTTCAGCAAGTGGTGAAGACCTATCGATCCATCGATGGTCAGGCCACGCGACGGATTGTGTAGGGAAGGAGTAAGGACCAATGTTTCGTGCACTCAAGACAGCAGCTTCGGGCATGGATGCTCAACAAAAGCAAATCGACATCATTGCGAACAACCTCGCCAACGTAAACACGGTGGGGTTCAAGAAGGCGCGTGGTGAGTTTCAGGATCTGTTCTATCAACAGCTCCGTTCCGCAGCCGCTCCCGACGCGTCTCAAACCACGTCCCCGATAGGGTTGGAGATTGGCCAGGGTGTCCGGATGATGTCATCGCAGAAGATGTTTACCACGGGTGACATGTTGCCGACGGGCAATTCACTCGACCTGGCGATTGAAGGCGAGGGTTTCTTCCGCGCTCAGATGCCGGACGGTAGTTTCAGCTACACCCGAGCCGGCAATTTAAAGCTCGACGCTCGGCGCCAAATGGTCACCAGTGACGGTTATGTGATTGAACCGGGGATTGAAATTCCCGATGACGCCGTTGAGATCACCATCAGCCGTGAAGGTGTGGTCAGCGTACGCCAAAACACCAACGAAGACATCGTTGAAGTGGGTCAGCTCACTCTGGTGGCGTTCCAGAACCCTGCGGGGCTCAATTCGAAGGGACGCGGCCTGTACGAAGCCACACCGGCCAGCGGTGAGATTACTGAAGCGCAGCCTGGGGCCGATGGGTTGGGCTTCACCGTGCAAGGCCAACTCGAGTCCTCCAACGTGCAAGTCGTGGAGGAAATGATCGACCTCATTAGCGCACAGCGCGCCTACGAGGTGAATTCAAAAGTCATTCAGGCAGCGGATCAAATGCTCCGAGATGCCACTAACCTTCTTCACTCCGGCGAAACCGGGCGGCGGCGTCAGGATCGCGAATCAGGCAGGTGATGTCGCCCGGGGGCATGCCATCTGAGAGCAGACGGCACAGCGTGGAGCCAATGAACCCGGAGGCCCCGGTGACAAACGTCTTCATTTGCGTACACAGACGACTGTATTCCAGCACCAGAAACGAAGAAACGGGAGCACCGTCAGGAAAACGCGATCCAGAAATCCGGCCACGGCGAATCCAAGGCGGTGGCGGGGCGCATCTTTGACCACCTTTTTCCAATAGCGCACCTTGTTTGGATGCACGCGTTCCACGAGGAAGAACCAGAAGAAGATATAGAGGGTAAAGAACCACATCTCCTTGTGTTCGACTTCGCTAAACAGGCTGCGGAAGGTCTTGAGGTCCGCCAGGCGCAACGGGTGTTCGTCCTCGGTGCGAACAGTCATTGCCATTTGGCGATAGACGTTGATGGCCGGATTATAAGTGAGCGGTTCGATAAAACAGGCGGTTCCGCCAGGCTTGAGAATGCGCCGAATCTCGGCAAGTGCTTTCGGGATGTTCACGTGGTGGAGCACGTTCGAGGCATAGACCAGGTCGAATGCGTCATCTTCGAAGGGTAATTCTTCGGCCTCGGCTTTCCGTGTCTCGACGGCGACGCTGTGGCGCGTAGCCAGCTCGTCCACGACTTCGAGCATACGCGCGCTGATATCCGTGGCCGTCACCTCCGCACCGTTCTTCGCGAAAAAGACGGATGCTTCGCCCGCGCCGCAGCCGACGTCGAGCAGTCGTTTGCCGGCGACCGCGCCCATCTTTTGCACGATATACCGATTCTCGTAAGCGCAGATTGCGGTGAACGATTCGTCCACCATTAACTCATCAATATTGATCGAGTCGGCCCATTCGTCGTGAAACGCTTCTTCCTTGCGCTGGATGTCACTGAGGCTTTGCACGTTCATCGCGTCGTGTCTGTTTCCGCTTCGAAATTCACTTTGTCCTGAACGATATACCTTGGTCGACCCTTGCTCTCGAAGAAGATGCGCGCAATGTACTCACCGATAATGCCCATTGCCGTCAACTGTACGCCTGCGAAGAAGAGCAGGATGATCACGGTTGCGGTCATGCCGGGGACAATCGACTGGGCGACGAGTTTTGCGTAAAGAAAGTATCCGATGCCCGCGAGGCAGACGATGAGCATGGCGAAGCCGGTAACGGTACAGAGCCTGAGCGGAATGACCGAGAAAGACGTGATCGCATCCAGCGCAAACTTGATCATTCGCAGGAGCGGATATTTCGTTATTCCGGCGGCCCTCGCGGCACGGTCATAGGGCACGCCGGTTTGCCGGAATCCGAGCCAGCTGATCAGGCCGCGCACGTACGGATTGTGTTCCCTTATCTGGCCGTAAGCGTCGCGCACCTGGCGGTCAATGAGCCGAAAGTCTCCCGTGTCGACCGGAATATCGATGTTCGTGAGCGCACTTAATATTCGATAAAACCACTTTGCCGTTACGAGTTTGAAGGTACTCTCACCGGCCCGTCTGCGCCGTACGCCGTACACAACGTGATAGCCTTCTTCCCATTTCTCCAGAAATTCCAGAATGACCTCCGGTGGATCCTGAAGGTCAGCGTCCATAACGATGATCGCATCCCCGGATGCCAGGTCCATCCCGGCTGTGATCGCCAGCTGATGCCCGAAGTTACGGGAGAACCGAACGAGTTTGAAACGCGGGTCATCCTGGACTGCCCGGGAGAGCAGTTCGAACGAGTTGTCCGAACTGCCGTCGTCTACGAAGATGACTTCGGGGTTGTATGCCGTCAATTTGGACAGCAAGCGTTCTTCAAGGGCGGCGACCAGAATATCGATGATCGGGTCCTCGTTGAAGATCGGGATGACTATGCTGACGGTCTTCATGGGGCGCGGCCCTTCCTCTGGAAAACGACGATCAGGCCGTTAGTCGATCCGGCGATTTCAGTAAGTCCGTTCATGACGATTAGCGGCACGCTACAGATGACGGTGCATACTAGGACAAATAGGACCCGAAGGACAACGCCAAGACCGAGACGGGCGGATTGTTGTTTTTTTACGATGTTGTAGATCAGCATGTGGTCCCGTCCGCTCAAAATACTGAAGAAATTAAGAAGTGTAATCGGAAAGCTGTATTCAAACAGCCGAAGACCGTCCCGCGCGGTGCTGAGGTCCGCGCGTTCCGATATGATCTTCAGACTGTTCGAGTTGAACTGGTATTGGTGGCGCGGGATATCAAGAAAGGCCCATCGGGTTTTCAGAATTCGGGCTTCAATGCCGGAGAAGTTTGGGACGGCTATGAGTAATCTTCCGTCAGGTTTTAGCCACCGGGAGATATGGCGAACCATTGCTATGGGATCGGGCACATGTTCGAGTACGTGCCACATCGTGATCAGGTCGAAGGATTCCGAGGGCAGATCCACGCTGAGCACGTCATCGCTTATGACGTCGAGGTCATAGTCGGCTTTTGCCCGTCGTGCACCGGATTCCGAGGGCTCGATTCCCGCGATGGTCCAGCCGTTCCCTTGCATGGCATGTAAGAACTTTCCATTGCCGCAGCCGACATCGAGAACGGAGCCCGGCGCGATTCCCAGGCGCTTGATCAATCGAGCCCTGCGTTGAAACAGGACACCCTCGAACTGTCCAAAGAGACGCGAGATGAGGCCGTGACGTTCGATCTTGGAAAAGAACTCGTCCTGGTATCGTCGTGCGAGCGCAGCTTGATCGGGCAGCGGCGCCAGAAAGCCTGTGCGGCAGGCATCGCATTGATATAGCGTGAAGACTGCGTTCGCTTCTTTGCAGCCGTCGCAGACCTCGAGGACCTGCTGCGACGCGTCGTGTTCGCACACCGGGCATGGCGGGGAGATGATCACGGTCGCGCTCCTCGCCGCATGGCTAAGGGTGGCCCATGTTGACCTGTATCTTGTGGCTTCGCGGGCTGCTGAGAGGTCGGCCGCCAGGTACGACGACAGTCTTTACCCGTCAACGCAGGAAGTGTTGTTCGTTTGCTTGATAACGGGTTCGAGACCATGTTCAACGTTCTTCTCATCAATGCATCCTATGCTCGCACCTATGGTCTGCGCAAGAAATCGCCCGAGCGCTGCGCTGAAGAAATGGCGATGCTTTGCAAATTGGGGTATCGGGAAGCCATTCTTGCCGACGACATTTTCACATCGCACAGCGCCTGGACCGGGGCCATGTCACTTCAACTTGTATAAGACGACCGTATTGACAATGTGTACGGGCGTGCAAAACACCGCGACGAATCTCTTCATGTAGTCCAGCGTCTCGACCATTCGGTACTCGTAAACTGCCCGTCGAGCGTTGTCGTAAGCACTCGGTCTAAACACGATATGCGTTATGCCATCATTCTTGAGCTGATCGTAGAAACCCGGAGGGTCGGTGTACTCGTAGATCATTCCCGCGCTCCCCGCGCCAAACACGACGGAATCACGCTCACAATAGTAAATTCTGTTCTCATTGTAGAATAGAACTCGTGCATCGTCCGGAAGATGCTGATTAATAAAAGCGCTTACGGGGTAACAGCGCGGGCGGAGTTGCGGAAGGTACTGCGCAGGGGTGAGGTTGTGTTTGTATATTGGATAGAAGCGTTTCGCCTGGTGGAATTTGTCCCGCGCCGCGAGGCCGAACGAAGCGATGATGAATATTGTAATCAAAATTCTTAAAATTCCGAAACGGCGCGATTGGTGAAAGCGGTAGGCAAGGAGGCCGGACATCGCTACGAGACCGGGAAGGAAGTAGCGATTACTGTGAAAATACACGAAGACGTACATGCAGCAGAGCACAAGGAACGTCGCGATAAAGACGTCCACCCACTTCGCGACGTGGCGGAACATATATGGAACGATGAATGGAACGATGAATAGATACACGGGTGTCATGCGATCATAGTAGTTCTTGCTCAGGAATAGTTTGCCCAGTGCCACGATGTCCGCCATCCGAAACCAGCCCATGAACCCGGAAGTGCTGCTTACGGACATCCGCATGTAATCATCGCTTTCGACGGGCCAAAATTTTCCATCGAATACCGTAGGCATCAACGGATAGACGGGATTACCCGTAACGATGAGATTGCGTACGAGATACATGGCGAGTGGCAGCAAGCAGACAGCGAAGACGATTGTGCGTCGGTGGAGAACGGTCTTGACGAACGAACGCGTTCGATAGAGGGCAATGCAATAGAGTGCGCCAGCCAGGGTGATATAAAGCACGATGCCAACGAACTTGGTTGTGTTCGCAAACCCCATCGCCAGGAACGCCATCCACAATTTCCCTGGATCGTCATCATCGAGGTATTGTGATACGGCCATGACAGCGCACATGACGTAAATCGTAAACAGGGTGTCCACCTGTGACCCATTTGCCGCCTTGGTAATGAAGACCGGCGTTGACAGGATTGCGACGGTCGCGATAAGCGCCGCTGCGGGGCTCGTGCGGCGAACGAGGAAATCGAAAAGCGCCAACCCGATCACGACCGTCAGTACAGTATTGAGGATGTGTGGAAACCGGTCATTGCCCAACATCATTGAGACGAGGTTGAGCGACTGGAAGAGAAACGGTGAAAACGAGGGCCAGTTGTCGTAGCGAGGGACCATTCGATGGGCTTCCATGTATTGCTTTGGAATCATCAAGTACGCACTCAGGCCGTCGTCTGTGCGGGGGGGAAGAAACGCTTCATACAGGTTCAGGCAATTTGGCAGTGCCGCAATCACCAGCAGAATGAGGACCCATTTTGGCAGTCTCAGGCAATGGCGCGCGAATGCCCGAAACGCGCCGAATCCGCGCGCGAACTCTCTCCAAAACACTCCCATCGGGAGGATCAGAAGGATCAGAATCACCGGCGTGTAAAGGGCGCCGATCGCTGAGACAAAGAACATGATGATGGACAACATGCCAAACCCCAGCAGCAGCGCGAACGTCGTATGTTGAACGAAAGATTCTGCCCGGATGCGCCACCATGCACAGAGCTGCCGCCCGAGTGTTGTGCACGCCAGGAGAATCAGGACAAAGACAGCGGTGTTGAATGGAATGCTATTGCTCATCGCGCCTCATCCTGAGGAGGTAAAGCCCGAGAATCGTGATTCCGAGAATCGCGATCGTCGCGCGTCCAAGCCATTGCACGTGGCGCATGCCGGTGTGCCGGAGCGTGAGATCGGCGCCCGACGACACGGCGAAGAGATTCATGCCGTGAAAGTTGAGATGCGGATGTACGACGGACCCGGCACCTCGCATGACCCAGCGCGGATCGAAGGTTGCTGAGAAACACATCAACGTGGGGACTGTTGGGCCCGTCACATCGTATTTCGCAGCGTTCTGGACGTGAATTTTCGGGGAGATCACGTTAGCGCGCCGGGCGACCAGATAGGCCCGCGTTCCGGAGGGTGGGTTAATGACTCGAAGCCCCTGGCGATCGCGTTCGCGCAGGGCCGTGCGATAGACCGAAACTTTGCCGGCCAAGCGGGATACGAGCACGACGGCACCGTCGTCTGACACGAGGTTCAGATCATTCCGCGGAGAGAAGGTGTACAACTCGATATCCCCGAGGCTTGCGATGACCGGGGTCTCTGCGTTTCCTGCGTGCAGGAGTATGAAATCGAATTGCTGGACCCCGAGCGATTGGCGGCCGGGTAACAACTTAAAGATGGGCGCCAGGGCGGCGGATACGTGATCCCCATCCCGTGTGAGCGTGAGATCGTGATAGAAGCCCGGTACGCCGGTTTGCGCCCCGATGTGCACGCGCAAGAGGGCACTCGACGGACCCTGGATCGTGGCCCTGACGCGCACGCGTCGGGAGGATTGGATCTGGATCGGTTGTACGAGCCGGGTTGATACCGCCATGAACGCCGGTTCCCCGGTCTGCTGCCCGCGTTGTAGAAGCAGGCGGTCGCCATGCGGCTTGCAGGTAAGGTTTCGCGCGGCGTATTGCTTTCTGTCAATTGCCTGTTTTAGGTCGGCAACTCTGCGGCTATTTGTTTCTACGGCGCCGGGCGACAGAAGGACCAGGTCGTGATCGTACCCATCGTATGAAGCCAGGCTTGTCAGATCCAGCGTGTTGAGCGGATGAATGACGACCGGGTTATCCGGCCTTACGATATTGTCCGGAGAGCCGACATAGGCATTGAAGTACTCAGGCTGCAGGTCGCTTTCCGCGGACGATAGGTAAAAGGCCGGATTGACCTGCAAGATTCTGCGTACGTCGCCCTCGATGACAGGTTGGTTCGATTCGCCTGCGAAATACACCGAGTTCGTCAATACAAAGAGTCGCGGAGAATCCGCAAACCGGGTTTGATAATCCGGATACCGTAGTAGCTTCGCATGGTAGATGGACGGGACGTAGGATACGTGCGATAGCCATTCTTCTGGTATGTCGAGCGTCGTCGACGGGTAAAAATGGTCCGACAGCAGCCGGACCGGATCGAACGCGTCCTTCTGTATGAAGCCGTAATAGAAAATTGCGCCGGCCCACACGACTGTGATAGCGTGCACAAAGAATCGAACGATCGACATAAGACGTAGCACGGCGACGGATCAGAGCTGAAAACTCAGGCGGTACCTTAGTTAAGCGTTGTCACGTCTGTCAAACGCAATGCAGAAACCCACGATCTGCGGCAGAACACCTTGCGACTCCAGATGTTGAGCAACGATAGATCCTGGTCGTTCACGATTCGTCCGTCGATTCTACTCTACGTGACCGTTTGCTGGTCGTTCTGTGTTCGAGGAGCTGTTCTACCGTTCGCCTTGCCGCCGGCTGTTGGTGTTCTCATATGGCCGGTAGCGGGGTGTGCATTATATTACGTCTACCGTAATCTCGGCTTCTCCGTCAACCTGTCGCCGCGCGACGTGCTTGTACTGGCCAGCTACATGGCCGCGTTTGTGTTGCTGAATCGGCCGATCTTGTTCGGCGAGGCGATCACGGGTGATGAGTTGGTACATGCCGAACACGCGATGATTTCTATTGAAGCGATCAGGGCATACGTCGCGCCGACGGCAACGCTGTGGTCAAGCGTACTGCCGAAAGAGCTGAACTACTATTTCGCGACCGGGATGCTGGTCTGCCTATCGGTCATCGCGATCCTATGGCGGCGAATCGGTGAAGAACGGCGTCCGCGCGCCTTCTATTCGTTTCTCGCTATTCTCCTTCTTGCGCTGGGCCTGCTTGCGTTGAAGTTTGCAGACCGGCTTGAACCGCATCCGCCGATGCGACTGTTACCGCTCTTTCTTGGCCACATGATCTTTGGTCTGACCGACGTGTCGTTTCGCCTGCCGGGTGTCTTCTGTGCGGCGATCGTGAGCTTCGCGGCCTATCGACTTGTGCTGCGCAAAGATCCGACGGCGGGGCTCTTCGCTTATTGTATCGGTTTCAGCCTCTACATGATTCCGACCGTCTTTCATGCGGCGGTTATCGTCGAACCATCGATCTGGGGTTTCGGCGTATGGACACTCTGTATCTTCGCGATCTACCTCGCCTGTGATACCGACGATGTGCGCTACCTGGTCGCGGCGGGAGTGATCGTGGGCGCGGGAAGCCTGATGCGGCAAAACGTGATCGTGCTCTGGCCGATCGTTGGATTGGTGCTGCTCGTGCACGCGCCGTTCCGCAAGGGATTTGTCAAGAATGCGTTCTATGTGTTGCTGCCGGCGGTCCTGATTCTGCCGTACCTGTACACGACCAAGCACATGGGGCACGCCGCAACGTCGGGCGGCGTGGGAGAAATGATCCAGAACATCTCCAAGTCGTTCAGCAGCGGTATCGGACCGCGCGCGATTCTGAAGTCCTCGGCCCCGCTGTGGTTGATCCCGTCAACGCTTGGAATGATCTACGTTTGTATCTTCGCGCGGCACAAGGTTTGCCTTGTCTACCTGGCGATTTTTCCTGCCTATTGCCTCTACTTCAGTATCACGCCGATCCTCTGGGGGCTCGGCCGCTACCAGGTCGAATTCATCGCGCCGTTAGTCGTCTTGACGCTGCTCTTGCTGGCCCTGCATGTTCCGCGGAGAACCCGTGCGCTCCTCGTCTGTGTGCTCCTCTTTCTCAGCGTCTATACCGTGCACGCGCACCGCACGATGCACCAGGACGTCCAGTACGCGCATTGGTCGAAGAAGCGCCTGACGTCCGAGTCGTACTACCCGTACAAGGAAGCCCTCGAGTATCTTAAGCGGCAGGAAAGCGGTGGGCGATTCGTGATGCTCGCCGGTGTCGGCGTCTCCAGCCGGCGGCATGGCGAACTGGTGCTCTGGCTGCGGGACTTCACCTTTAAAGAAGCGCATACGTTCGAAACCGTTCAGGAAGCGTTCATCAAGGCCACGCACGACAATCCCAACATGACGCTGAACGACTTTCTGACGTATCTCCAGAAAAACGATATCGACTATTTTCTCGTCCAATACGGCGATAAACGCGAGTTTCAGCATCGTTGGCAAGGACTGCACATGCTGTTCTACCAATTGGCGTATTACGAACAAGCCGCGCGTAGCCAGAACCTGCCGTTTGCACGGCACCATACCTTCGTTGGTCGCCACGAGGCCGCGATTGACATCTTCGGCCCCGTCAATCGAAAGTACGGAGCCTATCCGCCGTTGGAACAACGCAAGACGAATTGAATCACAATCGCATGAGCCTGATCAATTTGCTTAACCCCGAACTGGCCAGCCGCATCCAGTTCCGGTTGTACTGCTACCGGTTTCTACTGGTGTACATCGTCATCGGGGTCTTCTCCCTGATCCTCGAGTTCGTCACCTTTCGCGGCCTCGATGAACTCGGGCTGCCTTCGTTGGCCGCAAACGTGGTGGGTGTTGCGCTTGGCATATACTTTGCGTATTTCATGAACGTGCGGTTCAATTTCAAGGTTCCGCGCGCCAAGCGAAATCGCGCGCTGGGTTACTTCGTCATCATCTCCGGCGGGTCTTTCGCGGTGAACTATATCTTCAAAGGGCAGCTGCTGGCGCGCGGTTGGGACCCCGAGGTTTCCCGATTTATTGTCGCCGGCGTGCTGTTTTACGCGGCGTACCTCTTCCACCGTCGTTTCTCGTTTTCGGATCGTAAGCTTGTGGGTGTGGCCATCTATGCGAACGGTGTCGAGGACGTGAAAGGCATATTCGAGAAGATCGGCACCTGCCCTGACTTTATTCACGTCGACCTGATCGACGAAACGTTCGGTGCCGGCAAGGCCGAAAGTCCACAGACCTACCGGCTCGAGACCATCCGCGCCTACTGGCCGCAAAAGAAGATCCACGCCCATATCATGTCGCGCACGCCGTCAAAATGGATCAGTGAAATCGCTCCGCACGTGGATGCGATTATCGTGCACGCCGATATCGATGAGCCACTCGATGACGCCCTGGAGGGGATTTCGAAACTCAACAGGCAGGCCGGTCTATGTGTCGCGATGCGCGATTCGCTCGAGATGATCAAGGCGTGCCGGGCGGAAGTCGACATGCTCATGATTCTCAGCATCCCGGAACCGGGTCGCTCGGGTCAGGCGTTCGATATGAACGCCTTGAACTGGGTCGCGGAAATCAACGATTGGCCCCAGCGCGCGCACTTCGATTTCTGTGTCGATGGCGGCATCAATGAAAGTATTGTGGGTCTGTTGAATGTCGAGCAGGTCGTCTCGGGATCGTCGGTATTGAACGCGGACGATCCCAAGCGGCAAATCATGCGACTTCAAACGTCGAGCAATTACGAGCGAGTCTGAACGGCTAACCCACTTGCCGGAGGGCCAGGCGTTGTGAAGCCGTGTGGAGGAGTATCCTGTGTCGAATAGTCAGATAGCCCCGGCACTACTCGATCGCTTGCAGGCGGTCCCGGGCGTCGTGTCCGCATCCGTCGTGGGATCGCTGGCCGACGGCGCTGATCTCTCGAACGTGAGCGATATTGATACGATCGTTATCTGCGATCGACTGACGCGTGAGGTCTTTGAAGCCTGTCAGGCCAGCGTCGCCGAGTTGACCGCGGAGGAGTTGGGTGGCGACGATCGTGAGTTATATGTCAACAGCACCTTCGGCCCGCTGAAATTCGATACTGCGCGCCAACTCGTGATACACCTCATGATCTACGATGTGGCGGGGCATCGTCGCCACGTGATCAAGAGCCCCTTCACCTGCTTCGATTGGGAGCGCACGCGTGTGCACGTGGGTCCGCACCTGGCCGAGATCTATCCGGTTCTGGCGCTTCAACCCCGGGACTTTCTGGCTGCACGACGGGGGATCGACGACTATATCCAGGATCTGGACCGCGGCGTCATCAGCTACCGGCGCTACTCGTTCGAAAGCGGCGCACCCGTGGAAGTATCGACAACCATGGATCTCGATCGCAAGCACCGCGGCGAGTACGCCTACCACATCATTCGCAACCTCGTGTGTAACTACACAAAGCTGCTTTCGGGACAGAACGACCTCCACAGCGAGGATGAGATGGTCCACCAGTGGTGTTCGCGCCTGCAGTCGCTCGCCGATTTCGTGCCCTTTTACCAGGCCTTGCGTGAAATCAAGATCGCACGCGGTGAGGCGTACCCGGACGACGTTGTCGATCGGGTGCGGGATTTCGCCGGGCGCATGTCTGAACTCCTGCGCGAGACCTGGGACCGGGCTCCCGTGGTGCGCTTTGTGCGCCATGGGCGAACCGCGCTGAACGACGGATCCTTCCTGGGGCAGGGCCGCGATCCCGGGCTGGAGCCGGGCGCTCTTGCGGGCGCATTGGACGGGACGCCCGATCGAGTCTTTTGCAGCCCTTTACGGCGCTGCGTGGAATCGGCAGAAATTCTCGTGCCCGAGGCGGATCTTGTGATTGATGATCGACTGCGTGAGATCAACTACGGCGACGCGGAAGGATTGACGCCGGCGCTATTAGCCGAAGCCTATCCGGAGATGTCAGACGGCTGGGTGCGCGGCGACGACCCACGCTTTCCGTGCGGCGAGAATTCGGCGGACGTTGCACAGCGCATGCAGGCGTTCATCGATGATCTGCAGCCCGTCGCCGGCGAACAGATTCTTGTTGTATCCCACAATGTCGTCATTCGTTCACTCGTTGGGCGGCTATTGAACCTGCAGACGCGCGACTGGTTCAAGCTTCGACCGGGGCACGGTGACGTTTTGGAGACCGCCTGGTACGACGGGCGCCTCTTCCCGAATTTCGCGCCGGAACAGAAGGCAGCCTTTACGGATGATCTCGTGGGGTACGGACAGGAGGGCTCCAAAGATGTTCGATGACAGCATGACAACACGCTACGCCGTGTTCCTGGAACCGACAGGTGGGCTTCGCGACTTTCTGGTGGATGCGAAGAGCCGCGTCGAGGCGACACTGCCGGGACAGACCTATTGTGCGCATCCACCGCATAGTACGCTCATTCACGGTGCGTATGAGCGCGTTTCGGCGTGGCGTGGCGCATTGTGCGCTGGCGTGAAGAGCCGGGATTCCTTTCAGCTTGTGTGTTCGGATATGCAGGTCTTCTACGACGATGTCCTCGCCGGTGGGGGCCACACCGTTGCCGTGCGGGCTGACCGGGATCCCGCCCTGGCCGAGTTGCAAAGGGTTGTCGCCAATGTCCTGGCACGGCACAAGATCGCGGATCCGTCGGCCGGCGCTGCCGACTGGCAAGGGCCGATGCGGGCAAGCGTCGACCAATACGGGTTCCCGTTTGTGGGCGAGCACTGGATTCCGCACTTTACAATTGCATCGCTCAAGACGGACCGTGATCATCCGTTGTTGAACGATCTTCTTGCGACGAGCGTACGTTTCGCAATGATCGTTGATAAGGTATCCGTGTGGAGCATAAACGATGACGAGCATGAACACCTGTTTGATACCCCGTTGAGCTGATGAAGGGATGACCTCGTGTCACGACGCGTTAATTTGATTCCAATGGCAGGCGCGGGGCAGCGGTTTCTCGACGCCGGTTATGACGTGGCCAAGCCGCTGATCGATATTGACGGTCGTCCCATGATCGCGCACGCGGCGGGATGCCTGCCTCCGGCGGATCTCTGGATCTTCGTCTGCCGTGAGCACCACATCAAGGAATTCGCCATCGATGACCATTTGCGCGAACATTTCGATCCGGTCGAAGTCGTCAGCGTTGCGGAACTGACCGAAGGTCAGGCCTGCACCTGCATGCTGGCCGCGGATCTGTTGCGGGATGACGATCAACTCACGATTGGGGCATGCGACAATGCCATGACCTACGATGCGGAACAGTTTGCGGAGCGCATGTCAGGCGACGGTGTCGACGGGCTGATCTGGACCTTTCGTCGCAACCCGGCGGTGCTGCAGGATCCGACGATGTACGGCTGGGTCAAGGTTGCTGACGACGAGAAGGTGACCGGACTCTCGGTCAAGATCCCGATCAGCGATAATCCAATGAATGACCATGCGGTTATCGGCGCTTTCACCTTTGCGCGTGCGGGTGACTTCGTGCGGTCCGTCGAGGAGATGATCGCGCAGAATCGTCGCATCAAAAACGAGTTCTACATGGACGAGGCGATGAACCTTGCAGTCGAGCTGGATCTCGATATACGCGCGTTCGAGGTGGATCGCTACGTCTGCTGGGGAACGCCACAGGATCTCGACGTCTACAACTACTGGTCGGGCTACTTCCGCGGCCAGGGCCTGACCCGTTGACATCCCGCGCACGGAATCCCGTACGGCCGGTTACAAGTGCCTACTTCTCTTCTTTCGGTTGCCATTGCTTCAGGTAGGGCCCGCTGTACTTAAAGGGTAAGAGCCCATTGAGGTGGCGCTGTTCGTGCAGGGGAGTGTTTGGCGGGTAACGGTCCCGATTCATTTCCGTATTCTGATCCAGTTTGTCGAGGAACGCCGTAAGCTTTTGGGAAATGGGTTGCTCTTGGTTTTCCGAAAGATACGCAAGCATTTTGCGGATGTCGCTGCGAGCCGTCAGGAAGCCCTTGTTCTCGTAGCAATGGGTGTACATGGCACCGCTAATCAGAACGGACGGCAAGGTTTCGGGTGACACTTGCACGAGTTTCGCGAGATACGATCGTGCCCGGTTCAGGTCCCCGAATTCGTAGGACCAGGTGATCAGGTAGAGCATGTTCAGTGCCCGGTATTTTTCCCACTGGGGCAGCGGGTTGGTGATTCCTTTCTCGAACAGGGCCAGCCGTCGTTGACGCAGCGCCTCCGTATGCATGGGTATGTTGAGGCCGAGATGCGCGTAAGGCGACATTTTCGTATTGTGTCCACATTGATCGTGAGGATAGAGGGACTGCATTCGGTCCAAATACGTATCGCCACTATAGACCATGACACGCGGCAGTTGCAGGAACAGCGTTAAGACGCCGAACACGAACAAGACACCGCGATGTGTGCTGGGAATGCATAGATAAAAGAGAATCGCGGCCGGGGCGAGCAGCATGGTGGCGATGGCGGTGCGGGCGAATTCGTCGTTGATGCCCTGCATGAACGGGATCGTCGTGTGGGAGAAGATCGAGGCCAGGATCGCGGCGATCGCCGTGCCCGCGAGTGGCAGCGGATCACGGTCCCTGGCCTTCATCCGCTTGGGGAGGTCTCTGACTTGAGTCGCCTGCCAGACCAGAAGAACAACGCCGGGCAGCGTAACGGTTAGGTAGTCCATCAACTTGCTGTGAATGAACCAGCTGAGAAAATCGCCTTCAAGCGGCCGGTAACCGTGCTCGACCTGGGGATCAAGCAGGTACTCCGGGAATTTGAACAAGGGCATGGCGGAGCTGACCAGTGCCAGCAGCAGGCTGCCCAGCAGGATGTGCCACCATTTGAAGGCGGCGGGAAACCTGCCGCGCAGGATGCGCACCACCGCGTAGTAGGCCAGAAAGGCGATCAGCAGGACGTGGATCGGATGGGTCCACCAGGCGACGAGTGCCACGACAAAACATCCGATACCGCGTTGGATCGCGGAGCGGGTGCTCGTTGCGCGATCGATGCTGACGAGCAGGATCCAGAACAGCGTCTGCGTCAGCAGGGCCATCCCGTAGCTGTCGTAGTGTCCGTAGGTGCTGATCAGCGGTGGCGTGCACACAAGATATAACATGAGTCCGATCCGCGCGAAGATCTGTGTGGAGAAGCGCCATGCGACCCAACCGGAAAGCGCCACGTAGGCCGCGGCCACGACCCCCTCGGACCATTGCCAGATGCGATAGACGTCGCCCTTGAAGATGACGTCGGCCAGCAGGTTGATGTAGACACGCGCGAACCGACGCCGGAACAGCGCCGCTTGGGCACTGCCGCGAATCGTGCCTTCGCCGTTGGTCCCGTCACCTGCCATCGTGGGGTAGGCCGTCTGGAAGATGGCCAGGGAGGCGCATACGGCCAGCCCAATCAGGAACAAGCCGACAAGCGCGCCGCGCGACGCCGAGCAACCGCGTTGCACGCGCAGGTACCACAGTGCCAGAAGGACACCGCCTGTGAGGGCCCATCCGAGTTGGAAGGTGAAGCTGAAGTAGGACGCGTAGTTCCAGGCCAGGAAGGTATAGGATTGCGCCGCGACAAGATTGGTCAATGTAACCCAGGCAATGACCGTGCCCACAAGGACGACGGCACCGACGCGTGGAATCGATGCGTCCATCGATTGATCGGCAGTGCTGGCGTTAGGGGAAGTCATAGGTGCGGCCCGGCGAATTTACTACACAGAACCTGCAATCGATCGGCTCTTCTGTCAAGAGAGCGCCCCGGGGGCCGATCTCGTGTATTGATGCGATTTGGGCCTCCCGCTAGGATGTCAGTCGATCGCAGGCGCGTGATGTCATGATTTCGGAAAAACTCAAAAAGGAACTGTTGCGATTTCTGGTCGTGGGCGGGGTCGCCGTCCTGATCGACGGCACGACGTACTATCTTTTTACGACGTACGGCATTTTCGATCCGTCGTGGGCCAAACGTGTCAGCTTTGCCCTCGGATCCATCTGGGCGTTCGTCATGAACAAGTACTATACCTTCGAGCAGAAGACTTTTCGCAAGCGCGAACCGATACTCTTTACGGTCGTTTACGTCGCCGGGTGGTTTTTCAACAGCGTGACACATGATCTTGTATTGCAGTTCGTGGACATCAAGAAGTTGGCGTTCCTGGTTGCTACCGGCGTGTCGACCTGCACCAACTTCATCGGGCAGAAGTGGATCGTCTTTCGAGTGAGTCGCGAAGCATGAGCACGCCCCATCTGTCCATTGTGCTTCCCTGCTACAATGAAGCGGGGAATATCCCGCTGATCTTCAGTCGATTCCGTGAAGTGATTGGCGCACGCGAGGACATCGAAGTGGTGATGGTGAACAACGGGTCGACCGACGACTCGGCCGAGATCCTTGCCGTAGAAGCCGCGCGACCGGAGAACGCCTTTGCGCGGGTCGAGACGGTCGACATCAATCAGGGGTATGGCTATGGAATCATGTCCGGCGTGCGCGCCGCGACCGGCGAATTCATCGCGTGGACACACGCCGATATGCAAACGGATCCCAACGACGTCCTGCTCGGGTACGAGATGCTCCGGGAAGCCGGAGAGCCCGGGACGGTCGTCTTGAAAGGTCGTCGCCAGAATCGCGCGCTGCTCGACGACTTCTTCACCTGGGGCATGGCCGTTATCTCATCGATCGCGCTCGGCGCCCGCCTCGACGATATCAACGCGCAGCCCAAGATGTTTCATCGGCGCTTTCTGGAGAAGATGGCATCGCCGCCGGCCGACTTTTCGCTCGATCTCTATTTTCTCTATCTCGCCCATAAGCTCGGTGTGCCCATTGTCGAACAACCGGTGATCTTCGGCGAGCGCCAGCACGGCGAGGCCAAGGGCGGCGGCACGATGAAGGGCAAGATCAAGCTGATTCGACGCACGCTCGGTTATGTGTTTAAGTTGCGCTCAGACATCCGGCACGGAAGTCGATGAGCATGGAAGTAGTCCTCCATCGCGTGAATACGATTGAAGCGCTCCGCGCGACGCCGACGCATTTCGGCGCGGAAATCGATATTCGCACGCGCGGGAGCGACATGATTCTAAATCACGAACCGTACGAGGATGGCGATCGGCTCGAAGATTTTATGGAGAACTATGCGCACGGACTTCTGATTCTTAATATCAAGGAAGACGGCCTCGAAGATGCGGCCCTTGCGCTTGTAAGGTCACGTGGCGTAGAACGGTATTTCCTTTTGGATGTTGAATTTCCATATATTTCACGCTCGACCCGCAAAGGTGAAAAAGCGATCGCGATCCGCTACTCCGAAGACGAGAGCATCGAGACCGTGAAACCTTTTGCAGGGAAAGCGGATTGGGTCTGGGTCGACACCATCACGCATCTGCCGTTGACGGAGAATATCGTGAAGGACCTGGCACCGTTCAAAACCTGCCTGGTTTGTCCGGAACGCTGGGGACGACCCGACGATATCCCCGTTTTCCAGGAGCAGATGCAGGGACTCGGCTACTGTCCGGACGCGGTGATGACCGCGCGTCAATATGCCGGGCAGTGGACCGCCTTCGGGACGACGTAAGCATGACGTCGCACCGGCCGTGCCCCGCTTTGACCGCGCAAATCCAGACTGCAAGGATCCGCCTGTGATCGTGGCCTTCCTGGGAAACGATGGCTCGGGCAAGAGTACCGCCTGCCGGGCGGTACACGACCGGCTGGCCGACGCCGGGCGGCGCGTGAGCATCGTGCCCGGCTTCGAACATCTCTTCGCCGGTGGCCTTCGCAACGCGGCAATCCGCCTGTCGGGTCGTGGTTCCGACGACGTCAGCACAGAATATTTCCGGCACAATGAACCCCGCAAGGGGAAGGCTAACCCGCTTTACCATGTCTGGCCCTATCTTGTTTTGATCGATTTCCTGTTGCGTATCGTTGCTCACCTGCTCGGTTCCGTGGGCCGGATCGTGATTTTCGATCGCTACGCGTATGACTACGCGATCAGCCTGCAGGATCTCGGGTATGGCGGACGTCCGATACAGGCGCTCCTGCGTCACGTCGTGCCGCGTCCGCGGCATGTCTTCGTATTCGACGCGTCGCCTGAAGTGGCACACGCGCGCAAGCGAGATGACCATGATATGGATCTCGCGTTTTACACACGACAGCGCGAACGCTACGCGGCCCTTGCCGCGCAAGGGAAGTATCCGCTAATCAATACGGACGTGACGTCGGTCGACACGATTGCCGAGCGAATTGTTGGAGAGATTGTCGGCGCCTAGCGGCGTGGCGTCATCTGCGAGAGGCTGATATGTCAGAGAAGGTAACACTGGTTACGGGGGGCACGGGATTCATCGGGGGACACCTGGTTGATCATCTTGTCTCCACCGGACGACCTGTGCGAATCATGGCGCAGCCACAGCGCATCGATGAGATTGAGGATCACAACCTCAAGCGATACAAAGAACAGCATCAGGACGTTGTTGTCTGTGACCTGCGGGATGCCGCAACAATCCCGCCGGCGCTTGAGGGCGTGGACTGCGTGTACCACCTCGCGGCGATCTCGCGCCCGATGGATGTGGATAAGAAGACGTATTACGACATTAACGTGGACGGAACCCGCAACCTGATGGAGGCCTGCCGCGAGGTCGAATTGCGCCGTCTGGTTCACGTCAGCACGGTCTCCGTGCTGGGCGTCAGTCCGGATGGTCGTCCGTTGAAGGAGGATGATTTCCAGCACGAGACGATGGATTATGGGCTTAGCAAGCGTGAGGGGGAGCGCGTGGCGTTGCGTTATCACGCCGAGCATGGTCTGCCCGTCGCGGTGATCCGTCCGCCCCTGATGTACGGTCCCGGCTGTATTGTGCGGTCCGTCATGTTCCGCGCCGTCAACGCTGGTTTCTTTCCCCTGTTCGGGGGCGGACATGCCAGGATGGAGTTGTGCTACGTCGAGAACCTGGTGCAGGCGCTGACGCTGGCCGAGACGAACGACCGGGCGGTGGGTGACGTTTTCAACATTACCGACGGGCAGTCGTACGAGATTCGTGAGGTGATCCGCGCGATTCAGAAACACCTGGAGAAGAAGCACCTTCTAACCTGGATGCCGCTCCCGCTCGCGTACGTGATGGGCTACGCCATGGAACTCGCCGCCAAAGTCTTCGGCTTCTACCCGCCGTTCTCGCGCACGGCCGCGGCCTGGCTGTCGCGCGACATGAACGTGTATGACTGCGCGAAGGCCAAGCAGGTTCTCGGATACGCGCCGGCGGTCTCGCTCGACGAGGGTGTGCGGCGAACCGTTGCCTGGTACAAGGAGTACGGCATTCTGTGAGCGAACACACTCCATCCCAACCCCTGCGGTTCTCGGCGCAGATCCCCGACCAGACCCGGATCATATTCGCCACCGTCGTGGGGGACGACGATGTTCTGAGCACGACGGATTGGTCAGGGTTGGACTGGCGCCGGACCCTTGAGGCCGCATCGCACAACCGCGTGCTGTATGTCTTCGCAAATCGGTTGCTCGAAAGCGGGGCCACGCTTCCGGCGTTCGCCCGCGATTGGCTTCAGCTTGTGGTGCAGGATGCGCAGGTACGCTTCAAGCAGTTCCAGGACACGGTCGCGTATCTCGGGCAGACGCTGGGTCGTGATGAGGTGCCCTATCTCGTGGTGAAGACGTTTAAGTATCTCGACTACGTCACCTTTGATGTCGATACGCTCGTGCCTTACGACCGCTTTGACGACGCGATCGAATCGCTCAAGTCCGGCGGTGCCCGCATCCTGCCGCATCCCCGTAAGCAGGGCGTGCATCAACGCAACTGTATGCGGGAAGGTCTTTGCAATATCGACCTGCATCGCAAGTTCTTCTGGCAGGGGCTTGACCATATCGACGAAGATTACGTTTGGGCGACGAGCGCGGAGCGCCGGATTGACGGCGCGGACTGTCGCTGCCCGGCGATCGAGGTTGATTTCCTGCTCCACAATAAGCAACTGGCGTACGAGCGCTACTACGTCACGATTCTTGATTTCCTGGCGGTCAAATACGCGCACGAGCGCAACGTGCTGGATCATGACGCAATCGAGAACCAGGTCCGCCGCCACAGGTGGTCAGCGTCCTATCGTTCTCTGCTGGGCATTCTGAACGGCATTAACCATGCGTTCTACGGCGAACCGTTGTTTGCGGGTGAGCCCTCGCCGTGTCCGGCGCGATTGAACATGCCGTTTCTCTATCCGTATCCGCTCGTGCTGCGGCAGCTGGGGGAAATGATCGGTGTTCAGCGCGTGTTTCCGGCGTATGACTTCGCCTATTACCATTTCACCTTTATGCGTTACCTCGCATCCGGGCGGAACCTGCTGCCCTACTACCGACACTGGTTCGATTTCTCGAAGCTGGACGGCGGGTCATGATGCGCTGGATCCAGTCGATCGGTACCCGGCTCGAGGGTCGACTCGGCGCCCTGGGTTGGAGTGCCTTGATCGTCTTTGGTCTGGGTCGCTGCCACGATGTCCTCAATCTCGTGATCAAGGTTGGGCTGGGGCGTTGGCTGAAAAACGACGACTTTGGCGCGATCGAGCCCATTTCATCCGCGTTGATCATTCTTGCGATTCCCGTGACCGTGATATTCCAGATCGGGGTCAAGTCGATCAGCCGACTCGACGCCGGCGGGCGCGGGGCGGAGCGGACCGCGCTGCTGGTGGACCTGACGAAGGCCGCCTTCGTGGGAAGCTGTCTTTCGGTTGCCGTTCTCTGGGTGTTGCAGCCTTACATATTGAGCCGGTTGCATCTGGAGTCGCGCGGTGTGGTGTACCTGGTCATGGGTGGGATCTTCATTGCCGGCTGGTGGCAGGCGCTGTATGCCGCGGTCTTCCAGGGGGTTCGGCGTTTCTGGCTCATGACCGTCACGGCTGTGGCAAGCCCGCTCATCGTGCTCGTGTTGACTGGACTCCTTGTGTTGGCCATGAAGTGGGAGCTGACCGGCGCCTTGCTTGCGCGATTGGTTGGTACCCTCTTCGGCCTCGTCATCGGGTTCCGCGTTGTGCTGCCGCTTTTTCGAGGCGAACGTGCTCCCTATTCCGAGGAGAAAAGCATGTTGCGTACACTGGTTCTGCCGATGACGGTCTTCATCGTGGCCAAAACGGTCCTGTTGCATTTCGATCGATTATTCGTGCGCAACTACCTCTTCAGCGAGTCCGCCGGGTACGGCGCGATTGTTACGATTGGCCAGATCCCAATGGTCGCGATCAGTGCGATCGTTCTTGTGATCTTCCCGCTCGCGGCGGCGGAACATGCTGACGGGCGCGATGTGAAACGATTTTTGGTACAGGGCGTCGGTGCCGGCCTCCTGGTTACCCTGATCAGCGTCCTGATCTTGGCTGCCGCCGGTACGCCGCTGCTCAACCTGTGGAACCGCGATGCGTTCGGGGCCTACGGTCCCTATGTCTGGATCCATACGCTGGCCATGGGCCTGCACGGCATCATCGAGATCCTGGCATCCGTCGAGATCGCCCGGCATCGCTACAAGGGCCTGTGGTGGCTGGCGATCGGAACCGCGGCAATGAGCGCGGGGCTCTACTTCTACAGTTCGCGCGTGGATCTCTTGACACTGTTGGGAGTCATCACCGGCACGCGCGCGCTGATTTTGGTCGCCATGTGGTGGTCGAGCATGCGCCAGGAGGCGGCTGCGTCGAATAAGGCGGCCGCAGCGTAGCTAATGTGCCGCGCCGACGGGGTCGGGTTGCGGCGATACGGACCCCGGCTTCGGGGGGCTCTTGCTTGAGCCGGCTGACGTGAGATTGAAGATGTGGTTGCGCACGCGGCGCAACGCGCGCCAACCGTAGCTGAAGAGGAACTGCCAGTCGCGCTTTCGGAAGCTGAGCAGGAAGAGCAATTGCCGAAGAATGAAGCGCGGATGGAAGACCACGCCGTACATGCTGCGTACGGCCTTGTAATACGCTTCGTGTGGGATGGGCGTTTTCACGATCACCTCGCTCATGTCGAAGTCGTCGTAGTCGTCCGTCAGCAGGACATCCCCGTCGAGGCACTCCTGGTGATAGGGCGTGTAGTCGATCGGCGTACAGATCGTTACCTGCAGGGTCCGCGCCAGCCCCTTGAACATCAATTCGCGCACCGTATCGACGGTGCCCTGCAGTTGTTCACTGGTCTGCCAGTAGTATCCGACCATAACCGTCAGGTGCGGGTGCATGCCGTAACGCGTGAACCATTCCAGGTTGCGCGCGACGTCCCCGACCGTGTAGCCCTTGTTGAGTCGCTGTAGGGTCTCGTCGTCGCAGGCCTCGAGGCCCAGCAGAATGAATCGGAAATTGGCCTCGCCCATGATGCGGATGGTCTCCTCGTCGAGGTATGCAAACCGGGTATTAAGTCCGAAGTAGCAGCCCTTCTTGTGCAGTCCGCGATCGATGAGTCCCTGCGCGAATTGCCGCGCTTCCTGGCCGCGGTACCAGACCCCGGAATCATCGAATATCTCGCGCACACCCTCTTCCTCGATCAGTCGCTGGTACTCGTCCAGGCTCTTTTCGACCGAGCGGATCGAGAAGGTGAGATCCGGCCCATTGTAGCGGCAGAAGGTACATTTCCCGAAGGTGCAGTCGCGAATAACGCTTGTCGCGTAGGTTCCGGGCGTCTGAAGAAAGTTTCCGTTCTCGTAGGCGTAGTTCTTCCACCCCACCAGGTTACGATCGACGTCCGGCGATCGATCCAGGGGTTCGACCTGCTTGAAGTTGCCCGTGTTGCGTACCTCTCCGTTGTTCACGCGGATATGGAGCCCTTCGAGATCGCAGCTGGACCGCCAGTCGGCGTGATCCGTCATATACGGCACCAGTTTCGAGAGCACGAAATCGATATGATTGCTGCGCATGACGATATCGGTCGCCGATTCCTGCATTGTCTCCTCAGGCTTGCGCATGGAGTGGTAGCCGGTCATGACCGCGATGCAGTCCGGCAGGTCCTGCTTCAGCCGGTTGGTCAGGTTCCAGTAGAACTTCATGACCGGCGTCGTGCTCTCGAACACGATCATGTCAGGCGCCCATTCAAGCACGTCGGCGTACCAGCGGTCGAACGACTTGACCTGTGCGTTACCGTCATCCCATAGAACGTCATGTCCCAGGTCGCGCAGCCAGGTTGCAGCCTGCGCGTGTACCACGGGCAGCAAGTAGGTTGGCGTCACGAAGAACTGCACGTTGCGGTTCTGCGACACCATGGCGGTTTGCCCACGCTCATTGATGATAGGCGGATATGATATGGCTATTTTCATTGTCGACGATCTACGTGCACCCGTCCGGTTGCCACGTTTTAAGCTGTTGGCCTAATCAGAAGAAGGCCTCTGTGAAAAGACCGTTTCCGGATACCCCCTGTTCGCGCAGAATGTCGAACACTTCGGTCAGCATAGCACTGTTTCCGCATAGATAGCAAATCGTGTCCGGATCCACGGGATTCTCTCGCAGGTAGGTGGTCACGCGCCCATGGTAATCGCCACCCGTTTCGCTTGAGACGCAGGCGGTGTAGCGTTCCGGATCGTAGTCCTGGTGGTCATAGCGTTCTTCCAGTGTCCGGACACCGTGCAGGATCTGCCAGTCGATATCCGGATGGCTGCGCACGTAAGAACGGAAGGGGGCAATGCCCGTGCCTGTGCCGATGAACAGGTACCGGCGCGATAAATCTTGCGGGGCATCCAGGACAAACGAGCCGAACGGCCCGCTGAATGTAACCTCGTCGCCCGGACGGACACATCGCAATGCGCACGATACGGTGCCGCCCGCGACTTCCTTGATCAGAAATTCGAAATCTGTTTCGTGCTCTCCCGAATACGTCGAGTACTCCCGGTTCAGTCCATGATCCTTTACGCCAAGACTGATGCATTGCCCGGCCTTGAACGCTACGCCGTTGCGTTCAAGCTGCAGCACATAGGTGCTCGCCGTCAGGTCTCGAATGCCGATTACTTTATGATTCATCGATTGGGATCCACGAAGGGCGCAGCATACGGCACGCCGTCACCGATATCAACTCGCGGGAGTGGCCCGCGGGCCGGTGTCAATTCGGGGCAGAATCGTCGTCGGTACGGGTCATGGAGCTATGGTCGAACTGCCGAACTTCGCTCGGCAGCCGCTTGACCAGTAACCCCTGTATGAATCGCGCCCCGTACACGACGTGCGTAGCGAATGTTCCGATCCATATCGCCAGCCACGCGACTGGATTGCGGTGTGCGGAACAGGCGAGTGTGATGATGCCGTACAGGATGAGCGTCGCGACGTAGAGCAGTCGCAACGGAGCCGAGATCACCGCAAGCGGGACCCCGGCGATAAGCCCGATGACAAAAAGAGAGGGGATCATGTACCCGATTCGCCGCGACGTCGCAGGGAAATGTCGCGCGAAATATCCACGGTGTAGCGCATAGCGGCCGATCTGGCGCAGATGCGGGAGAAACAGGTCGCGCCGGTGATGAAAGACGATCGCGCGCGGCTCGTACATGATCTTCTTCTTCAGCTTGAGCACCAGGTCCATGCAGAGGTACGTATCTTCGCCCGGCCAGTAGTCCGTGCGAAACCCGTGCAGCTCCCGTGCCAGCGCCGTGCGCACGAAAAGGTTGCAGCTCGGATAGTCGTCAACCTCGCGAACGCGTTCCGGCACGTACCGATACCGATAGGTGCCGGCCACCGCGCGGCTGGCATAAACGGCGCCGCCCCAGCGTGCCGGCAGGGGGTCGTCCGGTGGTGTGCAACCGGGACCACCGACGGCGCCGACCGATTCATCCGCGAAGTGGGGGATGGCGGTGGCAAGCCATTCCGGCACCGGGTAGGCGTCGTCGTCGAGGAACGCCAGGATCTCGCCGCGTGCGGCCTCAATTCCCATGTTGCGTTTCTCGGCCGGCCGGATCGCGCCCGTGGGTATTTCACGCGTATCATCCGGCCACGATTCATCGCTCGCTTCGTCCGGTAAGAGCACGATTTCGAAATCCATGTACGATTGCCGCCGGATGGCATCGACCGACTGGTGCAAGTATGCCGATGACTTTGGATACGCGATGATGATTGAAACCAGTGGCGGCGGATCGGGCAGGCGGGTGTCGCGCAGCGACTGGTAGTACTTCAGGATACGTATGCGATAGAATATCGCGAGCGTATCCATCAGGATCGTGATGACCGACGCCGGACGAATGCCGCCCAGGGTTCCGTGAAACTCCAGCACGATCGGCGCTTCCGAGATGCGATAGCCCTGCATGTGAATCAGGGCCAGGACTTCGAGGTCGAATGCAAATCGTTTGACCAGCACGCGCTGGAACACCCATTTAATCGGTTCCCGCTTGAAGAGCTTAATGCCGGTCTGCGTGTCATGAATCGGCAGGCCAAACAGAAGCTTCGCCAGCGAAAAGTAGATGGCGCTCATCAAGCGGCGATGCGGTGGGTAGTCGACGGTGGAGCGCGGATGGCGCTTGCAGCCGATCACGGTGTCCGCCCGGTCTGTCTCCATGATGTCGAAGAACCACGCGAGTTGGTGCGGCGGCAAATCCAGGTCCGCGTCCAGGAATACAATATGCGAGCCCCGTGCCGCCTCGACGCCGCGGCGCAAGGCTTCGCCTTTGCCGACGTTTTCGTCGATCAGCACAAGGCGCAGGTCCGGTCGCTCCCGCTGAAGATCGAAAAGCGCTTCGCGCGTGTTGTCCGTACTGCCGTCGTCAATGGCGACCACCTCGACCGGCAATTGGCCGGTGAGCAAATCGGATACGCGGCGGATGTTGGCAGCGATCTCGTCACCGAGATTGTACGCCGGCATCAGAACGCTAAGCCGTCCGTCACCGACGACCCGCCGCGCAGCATCCCACTTGGGGTCGCTGGATGTCGATATCATGGGTCGAAAAAGGTAACATGATAGGAGTCCGCACGGCGCATGGGAAGGATGAAAGGCCGTGTCGACTGATTGACCCAATGGCGTCTCGGTGGTATGAGTGAACCCTTGTGAACGAGACCATCGAGACCGTATCGGCAATTCGCGCAGCCTGCGGGCGGCTTCTGCCGCAACTGCTGGTCCTGGGGCTTTTTGCCGTTCCGATTGGCTGTACGCAATCCGTGGCCCGTGTCGACGAGCGTGAGTTGGATCACCCGCTCATGGCCAAGGCATCAACAAAGGCGCGCGAAGGTAATGTCGAGGCCGCCGTCGAACTCTACCAGAAGGTCATTGAGCTGCAGCCGACCCTCGCGCGCGCCCATCTCAATATTGCGGCCCTGTACGAAGACAGCAAGGAGTTGGTCGACGCGATCTATCACTATCGGCGCTACCTCGCCATGCGGCCCGACACCGAGAAGGCGCAGATGATTCGCGACCGAATTCGCATCGCGCGCATGGCCTATGCCGCGACGGTTTATCGCCATCCGCCGGAGTTGAAGGAGGAAATCGTGCGGCTGGAGAAGAAGAACGCGGAGCTGGAGAAGGGCTCTCGCGAGCTGCGCCAGGCGCTCTCGACGGCGAACGAGACGGACAACGACGAGATCAATCGTCTGCGTACGCGCAACGCGCGACTGGCGAAGGAGTTGACCACGGCCGAGCAGAAGGTGGATGCGGGTCGGAAGAATCTGTTCGCGACACGAAAACAATTGGCGGACGCGCATACGCTGCACGCGCGGCTTGAATCCGAGCATCGCAAGACCACGACGCAACTCGCCGCGCTTCAAAAGAATCGGCGCACCGTCGCGCCGGGTTCCTCGAAGACTTATCGGGTCCGGGTGGGCGACACCTTGTCGAAGATATCGCAACGGATGTACGGCGACTCGTCGCTCTGGTTACGGATCTATAATGCAAATCGGGACAAACTGGGAGACAAGGACGATCTGCGCGTGGGTCAGCAGCTCGCTATTCCACTCTAAGGAGAAGATCATGGGTGCTTCAGATTTCTTTGACGACGATCTTCTGCGCAAGCGGACGGGCACGCGCAGCCGCCGACCGAGCCTGACGGTCGACGATGGATCGTCCGCCCTGGGGCGGCATCGCGATACGGTAACCAACCAGGTCAGTGGCGCCGCTGAAGAAATCGAGCGCTTGCGCCGCAGGCAATCCGAACTCGAGAAGGAACGCGAGGACCTGGAGACGCTCAGCCAGCGCCAGGAAGCGTATGAAAAAGGAAAGCGCGAACTCCACGAAAACCTATCGCGATCCATCGTCGGCTTCGAGAAGCAGGAGACCCAGAGTGCCCGCCTGGTCGAGCACTACTCCACCGCGCGTAGCGAATGTAAGAAGCTACTCGGAGAATTGGAGCAGATTCACGAAGAAGAATGGACGGAGGACTCGTTTCGCTCCAATTTGACATCCGCGTCTTCCGTGCTCGAGAACGCGCGCGCAGCGTACAACAAGGCGGTAGCCACGGTCGAGGCGGCCGGCGGCGGCGACGGCGCGCGCATGGTGCATGGCGCGGAGCCGGAACCGGAGGGCGCGCTTGAACGGGGATTCCTGTATTGGCTCAAGGTCGGCTTTGCCATCAGCTTGCCCTTTATCCTGATGATGGCGCTCCTGTTCATTGCCTACCTCGTGCTGATGGGATGGCTCTAGCCGGCTGAACCGGCTGAACCGGCCGGACCGCGGCCCATGTAGGAATCGCGATGTCAAAATCTAAATTGCTCCATCGGCGTCTGCGCGAGGTCCGTCGTGAGATTCGCGAGATCCGCGGCGAAATCAAGTCACGCGCCAATTCCCCGCGGCTTTCGAAGGCGCTCGTCGTCGAGGAGGATGCCGAGGGCTCGAAGATGCTGGCGAACCTGAGCTCGAACTACATGCCCACGGTCGCGACCGCGACACCACATATGATGCGGCGTGAACGACAGTGGATTCGGCTCAAGGCAATCGCGATGGTCGTTTTGGTTCTGGTTCTCCTGGTCATCACGATCGCCCGGCTACGGGGCGGTTGATCGATCGGCTGCATCCCGCGGGGCATTTCCGGGATAGCGGCAGAAGGACACAAACGTGTTGCGGCGACGCGCGAGCGGGGCGCGCACCGTCCGAGTCGCATACGTCTGGCCACGCGACGAACGGAATTCCACGGTGAATGCGTCGAGTGACGCCGGGCAGGTGACCCTTGCGACCTGCAGCAATGTCGGCAGCGTCGCCCATTGCCGATCGTCCGGAATTTCCATCGCGAAGAGCAGGAAGTGAATGAGTTCGCCGAGTGCTTCATCGTTGTTGTCGACGGCGTGCGCAATGCTTTCCTTGACGGCAATGCGTGCCACTTCTTTTGCGGCCTGCAGATTGTTGAGGCGGTCCATCGTCGCGCCGCGAAGACGGGGCAGCTCGCTGAGCGTGTAACTACGGCCGAGAACCCTGCCTTCATGGAGCAGGGCGGCGTACATTGTCGAATCGATGTAGGGCCCGTAGCGTCGCGACCGCGTCGCGCTGCCGCCAATGCCGATGAAACAGATCAACTCGTGGGTCTCATCGTCGTCGATACGGAGACCGGCCTCGCCGGGTAGACCCAGGCGGCCCGTGCTGGGATCGATCATGACGGAATCGACGAGTTGGGACGCAACCTGGTACTGGAGTCGGGCGCCGGACAGGTCGTCGATCAGTTCCATGCAAAATCCCGCCAGGTAGCGGCTGTAGGCGTCGTCGGGAAACCCGTTCAGATCCTCCTGGGCAGCGATGACATTACGCGCCTCGACCGCCGCGTCGTCCCACATCGCATCGGCCATGAAGTTCTTGGCCATGAACGCGCGCATCAGCGTTCGTTCATAGGGGGCGCCGCGGAACGGCAGCGCTCGATCGTTTGAGACGAGGCTCACGGCGCCCCTGGAGAGGCTGTAAGCCTCGAGATAGTCGTTGCGCTGTACGGCGCGCAGCCAATCATGGGTGCTGTCTTCGTATGCGCCGGCGGCCTGGCTGATCATGCCGCGTTCCATCAGGTACAGCACGGTGTCTTTGTCCGACATCGGAATCGGCTCCATCGCCTGGCGCGCGGAATCAAACTGTCCGCGGTAGAAGCTGCGTCGCGCGGATTCGAGAGGCACTGACGAACAGCCTGCGGCCACAGTGGCCACGATCAACGCGAGCCTGCATGCACGCAACCGTCGCTCCGGGCGCGCGTGTGTAGGCGGGGGCTTACGCTGCCGGTCCGGGCGAACCACCCGTCGCAGTGGAACGGCGCAGCTCAAGGGATTTACCACCCGATCAGCGGCTTGCTCGCGCGACGCAAACGTTCCTTCTGTGTGCGCGCGGCGATAAGGCTGGTCTCCAGGTCGGTGACTTCGACCGTCAATTGGTAGTAGACATCCTGCTTCCTGGAGACGCGTACCTCGCGACCCGACTCGCGCTCGATTTCGACGAGGGATCCGGTCAGCATATAGGCCGCGCCGAGCTGCTTGCCAATGGCGGCCCGCGTCTCGGGCGTCACATTCTGAAGCTGGAAGCCCTGTTCACGCATCAGGTCGTCGCGCCGCTTCGTATTCACGAGCTGTACTTTACGGGTGTTGAGCAGCGGCGTGGTGATCGTGTCTTCGAGCGCCTGCATATCGATGTGGCTCTTGGTCCGGTTCTGGATGCCCAGCGGGGCAATAATCGGGCTTTCGCCGTGTTTCTTGGCGTGTTCCACCAGGAAAGGATGATTGGCCAAATCCGAGGAAACCTGCTCGGCCAGGGCGCGCAAGTCTTTGTAATCGTACTTGGCGGTCAGGGTGGATGCCGTATCCGGATCCTGGTCGCGCACAGACGATCGAAAAGCGGCACAACCGGAAATAACCACGGCAAGCGGGATACAGATCAATAGGGATGTGAGTCGATGAGTCATCATGAAAGTCCTCCTGACTTGGTTTAATTGCTATTTAACCACGTTTCGGCAAAGGTCACAACGTCTGCGGCCCGGCGTCGTTCGCTGCACCGCAAACAATCTTGTCAGCTCCAAGTGCAGTTCATAGTCTATGACGCTCGCGACACGAGATTATTCAAGGAGTCGAACGATGACCGAGAAGAAGGATAACGAGGCACTCGATGTAGCCTACGTCGCACGCCTTGCGCGGCTGGAGCTTGCCGACCATGAGATCCGAGATTTCCAGGGGCAACTCGAAGATATCGTCGGTTATGTCCGAAAAATACAGGAACTCGACGTTTCGGGTGTTGAGCCGACTGCCCATCCGGCGCCCGTCGTGAATGTCTTTCGCGAAGATGTCGTTGGTCCCAGCCTCAAGCGCGAGGACGTGTTGAACAATGCGCCGCTGCACGACGAGGACCAGTTCCTGGTGCCCAAGATCGTGGAGTAGGGGCCGCGCCGGCTGTACAGTGCAAACATCGTTTCCAGATCTCACGATCCACGCCGCCCTGGACGCGCTCGCAAGCGGCACCGCCACTTCGGAATCCCTGGTCGAGGACCTGATTGCAACCAAGGAAGCCCGCGAGCCGCAGGTCGACGCGTATATTCATTTCGACGCGGAGACCGCCCGCGCGGAAGCTCGCGCCGCGGACCAGCGCCGGGCCGCCGGCGAAACGGGCGCCCTGCTGGGTATTCCAATCGCGATCAAGGATGTGTTGAACGTGAAGGGCCAGCCGTGCACCTGTGGATCGCGCATTCTCGATGGCTACACCGCGCTCTATGACGCGACGGCCGTCGCGCGACTGCGGGCCGCGGGTGCTGTGCTGGCGGGACGCACCAACATGGACGAATTTGCGATGGGTTCCAGCACGGAGGGATCCGCGTTTAAAGTCACGCGCAACCCGTGGAACGCCGACTACGTGCCGGGCGGCTCGAGCGGCGGCTGCGCGGCAGCGGTCGCGGCGCAGGAATGT
>CAJWTS010000045.1 GCA_913047795.1 uncultured Verrucomicrobiota bacterium | reverse complement strand
GGACAAGGCCGCTGACGCCATAGCGCAGAATCGACCCCACGAATCCCCCGGCGCCGACAAGCAGAAGCTGTGCAATCGATTGAGACATCCAAGTACCCTCGTGCCGGTCGTCACGTCCCGCCAGCGGAAGCAACTATATCGCCAATTGTTTGCTCAAACAATGGGCTTCTCGCGAAGGCTTCGCGGCGGGCATGGCCGTAGGCCTGGGCCCCGCGTAGGCAAAGAAAAACCCTTCGGCCCCCAGGGGGGGCCGAAGGGTTAAATGTGCAGGGGGTACAGTGAGGAACTCGCTTACAGCGGGAAGCCTACACCGATTGAACCATAAACGTCTTCGTCGATCAACTGAACGTCGTCATCCGTCTCGATGATGTAGCTGACGGAAACGTTCGCGATGCCGACACTGGTCGAAACCGAGACTTTGGCGAAGGCCAAGCCATCGTTCGCGACGTTGTCGCCAAGCTGCGCACCCAGCGTCACACCGGCGTTGACGGTCAGGCTCTCACCAAGGTCGAGGTCACGGCTGAGGTTGGCCTCAACATAGAGACCTTCATCCAGCGCACCCTCGAATCCGTAATGGACGCTCACTGAAGGCGAAAGCGCACCGTCCAATTCGAGGACGACACTGACTTCGCGATCCGTAGCGTCGGTCGTGTTCGGATACGTGTACTCGGTGTAACCAATCGACACGTCGACCGCGTCGCCACCGAGATCGAGATCGTACGAGAAATAGATGTCTATTTCCTCGACCTCTGAATCATCGGTATCGAACCACGCCCAGACACCGGCCGTGACGCCATTGAACACGCCTTCCAGGGACGGGAACACGCCGACATCGTCGCTGACCGTCGCGCCGCGGAATATATACGCGGTCGAAACGTCCAGACCGGCTGCCGCCGCGTCATGCTCATCTGCAAATACTGCTGGATTCGCCAACAAGCCGAACGCCGCGGCGACCAGCAGCAAGTATTTCATGTGTTTCATTATCTTTTTTACTCCTCAGGTTCTTCTTGTTCTTTGTTTGTTTCTTCTTCTCGTGTGTACGCACCCCTGTGCTACGGCGATCCCTTTAGCACCGCTTATGCCTGTAATAAAAGCGGAAAATGCAGCACTTGTCCTAACTCGCCCAAAATGGTGCACTTACATAAGCTTTTATTCGTAGCCGCTTTAGTCCCAATGTCGCAAATTACAACAAATTTGTGTCGGCTCCGAATGTAGTGTTACGTTCCTGTCGCGGGGCAATCCGTGTTGCCCTGGGGTAAATGTTACCGAAGTGCATTGAGAATCCGGCTCTGTTTGTCGTCAATCTGTTTCTTCAATTTGAAGGGGTTGAGATTGCAATAGGTCTCGGTCAAAGGAGTTTTCCGGGCTTCGTTCATATGATATGCGTCGTGGATAGGGTGTCCTGGGCGGGTCATGGGGTTTGCTATAGCGTGAGAGGCCCTTTGTTTTGTTGGTGGGCTTGCGATTTGCGCAGAAGGAATGATTGAGGAATTCTGAACCCTTGTCGGAGTGGACGCTTTGAATCAGGAACGGCAGGTGCTTCTCGGTGTCTTGTGGTTGCGAGAGCACGCCACGGGTGCCTTTGTTCCATGTGGCCCGGCGATGCAAGGCACAAGGGGTTGATGCTTTGTCCGCCGATGCCCCAACATATGGATATGAACGATGTTCAGAGCGGGTGTGCCTGGCCGCGACGTCGGACGCGGGTCCGCGGCGCGCCCAAATATTAACTTTATAGGGTATTGTTCAATGTCCGAAAATCTAGAATCTGTCTCCGGGTTCGGCCTGATCATTATCGGCAACGAGATCCTGGACGGTCGGGTCGACGACTGCCATTTCCTGGTTGCGCGCGACCTGCTCGCCCAGCGGCACCTGGCGTTCCGCTTTACCAAGATCCTGCCCGACGACCCGGACCTGATAACGGCACAGTTACAATGGGCCATGGATCAGTCCGAACCGTTCTTTTGTTGCGGCGGAATCGGCGGCACGCCGGACGACTACACGCGTGACTGCGCCGCACAAGCCGCCGGCGTCTCCATCGAGCGGCATGTCGAGGGCGAAGCCATCTTGCGCGATAAATTCGGTGACGATGCTGACGAGCCTCGCCTGCGGATGATCGACTTTCCTGCGGGCGCAACGCTCATTCCGAACCCGGTCAACCGCGTCCCCGGGTTTCGTATCCGCAACGGGCATTTCGTACCCGGCTTTCCGAACATGGCGTCCGCCATGATGACCTGGGTATTAGACCACTGGTACGCGCCCGGTCCCAAGCGCACCGCGCGAACCGTGATCATTCCCGGCGCGCGCGAAGCGGACCTGACGACGCTGATGGAGGCCTTCGTCGCCAGCCACCCCGACTTGTCCTTCTCAAGCCTGCCGCGCGACACAGCCGACGGTTCGCAACTCCGCCTGGGTCTGGCCGGTCCGCCGGATGCCGTACGCGCGGGATGGCACTCGCTCACGGCCATGCTGACCGAAGCCGGGTACCCCTACGATGACCTGGGCTAGAACCGCGCCGCGACGATGGTAAGCTCCAGCGGGCCTGTCTTCTTCGAGAAGTACACGCGGCTCACGTAGGACGGTAATCGCACGAAGGTCGTGCTGTCCTGCCCGGGCGCGAAGGGTCCCTCGACCTTCTTTTCATACGGCGTGCGCCCCGTTCCGCGGCCGGTGCGGAACGCAATCGTGATGAACGCCACCTCGCGATTACCCTTGTTGCGGACCGTTAGCTGCATGCTCTTATTCGAAATGCCGCGCCATGCCGTGGTGGGCGTGCCGGTGATCGCCACGTTGCCGCGCACGTAAGTCATCGCGTCACGCTTGAAAACCTGAAAGTACTCGTGTTCGATTGCCGGCATAACGATTGGTCCGACAAAGAGCGGGCCCATGAAGGCGGCGTAGGCCGCAAGCGTCGAGAACAGCCCGCCCATCACCCCGATCGTTGCGAGCAGGTAAAACATGACGCGCCCCGGCCCCGCCTTGACCTTAAAGCCCGGGCGCGCGATTCGCACCCGTAACCTGCCGGCTACAAAAATAACGGCCAGGCCAGCCAGAAAATGGATTACCGTGGAGTTAATCGAGTTCATTGTTCGCGTTCTCGCGCAACAGGGTCGGGGCGCAGGGGTCGTTTGCCCGTCTCGTCGCCACGCGGAGTCATGCGCACGTGAACGATCGCCGGGTTGTTCTCCGCGATCCGCTGAAACGCTCTGCGTTCGTCCGGCATGCGTCTCAAATCATGGCACTCGCCGCTGCTCTCGGCAAATAGGAAATGCAATCCGCGAGTGCGCGCTTGTCGATACGGCCGGACGAGTGGTATAAGCTTTTGTTCGCCTTCTGAAGATACCGGCATCATGGACAATATGGACGAAAGACGGCTTGATCCCCGGATCAGGAATACCGCGCCCGTGCGCATAGTCGTGCTCGTGGCGCGCGAGGCGCCTGCCCTTGAGGGCATGGTCTTCGAGCGTGCGACGCGGGACATTTCCGCCGCCGGCCTGCGCTTCACGGTGCCTTGTTCGATCCCCCTCGGTGCCATTCTGCGTCTCCAGGTCGATATCTCGGAGCCGGACGAGTCCTACAACCACGTGGGGCAGGTGGCCTGGTGCGAATCGACGGATGAAGAAGAGGATGAAGCCCACATGCTCGGCATCCAGATCCTTCAGACATTGGGTAACCGCGCGCTGGACTGGCGCGCCATGGTCCGCTCACTCATCCGCGACGACGCGGAGTAACGAGGTCGGCCCCGCCCGGACCCGCAGGCACCGCACCACCGCAACGGCGTACGTCACGCGGGCTACTCACTTTCGATCCGCCGGATTCCGCGCGTCGGGCCCTTCAGGCGATCGCGGTCCGTGGCGCGCGACTCTTTTTCCGCCGCCTCGCGCGCCACGCGAGCACGGGCCGCGTCCGTCGCTTCGCGCGATTCAGCCAGGGCCGCTTCCACGCGTTCGGCGTGCGCACCCGCGCGCGCGCCGGATGGCGTCTCGGGAAAGTCCTTCGCCAGTCCACGCAGGCCGTCCACAACCGCCTGCATATCGTCCAGCACGTCCATCTTGAATTCCTTCCACAGCAACGCGTCAAGCCGCTGTTGCGCCATCCAGTCCGCGGCCACGTCGTTCTCCGCACGGAGTTGCTTCAGCCGACGCGCCACCTGGCGCCGGGCAGTCGATCCGCAGAGGGCCAGCTTGGCGTTCGTCGCAAGTTGCAGCAAGGCGCGGTGCTGCAGTATGCCATTCGTTTCTTGCAACGCGCTGGCGTATGCGGTCCGGTACCAGTCCACAAGCACCTGTTCGGTTGCGGGCCGGCGACGACCGGCGTGCAACGGGCCGGCGGCTTCCAGCCAATCCGCGAGCCCGGGCGCGCGGCCGGGAACAGCGTGGCCCAATCCCGCAAATTCTTCGAAAGAGACCCCTGCGCCCATGCTCCGATACACAACGGCCGCGCGACGTGCCGGCATCCAGTTGATCTCCTCAGAGCCGACTCCGATGTAGATCGGTTTGCCGTTGAGCTCGCGCGGCAACGCGCGCGCTCTCCGGGGGCGCCCCGCGCCAAGGATGATCATGCCGGCAATCCGGTCTATTTCGTACTCGCCCAACATGCTGGCCCACCAGCCGCCCTTGCTGAATCCCGCAAGATAGACGCGGTCGCTGTCAATGCCCACCTCTTCTGCCAGGAAAGCCACCGCGCGATGCAGGTTCCGGCTCTCCGCGGCAAGTGTGCCGCGCGAGCCGCGCTCCCTGTATTCCATGCCCAGCAAGACCCAGTCCCGGCCGCGGGTATATCTGCGCCAGGTCTCTACGTTCGCACGCCCGTCGGCCCCGTGATAGTGGACCAGCAGCGGCCACGTCCGCCCGGTCGCGGTATTGGTGGGTAAGTAAACCGCGTTCGGGCCGGGGACGTTCGGAATCGTCAGGTAGGTCGTGCGCCCGGGGGCCAGGCGGGACTCGCCGCGTGTCGCATCCGGCACGACAAGAAGCCCGCCGGCAAGGGCAAGAGCGAACGCCTGGCGTATGTGCCCGGTACGGCTACAGACCATGGGACGCAATTAATTCTTCGTGACGATCGTAAAGACGATGGTATCACCGTCTGAGAGCGCCACGACATCCGTATTCGTGCTGTCGCTGGTGTAGACCGTGCTCGCCCCGGTGCGCGGGCTCATCGAGCCCCCGGGATCCACTTCCCAGTGATAGTCCCCGGTGCCGCCCGTCGCGGTGAAGATGATAACGCCATCGCCGTCGGTAGTCGCGGTCGTGGGCGCAATAACCAGCGCCTCAAGCTCCTCAGGGTCGTCGCGCTGGACGATGGTGGACGTCGATGAAAATCCGCGACTGTCGGTAACCTTAACCGTGTTCACGCCGTTGTCCGCCGTGCGCGTATAGGTCACGCGGCGCCCGGCGCCGCTGATCGTGCCCCGCGTGGCATCGCTTAGCGTCCAAACAAAGGGATTAACACCACCGATAACCTGCAGCTCCACCGTGGGTTCGGTAGCGATCATGGTGACCGTTCGCGGCTGCAATTCAAAGGTTTCGCCCGAGAGGTCGTCGTCGTGGTCGCAGCCAATCAGCACGAGTCCAATGGCTGTTAAAAGTCCCAATACTCCTGGCATATAACGATTCATCAGTTCTTTCTCTCTCTCTTTCTTGTTCATCAACTGTCTGCCTTGCGCGCCACGCGAAAGACTTCTTCAACCGACGTCATACCGTCCAGCACCCTGCTCCAGCCGTCCTCGCGCAAGGTCACCATGCCATTCTCTCGCGCCAGGGCCTGTATCTCGTTGGATGGCCGTGCCTGCACAATCGTCGATCGCAGCGCGTCGTTGATCACCATGATCTCGAAAAGCCCGATCCGGCCGCTATACCCGGTGAAGCTGCAGTCCGGACAACCCTGAGCCGCGTACAGGGTCGCGCCGTCAACGCGATCCGGGTAGAGGCTACGAATCTCGTCCATGATCGGCTCCTCGACGGTGGTCTCTACGCGGCAGGCGGAACACAGTCGCCGCACGAGGCGTTGCGCGATGGCCCCCTCCAGGCAGGACGAGACGAGAAAGGGCTCGATCCCCATATCGATCAACCGCGTGACAGCGCTCGGCGCATCGTTGGTATGTAAGGTGCTGAACACCAGATGTCCCGTCAGCGACGCGCGCACGGCGATATCCGCCGTCTCCGAATCGCGAATTTCCCCAATTAACACGATATCGGGATCATGGCGCAAAATGGAGCGCAGGATGCTCGCAAAGGTCAACCCGATCTCCTGGTGCACCTGGATTTGCGAGATCCCGTTGATCTGGTATTCGATCGGTTCCTCGACGGTAATGATTTTGACGTCATTGTTAGTCAGGTGCGAGAGCAGCGCATACAGGGTCGTCGTCTTGCCGCTACCGGTGGGTCCCGTAACCAGGATGACGCCGTGGGGCAACTCGGCCAGGGCGCGAATCGGGATCATCTGCCGCTCGGCGAGCCCCAGGTGCGAGAGGTCGATGAACATCTGCTGCGCATTCAGGATTCGCATGTTGACCGTCTCGCCGTGGGGCGTCGGCAAAATGGACACGCGCAAATCAAATTCCTCCGTACCGCGCCGCACCTTGATGCGGCCGTCGTGCGGCTTGCGTTTCTCGGCGATGTTCAGGTCCGCCATGATCTTGACGCAGGAGGCCAGGGCGCGCCGAAACTGCTCAACGCCCTTGGGCACGGGCACGTTCTGCAGGATACCATCGACGCGAAAACGCAGGATCAGGTTCTCGCGAAAAGGCTCCATGTGAATATCCGTGGCCTTCATTGCAATCGCTTCGCCGATGATCTGATTCACGAACTTGATGATCCCCTCGTCCGCCTCGTCAAGAGTGACGTCGGAGGTGTCGATCTCGACCGGTATTGCATCGCCCGTCTGAACCAGGTCGTCGATCGTCTCCGCCCCCAGTCCATAGAAATGCTTGATGGACTTCGCGATGTCCGACTCCATGCACAGGATCCATTCCACGGCCTGGTTCAGCAGCATGCGCAGGCTGTCCGCCGTGGTCTGATCGGGAATGTTGCGGGTCGCGAGCGTAATGACACCGTTCTCTGCCATGACCGGAAGAACCTCGAATCGCAGCGCCGCGCGCGGCTGAAGTAACGTCACCGCGTCGTGCGAGACCGAGAGGTCCGCGATGTGCCGGAAAGGCATGTTCGTAAGCTCGGACAAGACCTCCAGCACTTGCCGCTCCCCGGCGATTTTCTCTTTGACCAGCATCTTGTCCAGGCTTTCCCCGGTGAGTGCCTTGCGGGACATGAGTTCATCGAGTTGTGCGCGCGTGATGATCTCACGGTCCACAAGCGCATGCCCCATCTCCAGCATGAGCTGATCGGAAAAAAGGCGTTTCTCAACACTGGCCGGATTCGCGTCAGTCGGCATGGTTTCCCTCCTCGAACGGGCTCTCTTCGCCGCGTATAAGCGCCGCCGCCTCACCATTCGCCTGCAGCACGGCGGTCTCGGCATTGTTAATATCGAGCACGGTGACGCCGAGCACGTCCGCACCCACGGCATAGAAGACCGCACGGTCCGACTTCGAGTCGTGAATCAGCGCGAGCACCCGCCCGTCGGAACGGCGAAAGGATCCGCGGTACGTCAGGCGCACGACTTCACGTGGTCTGCGCGGCACGCCGGCAACACCCGGCGCAGGGTCCTCGGCGGGCCCCGGCAGCACCTCAACAACTTTGGGATCGGCCGCCGGCACCGGTACAGCCACCGGCGCGCGTGCCGGCGGCGCCCGTCGCGGTGGGGGCGCGCGTCGCGGTGGCGGCGGATTAGGCTTGCGGGTCGGTGGGTTCCTGGCGGCAGCCATGATGTTCTCCAGTAATTTCGCCGGCGGCGGTGGCGGCCCTTTCGGTCGTGATGCCCGGCTGGGGCTCCAGGTCCAGGCCTTGTCCGACGACATGAACGGGTTCCCCGGAATTTGCATGCGCGCGTATGATCGGCGTGACTCGACCGCGGCCAGCAGGCCGAGGTCGACCACCTCGACACGGGACCCTTTCTTGGGTTTCCTTAGGCTCGGCAGGCTGGAATCCGGCGGGGAAAACTCCTCCCACGTAAACCACGCCCCGGTCAGACACAGGGCGGCGATAAGACCGAGCATGACCGCGCGGGCGTCGGCCTTCATCAACCATCGGGTCGCAGCATTCATCAACTCTTCCGCAGCGCCTAATACCCCATCGGTGCGGTGCGTCTTTTCCTTTTCGGTGGCGGATTGATTTTTGTAGGATCGATCATAAACACGATCGCACTCATCACCGCGTCGATGTTGAGCAATTCGGCATTGTTCGCCGACGCGGCCTCCACGAGAAGATGCTTAAGCGCGAAAACGCGACCCGGCTCAAGCGTCTCGTGCAAAAAATCATAGAGATTCTGCAGGCTCCCGTAGAACTCGATGTGCAATGGATATTCTTCCACAAACTCATCCTCTTTGCCCGGTATTTTATGCCGGATCGGCGGCAAGGGCGTCACGTGCCGCAGCATTTCGATGCGGATATCAATGGCCAAATCGACCAATTTCTCGAGCGCGCGCAACTGTAGCATCAGCTGACGCGGATCCTCGCTGCTGTCCACCGTGTCGCGCATGCCGAGACCCGGCGGAAGGCTGATCGCCACCTCGGTCGCCTTGCGTCCAAGATTTTCGCGTACATCGAAGAGCGCCATCTTGTACTCAATGGTGGAGATGGCCGGGTTGGTCAAAGCCGTCTCGGCCGGAAAGGCGCCGACCTGCGCCACGATGTTGGTCCATTCGCTGTCGAGGACCCCGCGATTCTTGATCAAGGCCGCCCGGCGCGCACTAAGCGCCACCTCTCCGGTTGCGTAGGTGGACTTGGCAAGTTTCGCGCTGATGGTTGAGATCTGTTTGCGTATGGCGCGGCGTTCGCGCAGCTGCGGCCAGAGCAGAAAATAGGTCAGGATCGCGATGACCGCCGCGGCGCCGCCAATGATCGTCATGACCTGTTGGCGTTCGCTAAACCCGTCGAGTCGCAGCGCCTTCATCATTGTGCCACCTCCAGGTCGATCACGAATCGCCGGGCCGCCACGTCGCGCGCAACATTCGTCGCAACGGCTTCCGAAGTCAGCATGTCATCATAGAGCAAGTCGGCCGACGCCACGAAATTGGTGGTCTCCAGCCGCGCGATCAACGCCTTGACGGTGCTCAGGTCACGGGTCGGCGTGTAGCCTTCAAGAATGACGCGCTCGAATCCGACTCGGCCCTCCTTAACCGCATGCCGTTCCAACAGCGGACCCTCGCCGTCCGGCACGTCTTTATTGGCGCGCTTGACCGAGAAGTACGTATGCCCGTCGCAAATCATGGTCAGCCAGTCGCGCGTATCCATGCAGGTTGCGACCAGGGTGATGATGTCGCGCATCATCGGGCCCGTCCCCAGGAGCTCTCCGACCGGTGCGGCCATTTTGCGCGAGAGCTCTATGCCGCGGCGCGTGGTCTCGATCTCCTGCACCAGGGTCTCGCGTTTTTTCAGACTCGAAGCATGTGTTCGCAGCTTGGCCTGGCTGCGGCGCAGGTCACGATAGCCGCCGAACACGGTCACGCCCAGAACCAGGGCCGCCACGATCCCCGCAGCGATCCAGTGCGGCTTCTGCGTGCGGAAGACCTGCTCCGCACGCATCTGGTCGGGCAACAGGCTCAGATCGACGGCCGCCGCCGCGTGCCCCGATATGCCCAGGCCGATCGCAATCGCGTACTCGGATGGCTCTTCGACCGCGCCCACCAGGGGCAGCGTCTCGAGCCGCTCAACGTCCATGCGCAGCATCGTGGCCAAATGCTCAGGCAGGCCGCGTAACGCGGCCCCGCCGCCGCTGAGTATCGCGCGGGCCGGCTTGGTCGATGCCTCCGGATAGAGGCTCTGGAAGACGGACAGACAGGCCTGTAGCTCGCCGCTCCACATGCCGCCGGCCCGCGAAAGGTCGGCGGCGTAGGGCTGGGATTCATCGCCCAGGGTGGCCTCGTCGGCCTTGAGTATCTCGGCCTGGCTGGAGGCCAATCCTGCCGAACGCGCGATCGCATCCGTAAAGAGTTGGCCACCCGTCGAGAATGAACGCGCGAAGAGCAACCCGGCCGATGACCCGATGGCGACATTGGTGGTCAGGCGCCCGATGTTGACGAGCAGGTTCGGCCGCTCGGGATCCTGCGCGTCCGCGCCCAGCGCGTTGAAGAGCGCCACCGGCGCCGGAACCACGTCGACGACGCGGATGCCGAGCGTATTCGACGTATCCAGCACACGCTCCAGCAGCGAGGGGCGCGCCATGGCCAGGATCAGCCGCTGCTCGACCGGGTTCAGCTCAATCGGCGCATAGGCATAGGCCATCGTTTCGGAAGACATCTCGTTGAACTGGATGACCTCCATCTCCGCCGCCTGCTTCAGTGACCGCGGATCGTTGGGCTGCAGGCGCAGCGGCTGAAACATGCACTGGTCGCCGCTAAGCGCAACAACGCAGGGCGTGCGGCCAAGCTTGATCTGCTCGAGCCACGGAAAGATCACACCCGTGCTATCGGCGCCGTCGGCAGGCAGGCGCAGCGACTCAAGGCGGCTCACCACCGGCGCCGCACCGCGCAGTTCGATCCAGGCAGCGCGCACCGCGTGGCGTCCGATATCCAGGCCGACGACGCTCCCCCTTGGGGCCGCTTTCATCTACGGAGCCCCCGATGCCGTCGCGGCGGTCTCCTCCAGCGGCACGAGGTCCTCGCCAATCTCCGAGATGATGGTTGCCGTAACAAAAATCAACAGGTTTTCCTCCACGCGCTCCACCGTATCGTGCTTGAACAGGTTGCCCAGCAGCGGTATCGAGGACAACAGGGGCACGGCGTTGACGCTCTTTTGATCCGAGGACTGGATGATGCCCCCCATGACAACCGTCTCGCCGCTGCGCACGACGACCTTCGTGTTGATATCCGTTTCTTTGAAAATTGGCAGCCGCAGGAGGTCCAGCCGGTTGGTGTCGGTGCCGGCGCTATCGGTCGAGGTTACCCACTCCTCGTAGCGCACGAACGCCTCGATGTGCGGGTTGAGCGAAAGGGTGATCGACTTGAGGTCGGCCCCGACGCTTGGCACAACGCCCAGCGAAATACCCAGCGGCACCTCGATCGGGGATCCCTCCGGGACAAGTCGTTGGTTCGTCATCGTGGTGATGACACCGTCCGTTGTGATCGTATCGGTCGTCTCGATGGTTCGAAACGTGTCAAAATACAGGAAGTTCTCGCCGACATGGATCACGGCCTGGTGATTGTTCACCGTCGTGACGCGCGGCACGGACAACACGCGCGCTTTCCCGGAATTCTCGAGCGCGTGCAGCACGGCCTGGAACATCGGGTCCGTCAGGATACCGGTGTAGGCCAGGTTCGCCCCGATGGCTTCGTTGGGGAACGGCGGGAATCCAATCGCGGCACCCTGATCGATCTGCGTCTGCGGCTTGGTGGCGGCCACACCGTTCTCCAGCACGGCCTCGCGCGTCACCGTCACCGGGCTGTTCAGGATCCAGTCGATACCGAGTTCGCGCAGGTTGCTGACCCGCACGGTAATAAATCGCGCCTCGATCAACACCTGCGGCGGCGTCACATCCAGTGATTCGAGGATATCCTCGACGAGCGCATGGTTCGCGGGTGTGTTTTTCACAATCACCACGTGCGCATTGCGGTTGTACAGGAAATCGGCGCCGGCAACCTGCGGCACGAAGCGATTGATCGCATCCTGCAACAGGGCATGGCTTTCATCGAACGCAGCACCGGCACCCGCATCCACGTCGACCGTCAGCCCGGGGTCGCCCTTGCGCAGGCGATAGATGCGTGTCTCAAGCGGGGATTCCGACTCCTCCGCACTGCGCGACGTCGCCCAGATGAGGCTCTCCCCCACGTGGAAGGACACGTTCAGGTTGCGCGCCACGTAGTCGAGAATTTCCCTGAGCGGCACGTCATCGGCGTGAATATTGATCGCGCCGCCGCCGAGATCGTTGTCCGCGATGATATTCACGTTGTCCGCCTCGCCCATGGCCAACACAAAGGCCTGCAGGTCGGCGCCCTCGAGATGCACCGAGACCTTCCTCTGCAGCACCTGCGCCATGCGCGTGGCTGCTTTGCGAATCGCTCCCGACTCGCCCCGCACGGCGCGGCGCAGGCGAAACGTATCAGGAATCGACCGCGACTCCTCAATGTCGTTCTGGGCTTTCGGCACGGTATTGGCGCTGTGCGCCCGCAGATCCCCGGAGCGCTGCCGCGCGATGCGCGCCGCGATCCGGCTCTGCAGGTCGGCCAGGCCGGGCATCATCTGGTCCTGGCGGGCCAGGATCAGGCAGATCTGCATCGCCTCCGTGTATGCTTCGCGCTGATACAGCGTTTCCGCGCGCGCCAACCGGGCACTGGGGGAGTTGCGCAAGTCGGCCTCGTCCGCCTCCGGCGGCGGGGTTATGCAGCCCGCCACGACGACCGTGGCAACAACAACCATGGAGAGAAAGCCCTTCATGCGCGTTCTATTTTGCATATTCCCAGGTGTATGGCGCTCGAAAAACATTGCCGTCGTAGGAAACATTCAACGTTAATCCCTCGCCCTTGTATGTCCCGGGAAGCGTATCCGGAACGGTAAAGTGGTCGTCGAAGAAATGATGAAAGCAACGCACAATCGGAAATTTATGCGTGAGGTAGGGCTGACCGCCGTTGGATGTGTCGCCAAAGCGCATCTGGTACCATTTAACCTCTTCCCATGTCGTCGTCCCGTCCCCATCGCGATCCACCGCGTCTAGTTCGGACGGACTCAAGCTACCATTGCCCAGGTACCACTGCCACCCCCATGAACATTCGGCGTTACAAAACTCGTATAAATAACTACAGACATCGGCCTGGGTATTGCGGTCGCGATAGCTGGTCCCATGCAGATTGTTGGTCCCGTCGTTCGTCTCGTCGTATTGCGTGTCGGCCACCGTGTCGCCCTCGGCGACGTCCGCGTCCGGCTTCGATCCGTCCGCGCCGTCCGACGGATCCGCGATGCAGATCAGTGACTCGGTGCCGTTAATATAGTCCGGGTAGAGACGCGAGAGCCACGAAACATTATGGTCGTTGTTCTCCTCGCGAAACATCAGAAGCGCATAGCTTAGCTGGCGCAGATTGTTTTCGCAATGGGTGACGAGACCCTTGCGCCGGGCCTTCTTCATGACCGGAAACAGCATGGCCGCCAGCAGCGCGATGATCCCGATCACAACCAGAATCTCAACCAGCGTAAAGCCTGCCCCTGAACGGTGGCCCCGAATCTGTCTTTGGTGTTGCTTGTGCACCCCGAATACCTGTTATCGTATGTCGTTATACCCCTTGGACCCCGCCCCCACAACACTCATGAGGAAGGCCCTAAAGTCGCCCGTTAGCTATCGTGGCACGAAGATTGCAACAATAGGTACGGTTGCTACATCGCAACAAACGTGCCAAACGGCGTGTTTGGATTATGGAATCGGCATGGGCGCTGATTCAAAGGCTTAGTTCCCGTACGGAAGTCGGCATTTGCCGGACAACACCGATATGCTGCGGTTGTATAGGTTTGTACGCATTCTAGCGATTGGACTGTGTCTGGCGGTGATCACTCTTCCCGTCCGAGCCGCAGGTCCCAAGCCGCCCTGGCACCGCAGCGAGCACCCCCGGCGCGCGGTCTTCCGCGTACCCCCGCATAGCGGTTCGACGGCCCTGCTGGCCCTGCCTGAATCCGCGCTTCCCCTTTCGTCCCCTTTAGACGCTGCGCGCGCATCAAAGGTTCCCGTGGTGGACCCTGTCGCGGCCGATGGATCCTCCCTGCCCTTTCGCATCCTGCGTGCCGACCCCTGGAACACACACCTTCTCGTGGGCCTCTCGAACCAGGCGGCCCCGCAGCGCGTGGTCTTCTATTTCGGCGGCACGGCGGCGGTGCGTCGCGCCACGGCGCCCGTGACAGACCCCACGCCGATCCAGGCGACCGTCTATCCGCTGACCGGCAAGGGCATCCCTAACGCCTGGGAGAAAATGCAGTACCTGCACAGCCTGTCTCCGCGGCCCGCAAAGTCGTTGCGGCTGTCGATGACAAACGCCGCCCCCGTCATCAGCCCACGCGCCGCGAAGGCGAAGCCGACCGAGCGCTGGATCGTCCGCACGCGCAGTGCCGTCGCCTTCCCCACCACAGGCGTGTACCGGATCACCGTACAGACGCCACTCAGCGCCTACGTCTTTCTGGACGGCGAACCCGTGGCCCAGCGGGATGACCCGCACGTTGCTCCCGGCAGTCAATCCGGGCCGCCGGTGCACATTGAAGCCGGCACGCACCTGCTGGAGACCTACGCCGCCTCGGGCCCCACGCTCGATCTGCACCTGCGTTGGCTGCTTCCGGGGACAACCCGCGCGGTTCCGATTCCTTCCGCCGCTTTTGTATCGGCAACCTGGCTCGACGACTTCCGCCTTGAGCAGATCAACAAACCGATACAGCCGGCCTTCCGATACAAGCCCGCCCGGGCCTATGTCTTCCGCTCCCACCCCGAGGTTTTTGTGCCCGTGCAGTTCCGGAATACGACCCACCACTGGTTGCCCGGCGCGCGGCAGGCGTTATGGCGATTCGGGGACGGGGCGGATTCGATCGCCGCGGGTCCGCTGCACGTTTATACCGCCGCCGCCCGGCATCGCCCGGAACTGGTCATCCGCGACACACATGGTTTCGTTGCCAGTGTGCGCCATACCATCGATGCGCGCCCGGCGATTGCGGACCAGTACGCGGCCGCCTTTCACCTCGTCGAAGTCCCGTCCGTGGCCTATCCACAGGACAAGATCATGGCCGCCGTGACCGCCTTCGGGACGGCACCCGCGAAGCACAATGCGTTTAAAGTCGAAATCACGTTCCACCCCGCAGAAGGACCGCCCACGCACCACGTCCGGGAGATCGCGGTCAGCAAGAAGGGCACCCGTGTCCCGCTTCCGGCCCAACGCGCAGGCGACCTGGCACGTATCGAGTGGCGGGTCCTGCATCAGAACGTCACCCTCGCCGGCGGCACCACCCTGTTTCTTCGGCCACCGTTCGACCCCTTGCCGGTGCGCGCCGTTGGCGACCGCCTGCTGGATGCCGAGGGGCGCCAACTGGTCCTTGTGCCGCATCACGGCGCCGGCCACGTCCGGCAGGCACCACTTGCCACCCGGGCCGCACCGCGGCGTATCGTCTGGATCGACGATTGCCTGCTGCCGCCGGGATCGCGTGTCGGCGCACAGAGTTGTGACCGCGTGCTCGCGCGGCAACTGGGCGTCGATCGTCACGCCATTGCCCTCAAGCGCCTGGCGGTCGAACGGGGCGCGGCGCCTTCGGCCGGCCCGCTTGAGAAGTTCGTCCGCGTGCGTGAACTCGTCGGGCCGGATACCGATCTCGTCGTCTTGAGCATTGGCCTGATGGACATGCTGGAGATGCGCGACATCGCCCGCATCGAACGACACGCGGCGGCGATGACGGATCTCATCACCACCTCGATCAAGCTCCCCGTTGTCTGGTTGACGCCGCCGCCTTTTCCCTCCGGACTCGAATCCGTTCGCCCCTGCGCTGCGGCTGTTCGTCGTGTGGCCGACGCGCGTGCGGTGCCGGTGGCCGATCTCTACACGGCTTTCTCCTGCCTGCCGCCGCGGGAACGGTTGTTCACGCGCACGCAGGATCTCGCCCTCGCGCCGCGCGGACACCGCCTGGTCGCACAGATCGTGGCCCGGGCCCTGTCCGGACGGAGCCGCGAATGACCGTCGACCCACTCGAGCTGAGCCACCGCAAGCCGCATCTCAGCGCCAGCGTGCCGCTCACGACCGTGCAGAAGTTGCTGATGATCGTCTTCAGCGCGGCCGCCATCGCGCTACTGATCACGCATCCCTGGCCGACCGCGCGCGCGTTCATCCTCTTCGCGACGCTCTTCTACGTCGTCTTCACCCTGTACAAGATCATGCTCGTTCGCTGCTCCTTGCGTTCGGGCGCCGAGTTGCACATCAGCCCGGAACAATGCGCGGCGCTGTCCGAGGACGAGCTCCCGGTCTACTCGATCATGGTGCCGCTTTACCGCGAACCGGAGTCGGTCGGACACCTGGTCACCGCACTGGAGGCGCTCGACTACCCCGCGCACAAAAAGGACGTCCAGCTTCTGCTCGAAGAAGATGATGATCTTACGCGCGAGGCCGTCGCGCAGTTGACGCTGCCGGCCGGATTCCACGTGACGCTTGTGCCCGAATCGCATCCACGCACCAAGCCCAAGGCCTGTAACGTAGGCCTTGCCGCCGCGACAGGGTCTTACCTGGTCATCTACGACGCCGAGGATCGGCCGGAGCCCGATCAATTGCGTAAAGCGGTCGCCGCCTTTAAGGAAGTGGCGCCGGACGTGATCTGCCTGCAGTCGCGGCTCAATTTCTATAACCCCCACCAGAATCTGCTGACCCGCATTTTCGCCGCCGAGTATTCCGCCTGGTTCGACCTTTCGCTGCCCGGCCTCTCGGCGATCGACTCCGTTATTCCGCTGGGCGGGACATCCAACCATTTCGTGACGGAGAAACTGCGCGAACTGATGGGCTGGGACGCCTACAACGTCACCGAAGATTGCGACCTCGGCATCCGTATCTGTCGCGCCGGGTATCGCTGTCGCATGCTCGATACAACGACCTGGGAGGAAGCCTGTAGCCGGATCTCCTTCTGGATTCCGCAACGCACGCGCTGGTTCAAGGGCTACATCCAGACCTATCTGGTCCACATGCGCAACCCGTACCGCCTGCTGCGCGACATGGGACCCGTGCGCTTCCTGCACCTGCAGGCCTTGATCGGCGGCGTGGTCTTCTGTGTCCTGATCAATCCGTTGTTCTGGACGCTGGTTACGCTCTGGTTCTTCTTCCGGCTCAGCGTCCTGGCCACCCTGTTCCCCGGCCTCGTTTTCGCCGCTGGCATGGGGTGCCTCTTTCTCGGCAACTTTGTGCTGTTATACATCGGCGCGGTGGCCTGTTACCGCCGTGGCTATTTCGACCTGGTTAAGTACGCCATCCTCGCGCCCGTGTACTGGGTGTTGATGAGTTACAGCGGCTGGCGCGCCTTCCTGCAGTTTTTCTCCGATCCGTTCAAGTGGGAAAAAACCCAGCACGGCCTCTTCGAAGACACACCCGAGATCACCTCGTGAGCAGCGCCCAACCACCCGCCCGGCAGCTCGTTCCGCTGCTCCTCGCGCTGGTCTTTGTGGCACTCGTGGCGATCAGCCACACGATCGGCCCGCAGCCCGACGCCGAGACGCGGGTCCTGGAGTCGGCCTGCCGGCTGTTGCTCGACAACACGACCGAAGGCCGCCAGGCGTTGGTCGGATCGATCTGGCGACCGCCGGTCCCGTTTCTGCTGCGGCTTCCCCTTGTGCGGTACCTGGCCGACGAAGCGCTTGCCTCGCGCATTGTCAGCGTCGCGTTCGGCCTGGCCACCCTGGGGCTGCTCTACCGTATCGGCGGACACTGGAACCTCGGGCGCCTGCGCTTACCCCTGCTGGGGGCGCTTGCGCTCAACCCCCTGTTTGTGCACGAGACAATGAACGGCTCGTCACGCACGACGGTTGCATACCTTACGCTGTTAGCCGCCCAGGGCCTGGCGCGCTGGGTGGATAGACGCTCGCTTCAGGGCCTGATCTACGCCGGCTTCGCCTGTGCCTTCATGATTGGGACCAGCCCCGACCTCTTGCCCTGGGTCGCGGCGCTGCAGATCCTGATCCTGTGCGACCTCCTGATGCGTTCCGCCCGGCGCGGACAGCGCGAAGCGGCCTTGATCCTGGGGCTTCTGCCGGCTGCGTATGCGCTTGGTGTCTGGTGCTTGATGAACTGGCTGATTCTCGGAGATCCGTTCTATTTCGTGCGCTCGATGTTCTCGGCCGAGTCGCGAGTCGCCGCGCCCATCGCCCTGGCGTCGATTACCTGGTTGCACAAATTGGCCGGCGGACTCTGTGGGTTGGCCCTGCTCGTTGGTTTCGCTAAACGCAATCGCGCGCTCGCCTACGTTGCGGCCGCGGGCCTCTGCCTGTTGTTGCTGATGCCCGTCATGGCCCGATCACAATTGCCCTGGGACTTCCGCCAGATTGAGCTCTGCCTGACCGTGCTGACCGTGCTGGCCGCGGCCCAGGCGGCAGCAGCGGCAGGCGGGCGACTCTCGATCGAGCGCACCGCCTGGGCCTGGGCACCCGTCTCGCTGGCCCTGGCGATCTCCTGGTCGCCGCACGCAACGGCGCACCCCGCCGACGCACATTCGGCAGCCGCCCTGCCCGGCATCCGCGCGCATGTGCTCCACCGCTCGCCATACGCAAAGGTTTTCGTCTGCGGATACGACAGCTTCCGCCTCCTGCGCGCGGGTGCCGGCCCACTCTTTACGCACGTGCTTGACTTTAACCTCGGGCAATTGAAAAATGACTACTTCGGACATGATCTGTATGTTCTGATCCACCGTCCGCGTGGACGAAGCGCAACCGACAGCGTGCATTGGAAGCACGACCGGATTTTTACTCTCGGCACCGACAATACGCTCTACGACCGCGACTGGGGCGACTGGCGCCTCTTTGAAATCATACAGGCAAGACGATGAATTCGACACGGACCGCAACCTGGATGCGACTTGGCGCGCTCGCCGCATTTGGCGCTGCGCTCGCCGCGCTGGCAACGCTCTGCTTCCGGCTCTACGACGAGCGGGATGCCGCGCGGCTCGATGCCGCGATGCACGACTCACGGCGATCCACCGTCACGCTCGAGCTACGCATCACGGAGCGCATCATTCGCGCCCTGGAGACCGATGTCGCCGCCGTCTCCAATCTCGCCGCCGAAGCGGCTGCTCAACTCGCGCAGGAACAGGGCACTCACGCGCCCCTGCGTGCGCAGATCGAACATATGATCGCGGAGGAAATCCGGCTCAACAATCTCGTGCGTGATCTCTCCGCCAATCGCGCCAATTCGGCCGACGCCCTGACCGCCGTGGAGCGGCAGTTCAGCAAAGCCACGGCCGATTTGCAGGCGGAAAAAGCACGTTCCGACGCACTCGCCAAACAGGGCGCCGCCGAGCGCGCGCGCGCAGCGGACTTCGAAACGAAATTCAGCCAGAGCCGGGCGCGGGCCGACGAAGCCACCGCCCAGCTGCGGGCCGCGCAAACCCGCGTCAAGGCCGGCGAGGCCCGGCTCGCAACCGCGCGCGCACGCATCAAGACCGTCGAGGCCGACCTGGCCGCAGCCCGGCAGCGCGTCTCCGCCGCCGCGAAGTCGCCGGCGCCCGCACAGACCACGCCCTGACGTGGCGCACGTCGTCTATCCTATCGCCTCGGCCTCTGCTTGACCTTGAACGCGACGTCGCGCGCGAAAGCGGGTACCGCCGCCGTCAGGTTGCCTCCCGTGACCTGCGCCTCGACCGTGGCGGCGAGCCGGCCATTGATCGTATCCCAGAATTCGATCCTATAGGGACCCGGCGCCATTCCGCTCAGCCCGAGTTGCACGCCCGCGATATCCGGCTTGGCCAACGGATCGCGGCTGGAAAATTCTTTCGTGGCATGCACCCAGCCATAGGCACGGTCCTCGCTCTTCAGGCACCGGACGCCGCTACCGGCCGCCCCCGGACCGGTCAGCCGCGCATTAAACATTTTCAATTTCGGGTCCCGCAGATCTTCGCCCTGCATGTAGCGGGCGAGTGCCGCGTAGCGCGGGTAGAGGTTTTCCTCTTCGATCAGGCCCCACCACCAGAACAGTGGCGTGCCGCCGAGTGGCACGCACATCGACGCCCAGACCGCCGCGTGCAGTGTGTCCTCCAGATGTTTCAGGCCCTGCGCCACGTGCGAACCGCCGAATTCGGTAATCAGCACCGGCTTGTTGAGCGGATTGTTGTGCACCGCCGTGCGCCGCATGAGTTCAACAATGTAGAGCGGATCGGCCTGGCCGTGGTACCCGTCGACGGGGCATAGGTCCATTTCGGGCAACGCAATGATGGCCTTGCTCTGGACCTTGTAGTCGCCGTGATAATGTGTGCTGATCATGTGGTCGTTCGGGTCCAGCGCCTTGATCGCCCGGCCCATCGTCGCGTGCCAGGCCACAACATCGCTGCGGTTATGCGTGTTGTCGGCGTTCCTGTTGCCGACCAGGCTCAGCTCGCTCCAGAGCTGCCAGGCAAAGATGCCCGGGCTGTAGCCCCAGCGTGCAATCGTGTAACGCATCAGGTTGAGAAAGTCGCGTTGCGCACGTTCGTCCGTAAAAAATGCCAGCGGGTTCGAGAGGTATCCACCGTTAACCGTATTGAACGGATTCAAGGCCCACTCCGGATCCGAGAAGGAGCTGAACTTCCCGTGATTGTGGACCACATAGTTGATGTGGATACCCCGCCGGTCGGCGTCCTCGACCACGCGATCCATCTGCCAGGCGTGGAGCTGGTTGTACTGTCCGAGCCCGTGATAGCCCGCCTGGCGCGGGGTCCATTCCAGGCCCAACGACCAGGCCGATGCCCAGATCTCGACGAAGTTCTCGCCGTTGCGGGCCATGTCTTCGAAGTATCGATGGTATGCCGCCGCACCCTCCTGCCAGCGGCGACGCCAGGGAAACTGCTGATTCATGCGTAAGTCGTTCGGCGACCGGATGTTGTGCCCGATCGGAAAGTACATCGTGTCGTTATCGAACTCGAAGTAGCGCGGATCCCGGCGTGACACGCGCACGAAACCGGGGCGCCGGGCCGCCGTCGCGGTGAAAACGCCGGGGCCCCAGGTTGTTGTTCCCGCGCTGTCGCGCACCTTGATGCGGTATCGGTGTTCTCCCTCTTCCGTGGGCGCATAACGCGCACACCAGTAAGGCGATCCTCGCGGCAACACGCGTTCGCGTGCCTCGTCAACGACCCGATAGCATCGCCGTGCATAGAACCCGATCGCCGATACGCGGCGCCCGCTCGGCGTTGTGATCTCGGCCGAGACGTCGACCTCTTCCGGATCAAAGGGGTTCCGATAGCGATCCGGAAGGTCGAACGTGAGTTCAAACTTTTCGTAACACGGCACACTGTTGGTGTTCGCCAGCACATGCCGCACGCGTGGTGGCAGGCGATCGCGATGCGGTACGCCGCGCGTTCGCGTCAACTCCGGTCGCGTGGCGAGCCCTTTTTCAGAGAACACGTGCACCGCGATTTCCTGGGGTGCGGCCCGTGCGCGTAGATGCCAGTTGGCCTGGTGCCCACGCGGCTTCCAGCGTGAAAGCTCGCCGGAAAAATCGATTCGAAACCGATTCGTTTTGCCCGGTTGCAGGTAACCCGGAACGAGGTACTGGTACCAGAGGTGGTCCCAGTCAACGAGATGCAGCATCACCTGCGCGTTGGTTTCACCGCCGCCCGGCCAATACATGTCGATGTCGAGGGCGGAGAAGTCGGTCCAGGTCGCGACCCAGGTCGTTGTTGGCGCAGACACGGCGAAGACATACTCGCCCTCCAGCGCGACCGGCGGGCCGAAGAGGCCGGGCGCCGGGATTCGAAAGAGTGCGCGGGCCGCACGGCGCGCCACGCGTGCATTGCCCGAGCGGACCGCCCGTTCGAAAACCGGACGGTGCGACTCATCCCCAATCTCGGCCATGGCATCAAATGCGAACCACGTGTTCAGGCCCTTCTCGGCCCCATAAATCTGATCGAGATAAACGCCGGCGTCGCCTTCGTCGCCGATGCCATAGAGCGTCTCGGCCAGGCGGACCGCGATGCGCGCCGACGTTTTTCGTTCCGCAATCGGGAACGCCGTGTTGCGCAATGCATCGAGATGAAACTCCACTTCGCTGCGCATGCGCCCGCTGGCCGCGGGCGTTCGCATGCGTGCCAGTTGCGTGAGGACCTCGTCGGTCAACCCGTCGGCCTCGTCTTCGTGCAGAAGGAAAAGAAGGCGGCTGCAATGGTCGGCGCGCTCGGCGTCCGTCAGTCGCGCCGGATCGGCTTTATGCACAACGTCCAGATACTCCCGCGTCAGACCCTGGGTGATGTCTTCGGTATCGAGATCGAGATCGTCGGCCCATGTGCCGGATCCCAGGACGAGAACGGCCAGGCATGCCGCCATCCGGCAGCCCATGCACAGCGAAGATAGACAGCCCTCTGGCGACATTTGTGGATCCCCTGATGGTCGGCGCGTCATGCGCACAACCCGGGGAGTATAGCGAGCCATTGCAGCCGAGAACAGGGTTTCTGCCGCTGGAGTGGGTGTACGGCGGCGACTATCCCGCCGCCGGAGCGTCCTCTTCGGGCGGAGCGTCCTCTTCGGGCGGAGCCTCCTCTTCGGGCGGAGCCTCCTCTTCGGGCGGAGCCTCCTCTTCGGGCGGAGAAGGATCTTCGGTGATAACGAATACGGCGTCTTCTTCTACGTCGACCTCGAAACAGCCGGTCTTGATGCCGAAGGACGGCGATTCGCCGGTGCGCACGTCGAAATCCCACCCGTGCAGCGGGCAGATGACCGCATGCTCGTCCAGCCAGCCCATATCCAGAAAGGCGCCGGCATGCGGGCAAATCGCGTTGATCGCGTAAACCTTGTCCTCGACTTTGAACAATGCGATGAATTTCTTGTCGATCTGCACGCGCAGGCCGCGATCATCGGGGATCTCGGAAACCTTGGCTACTTCCGTTCGCATCTTCCCTTTCCTTACTGTGCAAAAAGTGGAAAAACGCAGAATCAGAACGGAATCACTGCCAAAAGTCAAGCCCCCGACGACAACTTCTGGAGCCGCGCGGCGCGCACTCAGGCCGGACCGTCGTAGGCGCAGCGGCTGGTACAGGTCTCGTGCACAACGACGCGCGACAACGGCGCCAGGTTCGGCTTCAGCCTGTCCCAGATCCAGCATGCCAGGCGCTCACTGGTCGGGTTCTCCAGGCCGTCGACTTCGTTCAGGCAGCGGTGATCCAGCGCGTCGAACAGAGGTGCGAAGGCCGCGCCAATATCAGCGAAGTCCATGACCCATCCCTGCTCGGGGTCCAGTGGGCCGTCGACCACAACGTCGATCCTAAAGGAATGTCCGTGCATCCGCCGGCATTTATGGCCCTCTGCGACATTCGGAAGCCAGTGCGCCGACTCGAGCTGAAAGGTCTTGCTGATTTCCATCACGGTATTCCCAGGTACTTGTGGACTTGCATACTAAGTTTCCAGCGCGGATTTTCGCGACAGTATTCGGCGGCCCGTTCGGTATTCTGCTCTCGCTGCGGACCGTCCATCGGCTGCAGCGAGAAATTCTCGAAGGCGAGTCCGGCCAAGGCCGCGGGATCGCCGCCGTTCTGCGGATACACGAATTTCAACTCCTGGCCACGGCGTAGAACCAGGTCCGCACCGAGTTTCGGGCTGACGCAAATCCAGTCGATTCCCGCCGGCGGCGACTTTGTGCCATTCGTCTCAACGGCCACGGCGAAGCCTCGCGCGTGGAACGACTCGACAAGGGCCTCGTCCATTTGCAGTAACGGCTCGCCTCCCGTGCAGACGACATACGGACACGCGGTCGTCGTTTCGGCCGCATCCCAGACGCCGCGTGCGGCGGCGGCGAGATCACCCGCAGACGAATAAACACCGCCGCCGGGGCCGTCCGTGCCGACGAAATCCGTATCGCAGAAGGTACACGTGGCCGTGGCCCGGTCCTGTTCCAGTCCGCTCCAGAGGTTGCACCCCGTGAAGCGACAGAAGACGGCCTCCCATCCCGTGCGCGCGCCCTCGCCCTGCATGGTAAAATAGAGTTCCTTGATATGATACGACACCGGCCCACACTCCTCGTTCTGTGTTGGATCCTGATTTGAGTGTATGTTCGGTCTTCCGACACTTCAACACTGTTACGGCAACATGCGCAGGGACCCCGGATGGTAGAAAAAGATTCGACAGCGGAGCACTTCGCGCGACGGACCGACTGGGTTCCGCGTGCGCAACCAATTGAAGGGGGTGTGGACCGGGTCGATCTTACCGAAACGAACCCGACCCGCTGCGCATTCTCTTTCTACGACGAGGACCTCGTAGCCGTGCTCGACTCGCGCGCTGCGCTCGAATACCGCCCCGACCCGCGCGGCCGGCCGGAGGCACGCGCCGCGGTCGCCGGGTACTACGCCGCGCAGGGACTCGAAGTCGATCCCTCACGAATCTACATCACGGCCAGTACAAGCGAGGCTTATGGATACGCTTTTCGGCTCCTGGCCAACGCCGGCGACAACGTCGCGATCCCCTGCCCGGGTTACCCCCTGTTCCGTTTCCTGGCCGATCTGCACGATGTCGAGCCCCGCCCCTATCCGCTGGTCTACACGGACGAATGGTCGCTTGACCCGGCCGGCCTGCGCGCGGTGATGGACAAGCGGACCCGCGCGATTCTGAGCATCAGCCCCAACAACCCAACCGGGTCCTACGTCAAGGCACACGAACAGGCCGCGCTGGTCCGGCTGGCCCGCGAGTCGGGATGCGCGCTGATATCCGACGACGTCTTCAGCGATTACGACCTGGCCGCTGATTCGCGCCGGGCGTGCAGCCTGGCCGCGACGGACGACGTGCTCACGTTCACCCTGGGCGGCATCTCCAAGGCCCTCGGGCTGCCACAGATGAAATTGGCCTGGCTGGTGCTTAATGGCCCGCCGCCAATGATCGACGAGGCGGCCCGGAGGCTCGATATTATTGCCGATACCTTCCTCTCTGCATCCGGGCCCGCCCAGGCGGCCCTGAGTAGCTGGCTGGAGCGGCGCGGCCCCGTCCAGCAGGAAATCACCGGCCGGCTCCGCGCGAACCTTGCCGCACTGTCACGCCTGAACGGATCCGCTGCGAGCGCGCTGCTTGTCGAGGGCGGCTGGTCGGCGATCCTGCGCCTGCCCCAGACGCTCCCCGAGGCCATCTGGGTAGAACGCTTCCTGGTCGAGGCACGGGTTGTGACGGACCCGGGCGCGCTGTATGGATTCGCGGACGAGGCCTATGTCGTGATTAGCCTGCTGCCGCCGACAGATATTTTCAGCGAGGGGATCGCGCGCCTGCGCGCGGTGGTCGATGCCGGGTAGCGCCTACGCTTCCGCGCTGAGGTTGAACAAGAGCCTGTCGGTTTCCATCGAAAGTTTGCCGGTCGCACCGCTCGGGTCAACGCGGTAATCACCGGTGAAACATGCCGTGCAGTAGTCGCCGCGGTTCTCGAACGGCGCGAGCAACCCGTCCTCGCTCAGGTATCCCAGGCTGTCGGCTTCGATGAAATCACAAATCGCGCTGACGTCCCCGCGAGCGGCAAGCAGTTCCTCGCGCGTGGGAAAGTCGATGCCGTAGAAACAGGGATGTGCAATCGGCGGGCAGGAAATTCGCACATGCACCTCCTTCGCTCCGGCGCCGCGCAGATCAATCACGCGGCGCTTCATGGTCGTGCCGCGCACAAGCGAATCATCCACAACCACAACGCGACGACCCCTTACCACTTCCGGCATGATACTCAGCTTCATGTCCGCGCTAGCGCTGCGCTCGTCCTGGACCGGCATGATGAACGTTCGTCCGACGTAGTGATTGCGGATAAATCCGAAATTCAAGGGGATGCCGCTCTTCTGCGAATAGCCCAATGCCGCCGAGTTTCCGCTGTCCGGCATGGGACACACGATGTCGGCCTCGACGGCGTGTTCTTCCGCCAACCGTTCCCCCAGCTCAACGCGCACCAGGTGCACATTTCGGCCAAAAACAGTGCTATCGGGCCGTGCAAAATACACCTGTTCAAATACGCAATGCGCCTTCCGCGCCACGGGAGGGCCCGGGATCGTGTGCGAACGCAGCCCGTTTTTATCAACAATAACCAGCTCGCCGGGCTCAAGGTCACGCTCGTGGGTTGCCCCGGTTACCGAGAAGGCACAGGTCTCGCTCGCAAAGACGTATGCATCCCCGATCCGGCCGATAGACAACGGACGAAAGCCCCAGGGATCGCGGGCCGCCATCACGCAGTCCTTTGTCATGAGCAGCAGGCTATACGCTCCGGACAACTCGGCGAGCGCGCCGGCAACACGCGGCGAGCCCTGACGAAAGCGCGGATCAGCAAGCAGATGAATCAACACCTCGCTATCCGTTCCCGTCTGGAAGATCGCGCCCGATTCTTCGTAACTGCGTCGCAGCTTTTCCGCGTTCACCAGGTTGCCGTTGTGCGCCACGGCCCAGATGCCATCGATCATGCGCGCGACGAGAGGCTGCAGGTTCTGCGGCCGCGTCGATCCGGATGTCGAGTAGCGCACGTGCCCGATTCCAAGTGTTCCGGAAAGCTCCCGCGCTTCGCGCTTCGCAAAGACATCCGTAATGAGCCCCGTGCCCTTGACCGATTGCACGCGTTCACCATCGCTTACGACGATGCCGCCGCCCTCCTGGCCACGATGTTGCTGCGCAAAAAGGCCGCGGTAAATCAGCGGCACAACGTCCGGCGATCCGTAAACACCGTACAGCCCACAGGCTTCTTTTGGATGATCGTTCGCGTCGGGGTCCATGAATCGCATGCTAGACCGCTATCCGTTCCTCTCAAGCACAAAGTTCAGGAGCAGCGTCGAATTTTCGCGGCACGATCGCGAATCCTCGAGTCGACACTCCGGCAGCGTTGCGCTAGATTGTGTCCCGGTGCTCGCCCCATGCCGGGAGCCGGTGATGGAGACCCATGGTACGCCTGACAAAAATATATACGCGGCGCGGCGATGACGGCGAAACGGACCTGCTCGGAGGCGAGCGGGTCCAGAAAACATCGTTGCGGCTTGAGGCGGGCGGTGTCATTGATGAAGTGAACTGCCTGATCGGCGTCCTTCGTACCCAGGCCGAGAGCAGCGGGATCGATGCGATTGTGGGCGAAGCCGAGGCCACGCTGCAGCAAATTCAAAACGATCTCTTCGATATAGGAAGCCTCGTTGCCACGGCCCACGGCGCGCAGTGGGATGGCATGACGCGCTTTACCGAGGAACGCGTTCAGTATCTTGAGGGTCGCATCGATACCTATCTGGCCTCCCTCGCCAACCTCGACTCGTTTGTGCTTCCCGGCGGAACGGAGGTCAACGCTACCGCGCATCTCGCGCGGGCGGTCTGTCGCAAGGCCGAGCGCGCACTTTGGCATCTCCACGTCGATGAACCGGTCGATTTGGTGGTTTTGAAGTATATTAACCGCCTGTCCGACCTCTTTTTTGTTTTTGCGCGCTGGGCGGCGCAGCATCAGGGCGGAACCGAATTTCTATGGGATACCGAAATCAGCCGTGGATCTTGATGCGCCGCACGATTGCTATCGTTTTGCGCGGGCCGCCTTGGCACGCTACGTGCTCCCTTTAGTTCTCATGCCGGTACGCCCTCAGAATCTCGCCTGGCAAGGGTTTCCGTGGCTTATTATCGCCGCCATCGCCCTGCAGCAGCCGGTCCACGCGGGCATTATGCGCAAAGGGCGCGATCTCGGCGGGGCCGCGGATGCCAAGTTTTCCGTTACTTTCGGCTCCGCCCGCAACATGGAGGTCCTCGTCGAGGAAACCACACGCCGTTTCTACGACGTCACCGACCAACAATTTAAGCAGGATGATGCCGAGCGCTTTGACCTGAACGATTTCAATCTCGATGAGGACCAGGCCACCATCGGTCTCTTTGCCGAGAAGGTCTGGACATGGTGGTCGTTTCAGTTCGACCTCTCCGTGGCGAACCCTGAAATCGACACGGTTGCACGGCGCAATTACTACATTACGGTCGGCGAAGACCTGCGCTTCGAGGATGTGAGAACAGACCAGATGAAGATCCCCGAGGGAACCCCGTTCACGGTGGACCTGATCGCCATCGTGAGTGAGCTCCGTATGCTTTTTCATCCCTTTACACTCCAGTTCGGCGAGTCGTTTCGCTTTACGCCCTGGATCGACCTGGGGCTGTATATCGTCGGGGGCTATTATGAACTCGACGCGGGTCCATCAACCGGCGTGGTGCAATACCAGTTTCCGCCGGAAGACTTTATCGTGGGCGGCGAGGCGACGGGCTTCCTGGGCGCCTTGATCCCGGATGCCGGCGTGGGCGGCGAGTTTCGCTTCGGTGTGCCTGAAGGGCGCAACCTTGTCGTCCAGGGGCACTACGTCATTACCCAGTATGACGGCAGCACCCGTTTCTTCACGTCCGCGGATCACCGCGAGAAAGATCTCGACCTCGACCATTCCAACATGCGAATTCGCGCTTTTATCGAATTCCCGCGTGGCCCCGGTAAAAAATGGTTCATTGGGATTCAGCATCAGGCGGTTGAAACCGAGGCGGAAATCACGGTTCAGGACCGCCCGATCGAGGAGCTCATCGAGCGCCGGGAGCGGTTCGACAAGCACTTCGAATACCGCGTCGAGTATACCACTGGCATCGTCGGCCTCTCTTTCTGAGCGCGCCCCCCACGGGTGCCCACTTGCAAAGGCCGACACGCCGCGTCAAAATACGCGGTGTCATGCGCCGCCACCTCCACATGCCCACCATCTGCGCCGGCCTGCTGATCAGCCTGGCCACGGCCTGCTCAAAGCCGCGACACGCTTACACGGCTACTCTCTCCGCGCTGCTCGGTGATGATCTTCCCGGCGCGCGCATCGTGGCGATTCGCGATAGTCGTCACGTTGTCACGATCGACCTCGCAACGCTGAAAGAAAAGAACCTCGCCTCTTTCGCCGATGATGTACCCTTTAACGGCCTCAGCAGCCCGCAATGGTCGCCGGACGGCCGTCAGGTCCTCTTTGCACACGGCAGCGACTGCTTCCTGCAACAGGCGCGGGGCGCGGATTCCGAACGCATTCTCGCCGGGCACAAGCCACTCTACGCGCCGCGTTTCTGGCAGGACCCGAACTCCGGGGACTTGCATGTGCTCTACAAAGACGACACCCGCAAGAACCGCGCCGAGCGCGGCACCTGGGGCAAGACCATCCTGGTGAACCTGCACACGGGCGCGTCGCGCACATTGATCGACATCCCCTGCGATGGCGGCTTGTCCCTGGACGGCACGCACCTCGGCGAAGCGTATCGCGAATCGGCAATTATCGAGCTTCCGGGGACGAAAATTCATCGCCTGCACGACGGACAATCCTGCAACGCCTCCATCAGCCCAGATAATGCTTATCACCTGATGTTTCTCTACCTGCCGCACGATCACTTCGGCATCAAGAACAAGTACGGGAAGGAGCTCTTCAAGATCGAGAAGCCGGCCGGTAGCCAGGAGTGGCAGTCGCCGCGCTTCTCTAATCATCCCGACTTTGCGACAGCCGTCGCGAAATTCGGCTCTGAATACAAGCTCGCCATCATTCACCTCCCCAGCGAGCGGGTCTGCGTGCTCAAGGATTTGGCCGGGGACTGGGGCTCGCCCATGCTCTGGTTGGCCTCCGGCCGCACGGCAGCCGCGCAGCGCGAAAAGCGGGGATCAGCTATCGCCGGCGCACAGGCGCTGCGCCTGGCGCGCGAGGCGCTTGACCCCCGGCAGGCCGCGGCGATCTATGCGGAATTGATCACACGCGATCCGCATGGTGCCGCCGCCGAGCAAGCCCGCGTGGTCCTCGATTCACCAGCGTTTCTGGCCGAGCGCACGGCATGGCCCGTGATGAAGGAGCTCCTGGGGCTTACGAAACGCCTGCGTCCGGTCGCAGGCCGACCATCCGAATTCAAAGATGCCGATTTCTTCGAGCGCAATCGCGCTATTCTGATCCGCATGATTAAACTTGTCGCGACACTGCGCGCGGAGCATCCGGAAACGCGCCAGGCGCGCGCGGCAACCGGCATCGCCAAAACCTACGGCCTCCCGCAGAAGACGAATCTGGCCATCGGCGAGCCGGTCGAGCTTGTCGCAACCATCACGGCGGTTTCAAAGGTGCCCACGGCACAACAGATCGCGCCGTACCGCGAGTCGATCACCTTCATTCTTTATGCCGTCGGGAAAGTCATCGCCGGTGAGTATACCGAAAAAGAAATCCTGGTTGGACACTGGGGAATGCGTAATTCCACGTTCACGGCCGCGGCCGGCTGGAAGCCCGGCCTGCAACAACGTCTACGCGTCGATGCGTTTGACAGTCATCCGCCACTAGCCAGGATCACCCTGGCCGCGGACGTGGATGACGGCCGGTTGACGCCCTACTGGGTTCTCGCGCCCCCTCGTAAGCCGTAGCCCGGAGCACCCCGGATAATCAGCGCTGTTGCCGGATCCACGCCAGGCAGCGCGCGAGCATCGCTCGCGAGAGCGCCACGTGCTCATCGAATAGTGCGTCCCCCGAGGACCCGCTTCGCCGATACTGATCGATCCTGAGCGCATTCTCCTCCGGCGTCGGGCTGGCGATGTTTCGTTCGCGACGCTCCAGGGACCCGGGCAACAGTTCGGCGGCAGTCCATTCGAAACGCTCGCGGCGGTAGCCGCCATCGGCGCCGCGCGCGGTACACAGCGCTTCGATCGGCCGCCCGGTGTTCGGCGTCAGCGTTCCTTCCACGCCACGCCGCATGATGATTGCCGACGGAAACCCTGCCGTCTCCGCAAGCATGCCCATCTTCTCCGTGTAGCCCGGATGAAAGGCCGAGGCAATGAGCAGGTCCGCGCGGGCTGGATCGAGAAACTTTTCGAGCGTGGCCAAGAAGGGCCGTTTTTTTGTCCTGCGTCGGCGTTCAACCCAGGCCTGTACCGCCGGCGCAAGGTCGGCCTGGTCGATCACCCAGCCCAGTGCCGGGGGCTCATCGCCGAGGGCAGCATTGCTCGTCGCAAAACGGCCGTCGAGGTGTCCGTATATCGCGGCGAGCCCAAGCCCAAACTTTGGGCCCGGCGATTCGCGACCGACCAAAACGACGGGGCGATAGCCTTCCTCCAGGGCCTGCGCCGCGATCAGGGGCGTAACCAGGTAGGAGCGCGTCGTACCATCGAACGGCTCGGCAATCTGGCACACCGGCGCCCCGGCGGGCACCGCCGTTCGGAACGGGTCGGCGAGCGTCTCGTCCATGGCGGTCAACAGCCCGACCAGTTCATCATCCGTCTCGTAGCGCACGCGCAACAGGCTTGCAATAAATCCGCGCGCCATCTCCCCGGGCGCGTCACCAAAAAGGAATCGGCCCAGCTCGACAGCCCGGGGGCGGCCAAGTGTATCGCCGCGAATCAGATCCGCGCAAATCGCGCGCACGGATGCGGGCGCATCGCCGGAAACCTGTTCGGCCCAGCGCTGCGGATCGCTGAGCGTGCCGGCCGGCCAGGCGGCCGCCAGCGCCTCTTCCCCGGCCATGATTCCCTTCGCCGCCAGTGCCCCCCAGAAGGCCC
>CAJWTS010000044.1 GCA_913047795.1 uncultured Verrucomicrobiota bacterium | reverse complement strand
CAGTGCCGCACCGGCCGCACGACGCTGCTGCGCCACTCTGATCACGAACTCACCCAAGCGGCGATCGCCAGTGATCCCACGCGCAGCGTGCGAAGTGAACATCAACTCCCCCATCTGCCATCGCGATGCATCGGTGAGTGGCTGTTGCAGCAGTGCTGCGAATCGCTCGGCGCGTTCGCTCTCGGCTTTGGCAACCGCGACGTCGACCTGGGCTATGGCACAGGCCGTTCCGAGTTCGAGTCCGACGAACGGGTGAAAGCGCGGCATATTCTCGTGCGTTGTGATCCTTCCGCAGATGACACAGTGAAATCCGAAAAACGGAAACTGGCCCAGTTGTATCGACAGCAGCTCTTGGATGGCACGAATTTCGTGGAACTGGCAAAGGCCAGTTCGGAAGGGCCCAGTGCGCCGCGTGGTGGAGACCTGGGCCATTTCGGCCGTGGACAGATGGTGCCGCCGTTTGACAAGGCCGCGTTCTCACAAGAGATCGACGTCATAGGTGAATTGGTCGAGACGCAGTTCGGGTTCCACATTGTGCAGGTTCTTGATCGTCATGAAGCCGGACAACAGGCACTCGCAGAGGTTCGTGACGATATCGCCGCGAAAATCGATGGCGCCCGCAAGGGCGCTGTCGTTGATGCGTTGATTAAGAAACTGGCCGGGAATGCGACCGTAACTTACGGTTCCTGAGTGATGGGCCCCGGTTAGGGGGGGCTCAGTCGGTGACCGGCGTGGGCCGGGACCTATTCTTTTTCGTCGCGCAGTTGCGTCATCTGTTGCCAGACAGGCCCGTCAGGACTCGTGCCGCCTTCGATGCGCTCGATAGCCTGGCGCACCTGCATGCGAACTTCGTACGCCGAATCGTCCCGCGCGTCGCGTAGGGCGGGCAGGCAGGCGTCGTCGCCCAACTCGTAGAGAAAACGCGCGGCACGCCATCGCACCAGCTTGTTCGGATCCCCGAGGGTCGTCGCCATTGCTTCGTTGGCGCGATTGTCGCCGAGATCGTTTAGGGCATCACCCGCCGTGCGTCGCACGCCAACGGCCTCGTCGCGTAGCGCGGTACAGAGGTGCGGCACGGTATCCAGATCTTCGTCCTTTCGAATGACGAGATAGACAGCCGCAAGCCGACGATTGGACATGCGGTCATCGTTCAATGCCGAGATAAGTTTTGGCGCCGGTATGCCGTCGGCTCCGAGGTCCTTCATGGCCGCAAAGCGCACTTGCCATTCTTCCGAATCCATTCGGCGCAAAGATTCTTGACGTGTTGCCGGGGCGGGCGAATCCGGCGGGGTATCGTCCCGGGTGCCAAGCGTAAAGGCGCGCTCGACCAGGCGCGCAAGCCGTTCGTCGTCATAGGTTGCCTCCAGTTCTTCTGCGACCTCGGAGCCGACTTGATCGATCGTGCCATAGCGGACGCCTTCGTCGATCCAGCGGCGCTCCATCAGCATGTTTTGCGCGGAGGAACGGGCTGCCTGTGCTGCTTGCGTAAAGCGCGGCGCGAGTGCGACGCGCTTGTCCTCGGTGCCGTTGCTTACCTTTACGAGCAAGGGCAGGCTGCGAAAGTATTGCACGGCGACATAGTTCTCCAACGCGTCAGACGCCGGGTGACCTTCGTCTGCGGCAAGGGTTTCAAATCTACCGCGGACGGTCGCGAGAATGGGGTCCCAATCGACACGAGGATCGCGTTGAATTGCCAGAAAATCTCTCACGTGAAAAATGCTTTGCACGCCCGGTACCGCGAGCAGGTCCGCGATTTCACGTGGAGCACGTTGCGCGGAGTCGTGCGTGTAGGTGTTTTTCACGCCGTCGGGGAGGGTTTGGTCCAGCGTCAGCTTCATGCTGTTCGGATTCGGTGTCGGTTCGATTGAGAGCACGTTCATGATTGGGTGAACCCATCATACGAAGAAACCGGTGCGGTGTCAGGTGCAGACCCGGAGGGAGATCGATCCCGTCGTGATTTGGAGACATGAACCGCCGCCGATACGCCCGGGTGGTCATCGTGCCTAAGCCTACGCGGGTCGATCGCTATTCGTCGACACGAATGCGTTGTATGTATTCGGCCAGCAGGGTGCCGAGAGCGGTCTCGGAGCGTTCAAAGTACTTCGCGGCGGAACCCGGTGCGCCGCTGCGCATCGCCAGTATGCCGCGCAGGATGTCCGTCGTTCGGTCGGGAGCGGTGCCTAGGCGACGAAAACGTTCGGCGTCGCTGAGGTCCCGCATGGCGAAAGGACGTGCGGTGGGAGCCGTATCGCGCCGTGCCGCGTCCTTGAGCTTCATCGCTTCGACCGACCCGTCGCGCACCTTTACGATACGAAGGTATTCTCTTCCGGTGCGGAACCCGACTGTAATCGTACGTTCCACGTCTGGGTGAAAGCTGGCCAGGATGGCCACGTCGAGCGTCGCCATGTCAGATAGCGTGTCGGCCCAGGCCTGAAGCTCCAGTCGATGCTCAGTGCGCATCGGGCCGGCCAGAGCGTCGCGAATGCGATGTTGGGCGGATGCGAGATCTTCGGCAAGCACGCGTGCCGCGACGGCGGAGCGGACGTCCTTCCATCGATCGCCAAATCTCTCGTCGAGCGTATCGAGTTCAGCTGCTACGGCGCGACGAGCGGCCTTGGTGTCGGCGGCGAACCGCCCCGCGTAATTGATGAGATGATCCCGCGCATCGCCCTTGCGCCCGCTCGATGCCAGTTCCTCGGATTCTCGTCGCAGGCGCAGGATCACGTCGTCGGTGACGTCACGATAGGATGCTTCGACCCTTGCGAGCGCGCGCTCTGCGTCTCGTTCGTACGCCGAGCCGCGAGCGGACTCGCGAAAAGATTCCATCTCGCTGATGGCTCCGCGGTAATCGTTTGGATGAAAGGTCAGATACGCAACCGCATTGCTGAACCGGGTGACAAGGTCATTAATGATGAGCTCGCCGGGAGCTTGCTGGCCGGACACGGGAAAGGTAACGGGGGCCTGGCGCCCGCCGCTTCTAATGAATCGTGGTCCGACAAGGAGAATACCCAGTCCAATGCCGACGGCAAAGCAGATCGCGATGGGGATAAAGCGTTTCCATGGTTTCCTGGTTGCTGCGAAGCTCGTGGCGGACACATCATGAACGGGCTCGTCGCCTGACGCTGCGACGGGTGGTCGCTTGACGGTGGCCGGTTTGCTGGATGCATTGGCGGCGTTCAGCACGGACGCTCCGGGAGGCAATGCCCCGGCTTGTGGTGGCCGGCCGGAGCGGACCAGTGATATCTCGGCCAGCAGGTTGGACCAATCGTCGTGACGATCTTCCGGTGCGAAGGCGAGCATGCGGGATAGCAAGGCGACCAGGTGTGCCGACAGATTCGTGTTGTAGACACGCGGGTCCGCCATGGGTTCGGCGCTGAAGCTGGACGCGGACATATCGGGAAATTCGGTATCGAAGGGCGCTTTGCCGGTCACGCCAAAATAGAGTACCGCACCCAGACTATAGATATCCGATTGCGCGGTCAGATCGGCATGCGAAAAAGCCTCGGGGCTGCGGTATGCGTCGTTTGGACGGCTGCCGGCCGCCCGCTTGGAGCCGGGGTAGATCGGTTGAGTCAGCCCGCAGTTTGCCATGCGCGGTTCGCCGTATCGATCCATGAGCACGCATCCCGGGGATAGATTGCGATGCAGTACCCGGTGCTCCTCCTCTGCGTACTGGAGTGCGCGCGCCAGTCGTGTCGCAAGTTCGAGGGCAAGGACCTCATCCAGCGGGCCGTCGCGGGTGACGCGCGCTACCAGGTCCTCTCCGTCAATAGGCTCCGAGACGAGGAAATTGACGCCGTTGTCTTCGCCTCCATCGTAGACACGAACGATGTGCGGATGCTCAATCGGCGCTACGGTCCGGACTTCGTGCTGAAAAAGCATGCCGGCTTGGTGATCTGTGCTGAACCAACCGGGCAGGATCGTGAGCACAACCTCTTCACGGGTAGATAGTGCGCGTGCCGCATAAGCCATGCCCATAGGTGTGCGTGCCAGTCGTTCTTCGATCAGGTAGTCGCGCAGGATAATGCCCGGGCCCGGCGTCGCCGGCGGCACAAGGAGTGATATGCCGCATGACGGACAGGCGACCGTGTGCCCGGCCTCAAACGCCTCGATCGTAAGACGTAGATCACAGTCCGTGCACGGAAAGACAATTCTCATAATGTATCCGACCCGCTTCGGAGCACGGTCGGTGCCGCCGCCGGGACCGTGTCATCATCTCGAGAGATGACGGGATCAGCCTGCCTGTGGGTGGCCTGATGTTGTTCAAAATGCATCCTACCTTCTATTAGATCATGGAAGGTCATCCGCGGGCAAGTTCCACGCGACATCCACGACTTGACAGCGCCCGTCTTGGAGCGGCATGTATATGGCATGAATTATGCCCAACTCGGCGCGAGTGATCTCCGCGTATCGCGTATCTGTTTTGGATGCTGGCAGCTGTCACCCAATTTCTGGGGAAACGTACCACTCGCGCTGTGGGAGGATGCGCTGCAGGCGGCGCTGGATATCGGTGTAAATTTCATCGATACGGCCAATGCCTATGGAAATGGCTACGCCGAGGAAAGCCTGGGGGCATGGTTCCAGAAATCGGGTCGGCGTGACGATTTCGTGCTCGCCACGAAGTTCTACTGGAATTTCGATCAGGATTCCCGGCATCCAGATACCCGGCACGACAGGATTCTCGAGGATTGCGAAGCATCACTGCGGCGATTGCAGACCGATCGAATCGATCTCTATCAGGTCCACGCCTTCGATCCGTTGACAATCCCGGAGGAGGTTGCCGCCGCGATAAAGCAACTTCAATCCGACGGCAAGGTACGCTGGTTCGGCGTCAGCAACTTGAATGCCGAGCAGATGCGCATGTATGCGCGTTACATCGACATCGTTTCTCTGCAGCCGATCTATAATGTCATCGAGCGAGACGTCGAGAAGAACGAGTTGCCATACTGCCAGGCGCAAAACATCGGGGTGATTTCGTATTCGCCGTTGATGCGCGGATTGCTGACGGGCAAGTACGATCGCGATCAGGTGTTTGATGACGCGCGCGCAACCCATCCGCTTTTTCAGCAACCGGCCTTCGGCCGCATGCTCGATGCCATGGACGAACTGCGTCCGATCGCGGATGATCTCGGTCTCACCGTCGCACAGTTGTCGATACGATGGAACCTCACGCACCCCGCAATTACGGCGCCGATTGTCGGAATCAAGAATCGCGATCATATCGAATCCATTATCAAGGCGGCGGATGATGTTTTGCCCGTGGATGTGTGGCATCGCATGGCGGGGATCGTGTCACGTGCGGCAGGTGGGTGAGCGGGTAGACGTGTTGACTGGAAAGGCATGTGTGCAAGTGTTTGTGGGTACGTGAGTGTATGCGTGAATGGAGGCAGGAGAATTAGATGGGGCTGGTTGATCGCTGACTGGTGGTGTTCTCCGCACCTATTTGCCCATACACTCAATCCGCATAAGATCAGGAATCCGATATCCCTCATGTGTTGATACGCACGGAGCATTGAATGATGAAACGCGAGCACCTCTGGGTTCATCACGAGCTGGATGCGACCCGTTATTGGAAGCAGGCGGAGGGCGGATATGGCGGCCGGGTTAGTGTGAAGCAGGGCGAGTCGCTCGACCTCCATATCTCGAACTCGCGGTCCTATTATGATGTGCTGATTATGCGCGACGGGGCTCGTCGCGAGATCATGGCGTCGATTAATGATCTTCGCGGACAGTTGCACGGTGTGCCGGAACACGGGTCTCGCGACGGATTCGGCTGGCCGGTCACAGCGTCAATCGAGATATCGGATGACTGGCGCAGCGGAGTCTATGTCGCCCAGTTTCCGACGGGCCAGGGCCTACGGGAAATACTCTTCGTCGTGCGTCCGCGCGAGCCGCGCGCTCCGCTTCTGCTGACGCTGGCGACGAACACATATGCCGCGTACAACAATGTGGGCGGGAAGTGCTTTTACGACTACATATCGACCGGGCGCGAGCACGAGGATCTTGTCAGCTTTCAGCGGCCGTTGCAGTCCGACATGCTCGGCAACTTTTACGCCTGGGACCAGTTCTTTGTCTCCTGGCTCGACGCCGAGGGATACGAAGTCGACTACGCGACAAACGTCGACCACGATATCGAGCCCGAATTGCTGTCGGCGTACAGGGCGAACCTTCGTATTGGACACGATGAGTACAATACGCGTGCGGAGCTTGAGCAGTTGCAGCGGTTCGTGCAGACCGGCGGCAACCTGGTCTTGTTTGCCGGCAACTGTTTCTTTCATGAGGTGTCGTATCGAGACAGCTTTACGCAGCTTTATTGTGATAAGTGTCGGTATCATGATGTGCCGACCGTGGCGCAGCCCAACACGCAATTCTGGTGTTTTATCGACAATATGCGGCAGCGAACGATCGGCAACATGTACACTGGGTTCGTGCATGCCAAGAGCGCTGAGCCCGGAGTCTTCCTGGCAGCGGTCGAGGAGGGCGGGCGCTATGGCCACTACCGGGTCACGCGGTCGAATCACTGGATCTATGATGATACCGGCCTGGCGGATGGCGATACGTTCGGCGCGGAGGATTCCATCGTCGGTGTAGAGGCCGACGGGGCGGATATCGAATTTGTCGATGGCCTTCCGCGCTATACCGGCAAGGATGGCGTGTCGCCTGACTACGAGATCCTCGCCCTGGCCGATGTCATCATTCAGGACGACCGGTTCCTGACGCTGGATGGAAGCGGCCGTGGTGAACAGGCGGAGGTCTTTGGCACGATCGCGATTAATGATACCGAATTCGAAGGGACAATCTTCAATGCCGCGACAATCGAATGGGGCCACGGTCTGTACCGGGATGAGTCCCCGGTCGCGCAAATCACCCGCAATGTGCTCAATCGCCTGGCGAGATAATCACGATCGACTTGAAGCGGGATCAGCGGTCTGACATCATGCGGCCATGTCCGTTTCTACGATAGGGGCGATCCGGTCCCATAAGCTCAAGGACCGGGACTTCGGCGACGAATGGGATACGTCGGTCGAGGACCGTTGGAACTATGACGAGTTCATCGCGGACGCGTCCTGGCGCAGGGATTGGATCAGCTTTGACGGCGTCGTTCATTCGCCGATAAATGACAATATCTATTGCGGGATCACCAGTTTCGATGCCGATATCTTCAAGGTTTTCGATCGCGAGGCGTGCCAATTTGTCGACACCGATTTTACGAGCGTGGCCGACCCATACGATGCCAAGTTTCATCGGTCGATGGAATTGACGCGGGACGGGACGACGCTCTATACGGCAACGGCACTTCTGCACGACGTCGATCGGTACTGGGATGCCCCGGGTGGCGGAATTTTTCGACACGACATAGCGAGCGGCGAGACGGAGAAACTCGGCATCCCGATTCCGCACGTCTACATCCAGGGCATTGCGTTTGATGAGGATCGGGGGCTGGTCTACGGGATGCACTTTACTCCCGAGCGACTGAGCGTCTTCGATGTGGCGACGCGCGAAGGGCGTGATCTGGGGGCCATTGGCAGTGGTTACGCGATGGGGCAGGGTGAGAACATCATCCTGGACGATAACGGTTGCGCCTGGGTCGGCTGGAGCCAGACGCGCGCCTGGCAGAATGCGCCTGGCGTCGACAGTTTCCGGCTGGCCCGCTACAACCCGGGAGATGACCATCTCGAGTTTTTCAAGCACGGCTTGCCGCGCGCCGACGGTACATATGGGTTTGCGAAGCTCGAGGGTTTGTTCAACTTCGGGACCGGATGCCTCTATGCGTCGGGGGACAACGGATCGATTTATCGTATCGAGAGCGATTCGGCGAACGTCACCTATCTCGGTACTCCGATTTCGGATCAGCCATCGCGCCTGACCTCGCTGGTCCTGCATTCGGACGGCTTTGCCTATGGAATTACGGGTCGCGAAGGCGCCTGCCGGTTGTTGCGGTTCGATCCGTCGGCGGATACGTACGAACTGGGCGATCCGATCGTCGACGATGAAGGTGTTGCGATGTGGCAGTGTCATGATGTTGCTATCACGCCCGACGGCGTCATGTACGGTGGCGAGAACGATAATCCGCAGCGCAGCGGGTATCTCTGGGAAATTGAATTGTGAGTCAAATCGAATGAACTTGCTCTGATCCGTCGATCAGACCGATCCTTGAGTATGAAACTCTTCTTCAATTACTCCCTCGACTGCGAGACGCCCGTCAATACGGAGTACACTGGGGGAACCGAGCGGGAGCCGTTTTTCCACGGTCCTGATTCGTGGGACTTCGCTGAACGGGCGGTGCGCAGTTTTCTTGAGAAGATGGAGCAGAGGGGGGTGCTGGCCGGGACGAGTCTATTCGTTTATCCCGATGTGGCGCGTCACCAACAGTCGCTCTATCGCGAGATGGCGGATCACGGCGTCGAAATAGGGTTGCACTTGAACGGGCTGCGTTACTCACGTCTCAGGGGGGATAAAGCCAAATGGCTTGGCGCCATGGCGAACGACGAGCAGTTCGAGGCGTTGCGCATGGGACGCGAGGACCTGGCGGAAACGATGGGTCGCGAGATTCGAGGTTACCGTGCCTGTTATGGCAGTGCGAACCGTGCCACGCTTGGCATCTGTCACGAGGTTGGGTTCACATGGACCAGCAATGCGACCTCACGACACCGGCCCGAGTTCCATTCTTTCTGGTCGGGTAGCTGGCGCTACGTTCACCATGCCAGCGCGGTGAGCAACCTGATCTGCGGCGATCTCCCGCTGGTCGAAATTCCGGTCACGAACGGAATCAATACGTATTTTGACGAGTCGATTCGCCATCCGCTCGATCTCCGTGTCGAGACACCGGCCTCAAGGATCGGCGACAATCGGGAAAAGCTTCGCGATGTGATCGATGAGAATGTGGACGAGATGGAGCGTCGCGAGGTGCCTGTGAGAGCGATTATCGGCGCGAGCCATAATACGAGTGACTTCTGCGATCAGGAGCATCAGAGTGCGGGTAATCTGGATTTTATTGTTCGGCATACGCAAGATGTTGCACAGGCGAATGGGCTCGATTTTACAGCTGATAGCTTTGAGTCAATCTATGCGTATGCCGTGGGTGTGGGTTCGTACTGAGGTCGTTGGGGGCTTTATGATTCCAAAGGATACATCTGAGCGGTTCCGGGAAGAGGGTTTTGTTATTCTCGAGGGCATTATTCCGGACGATCATCGCAAGATGCTGCTCGATGTTTGCGACAAGGTCATGGCGGCAACCGATGCGCGGATGGATAAGCAGGGCACCGATGTCGAAGGGATCAATCATCGCGGGAAGCGATACTTCGTTCCGGCCCACCCGGACGAGTACCCCGAGACCCGCGAGTTCTATTTCAGCGACCTGAACGCAGAGATCCTGCGCGCGACCATTGGTTCGGACGCGTATCTCTTCTTGTCGCAGTTCACGGTGAAGTGTGGCGAGACCGGTATGAGTTTTGCATGGCACCAGGACAGCGGATACGTCGGCTTTGAACACAAGCCGACGATCAATCTCTGGTGTGCTCTTGATGACATGAGCGAAGAGAATGGTACGCTCTACCTGCTGCCATACTCGCGAGCCGGCACGCGCGAGGTCCAGCCGCATATCAGGCAGGAAGGAAGTAATGACGCGGTGGGCTACTTTGGCGACGACCCGGGCGATCCGTTGGTCGTGCCGGCCGGAACGATGCTGGCCTTCGCCAGCACGGTTTTCCACCGCAGCAGCGCAAACACGCTCTCTACCATGCGACGAGCGCTCACGGTGGAATTCTCCACCGAGCCGATTTTGAATCCGGATACGGGCGCCGAGCAGATCTGGGCCATCCCGTTTCTTGAGAACGGCATGGTTTGCGCCGATTAGGGCGTTTCGGGATCCATCAGGCCAGCTCGACAATTCTTTCGAGCAATTTCTGCTCCATTTCGGAGAGTGTGTCGTATAGCGCGCGACTCATGCTGCCGGCGTGATGGCTGCTGTGCGAATGTGACCACGATCTTTCGAATGCGAAGACGGCCATGGGACGCGGTGTGTTCGTCATGTTAGGGGTCCCGCGATGTACGCAGCGCGGATCCCGGATAAGGACGTCGCCTACATTCATCAACAGTCGTGTGGCCTGAAGTTTGCCGTCCTGTATCTTTTGCAGGGCGTCGTCGAATGGAAGGAGATGGGTTCCGTCGGCGATTTCGACGGGACCGTTTTCATCGGTTACGTCCACGAAAGGAAAGTTTACCGCGAGAACAATCGGAGGGTGCCAGGACTCCGGATACTCCGGAAACACCGGTTGCAGATCGCCGTGCCAATCCTGGTGCTCGCTTCCCATTGCCGGCGTGTCTGTGGCGTACTGGATCAACCGCGCATCGTCGCCGAGCAATGATCTCACGATCGCGACAATGTCAGCGTCGGCGTGGAGCTGCGAGCGGTAGAACGGCTCAGCGAAAGGCAATTCGATATAGTGGCGCATCGGGCCGCGATTTGGATTGTCTCGGATCTCGTCGAGATGTTTCGCGTAGATCGGTTCGAAGGCGACGGCAAGATCTTCTACGACGCTCGAACGAAGGTGGTCCCTTAGGAGAGTGTATCCCGCGTTGCGTACCTCCTGCGCGTGATTTGTAATTTCCGTTTTCTGCATATAGCCGATTTAGACCAGCCACCATTGCGGCGGCACGATCTGCTCCATGTTGAATTCACGCTGGTCCTCGGGAAGTGATTCGAGCAGTTCGCGCGCCTTCTTGCCGATCGCATCGGCACATAATTCCACGTTACGCCGACCGACCTCGACGGACGCGTGTTCGCGTGGATCGAGACCCCCGATGCCATCCGGTGGTTTCATGTCGGGCTGAAGCTGGCCCTCGCCCAGTTCGGATAGGTCGACCGTGTCGGGATAGAAGAACATCATGTTGGATGTTTCCCACTTGGCCGCGTGATCGGAACTGGACTCGTCACAACGGCTCAGGGTCATTTCCCAGAGCCCGATGCCGGCCATCGTTCCGTCGGCTACAACCGGCTTGAGGGCTTCCTCGAAAAGGTCAATCTGGGTCTGGATGTTGTGACCCGAGACCGCGATGATGACCCGGAATCCCGTCGCCTTTAGTCGATGAAAGAGATCCGTGACCATCTCGAGTTTCCAGCCGCGATCCTCGTCGATGAGGCCGCCCCCCGGGTTATGCGTGGCATGGGGGAAATAGACGGGCGGATAGACAACGCCGCCATGCTGTTCGGCGCACTTGACCAGGACGCCGTGCGCCTTGAGCGCGTCGGTGCCCAATGGGCCATGCTGTCCATGCCACTCGATCAGCCCGAAGGGGACGTACACGACCGGGAACTCGCGTCCCGCCTTTTCGAGTTGGCGCGGGCGCAGGTACTGCATCTGCACCAATGGGGAGAGTTCATTTGTCATTCTCGCTATCCTTTCGCTGGTCGAGTCTCTGCGTGCATTGAGCGACCGGGTCGGGCATCACGCGCGCGCGGTCCGTTCGTGGGTTCCGTAGAGGAATGAAGCATGGCCCCGTTGAAGATTATGGTCATAGCTCTAGGGTGCGGCGCTGAAGTAATCGTCTTTTGCGAAATATCGAAACATGCCGAAACCTTCGTGAAGATTGCGGGACTCCCAAACGATGTCGGTTTCGCAATAGTTCAAAGATCCGTGATCGGGTGGCGAGAAGCGTGGGTTGGAGAGCAGGTCGCCACGTGGCCATAGGCCGCGATATTTGAAGCAGGTGTTCGACTCGATGCCATTCTCGAGGAAAAGTCGCATGTGTTCGTATTGTTTCTGGTATTCGGTCCCGGGGCCATAGACGATATGTTTCTTGATCGCGGAACCGAGGGCGTGAACTTCGGGTAGCGATAGCAGGTTGTCTCCGACGCACACAACGTAATCCATGTTGGGGTCAACCATGACCCACTTGTTTAGACTCGGAAACCAGACCTCGCTGACGAAGTGGCCATTGCCGCTGTCTACGTTCGCGGTGGTCACGGCGCAACGGGCGGTGATGCCGGCCACCTGGCAGGCGCTGACAAATGCGACAGCGAAGTGAACACACATCGTAACCGTGGGGTGGCCACCTTGGCCCATAGCGGCGGCTCCCCATGCGAGAATGGTTTCGGCATCCCAGGGGGCGTATAGGGCCGCGCGATCGGAACCTCGGTGTTCGAAGCTGCCGGCGATCCACGCTGAGATGGCCCGGACGCGTTCGTAAAGCGGTGCGTCTGTCAGGGCCACCGCAGGAAGCCTGGCGCGCAGGGCCTTCGCCTTGGCGTGCGATAGATCCTCATTCACGAAGGCAGGGGGCGCAGGGTCTTCCCCCTCCGCGAGGCGAGCCCGAACGACATACTCGCCCCGATTCGCATTGAGACATCCCATCTGTCCGTTGCGCCATGTATGTCCCTCGTCATCGCTGGCGTAGCTGGCCGGTTCAGCGTGTCCCGGCTCCATGGCGAGCGACCATCCTGTCATGGCGCTCGTGTCGGTCCAGAGGTCGATGACGTTCTCGCCGGCCGTTAATTGGTCGGGCGGGACGGCGATGTCGATCCAATGCCAGGTTCCGGGCGTCGTGGCTTCCTTGGATTCGATGGTCCCTCCGTTGACGGCGACATGCAACGGGCCGGGATCAGGTGCATGTGCGCGAGCGAGTACATGAAGATGTGCGGGGTCTGTGGTTTTCGGAAGTTCGAGGACCTTGCGTGCCCGCCGAAAGCGGGTCAGTTCTTCGCTGAGCGCGCGCACGACGCGTCCGGTTTCTGTTGCGTAGAGTTTGCTCAATTCCTGCCCATGGCCTTAAGGTGTTGGCTTGACGACCCAGATCGGCTGCCCGGTCTCCTTGATCGCGATCAATGTACGGACGGAGTCGCTCCAGAATCTCTCGCGAAGCCCCTCGTCGTATCCGGCGGAGTGAGGATTGATCACGACGTTATCCATGTGGAGCAGGGGGTTGTCCGGACGCGGCGGCTGCGTTTCCATAACGTCGAGACCGGCACCGGCGATTTTGCCCGCATCAAGCGCGGCGATCAAGGCGGTTTCATCAATGAGTTTGCCGCGGGCCGTGTTGACCAGTACGGACGTCGGTTGAGCAAGGGATAGTTCCTGCTCGCCGACAAGGTGATGCGTGCTCTCGAGCAGTGGACAGTGAAGCGAGATGCAATCGGCATCACCGAACAACTGGTGAAGGCTAACCGGGTTGGCACCGGCGTTACGCATGTCATCGTCATCGACCCAGGGGTCGTGGGCCAGGACCTGGACATCGAATCCGGATGCTTTCTTCATCACGGATCGCGCGATACGGCCAAAGCCAACAAGCCCAAGTGTTTTCCCCGTGAGGGTCAGGAGTGGATACTTGGTGCGATTCAATTGCCATCGCCCGGCGCGCGTTTCCCGATCAAGCTCGGAGATTCGGCGCAGGACAGCGAGCAGCAGTGATATCGTGTGCTCCGCGACTGTATCCGTGCTGGCTTCCGGGGTGTTGGCCACAATGATGCCCCGTTGACTGGCGGCGTTGACTGGCACATTGTCAGTCCCGGTCCCCGTTCGAAGGATAAATCGGCAGTTTGTCAACCCCGGGAGAACGTCGTGCGTGATTTCGTTTCCACCACCGAAGACCCATGCCACATCGGACTCAGCCGCAATGCTCGCGACATCATCGGACGCAGTGCATTGGTGGATCTTGAGGTCGCAATCGTGTTCGGCGAGGCGCGCCTGCACCCAGTCCGGGACAGCGCTGTCGTCGTAGGACGTGAGGCAGATCTGCATCGTGCGGGAGAGGCTACTGTGTGGCGGCCATCGGTTCTATTTCGCGCTGCGGAGATCCTGAAGGAGGTGCAGCAAAAAGTCGCGGTTATCCATCTGCAGGTAGCGCATGTCGCCGCCCATGCGACTGAAGCTCTTGTTATAGCGCAGGTAATACGACGGGTGGTCCTCGGGTGGCTCCCCCGCGGACCAGTCCCAGTCTGACTCGGCCAGATCGACGACCATGATGAAATGGTTCTCGATCGAGCTCCCATCCTGCGCTGCGACGTTCTGGCCCATCGATATCGACTTCTCGAAAATCATGGGGGACATCACCGCCGAGCCGATCGAGAGATAGACCCCGCCGGAGATACGGCTGATGGAGTCGGCATAGGACAGGAAGTCGCGCAGGGCGGTTCGGCCGAGTGCGCCTCCGTGGTTCATGGGGTGATTGTAGATAACGTCGTGCCCGATCATTGGATGTCCCGTGAAGGGAACGCCTAGCCGAAGCGCGGCGGCCTGGGCGCTCGTTGCGCGATGAGGATGTCCAATGCTGAGTGGACCGGGATCCAGGTCGAATCGACGAATGGTCTCGGCGAGATCGATCGCCGCGGCGGCGCGGGCGGGATCGGTTTCAAAGGCCTTCTCCGCCTCAGACTTGAGTTCGTCCAGCGAAGGAATATGTAGGCCTTCATTCTCGATCAGGTTGCCGACCGACTCGCCGTAACCGCGACCCTCGTACGCTCCCACAACCAGCGCGAGATTTAGCATGTAGCCGGTTTCTTCCCAGTTCCCGAAGCAACCCTGTGCGACATTGCGCGCCACGTGCTCACTGGTCTGGCCGCAGAAGGCAAGCTCCCAGTCGTGAATGATTCCGGCGCCGTTGGTTGCGAGATGAGTCAGCCAGCCTTCCTGCATCAGGGCGATCAGGACCGGTGCGAGGCCGTTCTTGATGGTATGCGCACCGAAGGCCATCACGACCGGTGCGTCGGTCGCCCGTGCAGACCGAATGCGTTCGACAAGGGTCGCGAGCAGGGTCGCTTCACAGGCGACCAGCGCGCGGGGTTGGGAATGCGGGTCGACCATGTCGACGTCGACCCTGACGCGATTCTCGCGTTCTTTCAGGGGATAGGTCTTGATCCTGGCTCGATCGAATTGCGGTCCCGGCATCGGTGGTTGTCTCCAGTCCTGTGGGCGATTCTTGTTTGCACGATTCGATCATCGTGCCAATCTCGACTTTCGCCAAATCCGAGAGTGAAAGCAATGCCGGATGGGTACACTGCCTATGAGCCTCTACGTCGAGTCCCAAGACACCGGAAATGAGTATCGCGCAGAGATGGTCGACCAGGTCCGCGCTCTGATTCGGAAGCGTTATCGCGCATCGGACCGTCTTCGGCGGCGTTACTTCAGGCCGGACACCTCTTCGGCCGACGCCTATGCGGCGTCGCTGGGTCCGTATCGTCAGGATCTGGTCTCGATGTTGGGCTGGCCCCTGACGCTTCCCCATGAAGACCCTCCCGATGCGCGGATGGAACGAGTGGCACGCGACGATCTTGGTACGATCTATCGTGTTTGGATCAGGACGCTGCCCGGGGTGGAGACGTACGGACTGTATTTCCGACCAAAGGGCAGGGGACCCTTTCCGCTGGTGATCTCGATGCATGGCGGCGGGGGTACGCCGGAGTATTGTTCGGGGTTTTTCCAGTCTGCCAATTACAATGACATGACCCGCCGTGTCCTGCGGCGAGGCGCCGCCGTGTTTGCTCCACAATTTCTACTTTGGGAGTCCCCCCGATTGGGTGTCGAGCACAAGAAGGACGAGGTCGACCGTGATCTGAAGCAGCTTGGCGGCTCATTGGCGGCCCTCGAGATCTATCGTCTACGCCGATCTCTGGACTATTTGCTAACGCGCCGGGAAATTGATGCAGATCGCGTGGGTATGGTCGGTCTTTCATATGGCGGCTTCTACACGCTCTATGGAGCGGCGGTTGAGACGCGCATCAAGGTCGCGGTGCCCTCATGCGGCGTGACGAATCGTAAGATCTACAACTGGCCGGATATGAACTGGACCGGCGCCGCGCATCAAATACTGGATGTCGAGGCGGGTGCGTTGATCTGTCCACGAGCGCTCTATGTCGACTCGAGTACGACCGATAGCATATTCCGTATCCATCATGGGCGCCCTGTCGTACGCGCTATCGGGAAGTATTATGAGCGGTTGGGCCTTGCGGACCGGTTCGTGGCGGGGGAGCACGACGCATGGCACGCACTTGATCCGGAGGATCGGTGGCTGAAGTTCATGTTCAGGTATCTGTAGGGAGGTATGTTTCGTGAAACCATCAGTTGAAATCTGTAAGTGGCTCAATGACGCTCCTTTCGCTTATTCGATGACCTACGACGAGGGTACGGTCGATACGATGGCCAACGCGTTGCCGGTACACGAGAAATTCGGGTTCCCCGGCCATGTCGATGTTGTTGCGGGGCAACTCGGACAGCGCCGTGATGCCCTGTCCAGTTCCCTTAACGACTACATGCACATGAGTGCCGAGCAGCTCAAAGAGTTGCTCGGCAGAGGGTGGGGCGTGGGTAATCACTCCTGGAGTCATTACATTCACCCCTGCCAGCCGGGGCTGGATCTCTATCGGGAAGTCGTCTGGAGCAAGTACCGACTGGAAGACGAGATCGGGTGCCCCGTGCGAATTTTCACAATTCCCAACGATACGCATAACTATCCGCCGGTGATTGAATTGGTGAAGCAGCATTATCTCGCCTGTGCCTACATCGACGGCGGTCTTAATCGCGACGACTTCGATCTCTACAGGATCGGGAACTGCATGGTTGCTTCAGGTGCTTTTCGCCCGCGACCGGAATGGCCGGAGGAGTATAAGACCGAGAATCTCACGCTGGATTATGTCATGGGCGGATGGATGTATGAGACCTCGCATCTCTGCATGTGGAACGTGCCGCAGGATCATAAATGCGTTACGCCCAACTACATGACGGAGCGGTTCGAGAAGTTGAACGAAATCTCGGGTGGCAAGCTATGGGCCGCGAAGCCGGATGATGTAATCGACTACGAACTCCTGCGCCGCAACTTGATTGTCGAGAATGTGCAATCGACGAACGAGGGCCTCAGCTTTGATGTCGGAGGCGAATGGCCCGTGGGTGTCATGAACAGCACGGTAACGCTACGGATTGGTGGTGTGGAGTGCAGTGCGCCACCACGCGTAGAGAATGAGATTCACGACTGGTCGGGCGGCTACGGCGTGCATACCGCTATTGGTGAGATCGTGCGCCAGGGACAGGACTGGCTGATCACGATGCAGCTCGCGCCACGCCGGACGGTTCGCATACGGGCCTGAGTTCATGAGGACGCGATCGAGCAAAAAGCGGAAGGGCTTGCCGGCAGGAATTGAACCCTACGATTGGGCCCTCAAGCAGCTCCGCATTGCGCAGGCGCACAAGGTCACACGCGGAAGCAGGGAGATCGTCGTGGCGGTGATAGATCTTGGCTATAACGATCATCCGGACCACCGCGGACATCTCTGGGTGAACCCAAGGCCGAAAGGTGGCGCGAAGCATGGCTGGGATTGCCATGACAACGACGCGAGCCTGGAGGATAATTTTTATGATCCGCCCACGGCATACAGCAAGGGGCATCATGCGTTCGTTGTCGGCGAGGTGATCGCCTGCGCGCCGCGCTGCCCGGTCATGATTGTGCGGGTCGGATACGGGAATAACGAAAGCTGGGCCGACGGGATCGACTGGGCCGTGCAACATGGGGCAAAGGTTCTGGTTATTCCGCACGGATACCTGCCCCCGACGGGGACTGACGGCCCGCTGAAATTCGAACGCGGCCTGGACTTTGTCTATCCCTCCGAGAACCTGCGACTGCGGCATGCCATCGAGGCCGCGCATGATGCGGGTTGCTTGATCGTGCGCGGCACGGCCGATAACCGTGGTCGTCGCGTCTCTTTCCCGTTCGCCGCGCTTGACTCGGTGATGGCTGTTGGCTCAACGAATCGCCGTGATGAGCCGGCTGACATCTGCGCGGACGCGGATTATGTGGCGGTGGGTGCCCCCGGTGGGGAGCGTCATTCCGGTGATCCCCGGGATCTCGTGTGGGGCACGGGCGGAGATCGTGACTACATCTCGTTCTCGGGTGGCTGCATGGCAGCTGGTTTCGGGGGTGGCGTGGCGGCTCTGGTCTGGTCCCAATTTCCGGGCTTGGCGAACGAGCAGTTGCGCCAGGTTTTGCGCAATACGGCCAGGGGTGATGGATGGGGCAGTCGTCTCGGCCATGGCATTTTGGATGCCGGGAAAGCCTGTCGGCTGAAAGAGGAGCAATTGTCTCAACGGTTGGATATCAAGCGCGGAAGTTTTAGAAGGGTGAGCCGCAAGCGACTTCGGGTGACGGTGATCAATCGAGGCGCCTTCGATGTGAAGCAGGCGATGGTGGTTGTTTATAATGCCGATCCGCGTAAGACGCCGTTACGATCGCCTGCCGAACTTGTCACCTGTCAAATCGGACACGCAATGGCACCCGTATGCGGCCTGGGTGAGCAATCGCTCGAGATTTCGCTATCGCTGGAAACAAATTGTCCGGGCGTTTTCGTGAATGCCGCTCCGCTCCCGTCTGTTTCCGATCCGATCTGGCTGGAGCTCTATGTGTTGGATCATGGCGCATCATCCGGAGCAAAGGTTTTGAAGCTGTCGGCAGCAACGGGCACGCCGCCGGCCTGACAGGGTATGGACGGCACTGCTGTAAGTCGACTGGCGGCGGTGCAGGCACGAAAAAGGCACGAGCGGGTGAACATGATACCGCTGGAAACGTTGTTTTTCGTCACGCATGATTCGCGTCGATCCGCGATACCGATTTGTGTATGGTCGACACATGTCCGTTGAACGCGTAACGCAGTGCCCTGACGCAAACGAGCAGCTGCTCTACTTCACGTCGTCGAGTCTGGCCGTTCAGGATGATGCGCTCTATTTTATCAGCGATCGTACCGGCACGCCCAACGTCTTCCGGCGACGGTTGGCGGACGGCGCGGAGGAGCAGTTGTCGCGGAACGCGGAAGGCTTCCTGAAGTCGTACGTCTATTTTGATGGCACGCCGTACGCCGGGCTTGGCCGAGCCAGTATCAGCCTGGATGCGGCGAGCGGTGCCCTGTACTTCATTCAGGGTCGGGACATCTGCAAGGCCTTGCCAGGGGGGGAGATCAAGGTGCTGGCTCAATACCCGCAAGGCCAGATGACGGCCTTTACCCATGTTTCCGCCGACGGGACACGGATCTGTGTGCCTACGACGGACGGGCGCGCGCTCGACGGAGATGAGCAACTTGCGGGAAAGCCGGACTACGACATAGACGCCCGGGTACAGTCGGAGAATCTCTCGTCGTATCTCCATGTCTACGATACCGAGACGGGTGAGGAGCTGTTCTGTGAAGAAATTCCGTTATCGTGGATCACGCACGTCCAGTTCTCACCGGTTAACCACGATCTGATTCTGTATAATCACGAATGGCCCTCCGATTGTGGTATCCGTCGAATGTGGCTCTTTGACGGGGACCAGCATATTCGATTGCGCTCCGAGGGGAGCGGACGTCAGAAAGACGACTGGACATGTCACGAGATGTGGGAGCGCGACGGGTCGGCAATCATTTATCACGGCGGGTTCGCCAGCGGTCGGAACTACATCGGTCGCGTTCAAGCGGATGGCGCAGGCCACACGGAAATCGTTCTGCCCGAAGGGTGGTGGCGCTACGGCCACTTCACCGTTGGCGGCACGGGAGTTTTGGTCTCGGACGGTTACTACGAACATCCGCAGCATACGACGAGTGATACCGAGGGCGGCGACTGGATCAGCCGTATCGACGTGGACTGGGAGGAGGGAAGGGCTGACTGGACGCCACTCTGCCGCAACCTTTCCAGTTGGGATTCGCAGGACAGTCATCCGCATCCGATCTATGACCATGCCGGTAAAAACGTGTACTTTACGTCCGACTTCGAAGGCAAGCGCGCCGTTTATCGCGTGCCCGCAGGCCGGGGAGCGTGACTAGCATGAAAAATCGAACCATCTGGCTCGTCCGTCACGGAATTCGAGAGGACATGATCGACGCTTCCTGGAGCGAGGGGCAGGAGCGTCCCTACGATACGCCGCTTGCGGAGCCGGGCCGCCGGCAGGCGGAGGAGATGGGCAGGCGCTTGTTGCAGGAGACCATCGATCACGTTTTCGCATCCCCGTTCACTCGGGCGATGCAGACGGTCTCCGCGGTCGTCTCAACCCTTGACCAAAAATTCAAAGTCGATCCGGCCTTGAGCGAGGCACTTTATCCCGATTGGTATCCGACGGATCCAGATCTGGACGGCCAGATGCGCATGGCGCAGTTGTTCGAACACGTTGATCCGGAGCATGAACCGCGGGCCCCGGTGTCGTATCCTGAGAGTCGCCCGGAACTGCGTGCACGCATGCACGGCCTGTTTGTGGATTTGACCGAACGCTATGCGGGTAATTTGCTGATCGTCGGTCACGGCGGGTCGATTCACGGGCTGTGTCAGGCTGTTGTCGGCGAAGACCAGGCGATCCACACCTGTTGCTGCTGCCTGATCGAGATCGCTGGGAATGGCGACGGTTGGGAGTTGCGTCGTAATGGAGCCGATACGTCGCATCTCTCCGTTACGGAAGAGTCCTTGCACTAGTCAGACATCCGCCAGAGCCTCAGCCAGGCGCGCGATGTCCGCCTCGTCATTGAATACGTGCGTCGAGATCCGGATCGCGTTGTAGTTTTCACTGGGTACGGATGGATCGACCGAGTGCGTGGGGGGAAGCCCCTTGATGGCGATGTTGTGGCGGGCACGCAATTCATTCACGAGCAGGTTGCTTGAGCCGCGCAATAACTTAAAGCTGACGATTGCGGAAGTGAGGGTTGGCGGCTCGGGCGTGATCGATTCGAGCCAGTCGAATTTCGCCAGTGCCTTGCGGACGCCTGCGCAGAGCTCGCGGCAACGCGCCTCGACGTTGGCGCGCCCTATCGTATTGTGGAAGTCCATCGCAAGTCCGTGTCCGAGAATCTGGGGAATGTTGCGTGTTCCGGTCGACCCCGTATACACGCCGAACCCTGAGCGCAGATCGATGGGTTGAATTCTGTCCTGGGTTGCCGCTCGAATGTAGAGCAGGCCACTTCCCTTGGGCGCCAACATCCACTTGTGGCTGCTGGATGCGTAGGCATCGACGCCGAGTTGCTTGACGTTGACTTTCAGCATACCCGGCGCCTGTGCGCCGTCGCACACAAGCAGGATCTTCCGTGCCCGGAGCAGTTTCGCGATTGCCTGGATCGGCAGCTGCGCTCCTGTCAGTGTATCGATGTGGCAGAAACTACATACCCGCGTGCGCGGTGTGAGGTGCTTTTCGACCAGCGACAGGAACAGGTCCGCATGGGTGAGCGGAACCGGCATCTTGATCTGCACGATTCGGACCCCGTCTCTTCGGGCAAGGAATTCCCAACACGAGAGCCCGCCGTGGTGCTCGTGATTGGTGGTGAGGATTTCGTCGCCCGGCTCGAGACGTAAGCCCGATGCAATGGCGTTCATGCCGGCGGTCGTGCTGTTGGTGATGGCGACCTCATCGGGCGCGGCACCGATGAATGCGGCCGCCTGTGCGCGCACAATCTCGGCGGCGCGACCAAGGGGGCCCCAGGTTTGGTGCACCGGGTCTTGTTCGAGCTCGCGCATGAACTGCGCAACGCCATCTACTACGAGTTGCGGGCAGGCACCGAGGCTGCCGCAATTGAGGTGCGTCAGCCCTGGCTTAATGATGAAGGACTTGCGGATGGTCTGCCAGAGGGCGTCGTCAGCCGTTCCGATTTGACGGCGTAACCGGTCGAGGGCATTGGTCGCCGCGTGAGCGGCCTGTGGTAGTACGCCAAGGGCGGCGATGCTTGCCGCGATGGACTGCATGAATTCGCGTCTCTGCATCCTGAGTCTCCGTCTGGCGTGAGTATGGCACATGAACCTCGCTTCGAACAGGGTACGAGCTTGAACGGTCGGTCGGGTCCCGGTAGCCTCTTGTCGTGGTTTGCGGCCCTCGGCCGAGGCGAAATTGGAGCTAAGTTTAACCAAGGAGGTTGTGAAGTGAAGAAGCCCACGATCAGGGAACTGCTGGATAAGAAACTGGAACGTCAACTGACACAGTTGCTGGTGCTCAGTCCGGAAGAGGCGATGGCGGCCGAGGAGGCCGGGGTTGAGCTTACGATTGCCCCTAGTGGCGATAATTTTCCGGGACTTCGCGCGGCGACGCCGAACACCTTTTTGACCGGCGGAGTGGGGTATCGAACCGTCGCCAGCGCGGATGAAGCCATTCGTTCCGGTTTCGCCGCCATGTCCCAGGGCGCGGACGCCGTCTACTGCTACACCAGTCTCGAGTTCACCAAAGCCATGGCCGACCAGGGGATTCCCGTCGTCGGCCATGCCGGACTCGTGCCGCATGTCTGTAGTTGGACCGGCGGTTTCAAGGCGGTGGGGAAGACCGCCGACTCTGCCTTGCAGGTCTATCGCGACACGTTGGCGTATCAGGATGCCGGGGCGCTGGGCGTCGAGTTCGAGGTTGTGCCGCACAAGATCACCGCGGAGATCAGGAAGCGCGTCGACATTCTGATCATCTCGATGGGCGCCGGCGAAGGCGATGTGCAGTATCTGTTCGGAATGGATGTGCAGGGCTCGCATTCGGGGCACTACCCGCGTCATGCTAAAAAATACGCTGACATCCGTGCCGAGATGCAGAAGATTCAGAAGATCCGTATTGATGCCTACAAGGCGTTTAAGGCCGACGTGGATTCGGGCGCGTTTCCGCCGCCAGAGTGTGCGGTCGAGGTCGAAGACGAGGAGTATGAGAAATTCATGGACCAGGTCGATAAGGTTGGATGAGCCGGATACGCACGCTTCTCCTCACGGGAGAGAACCGCCACGATTGGAAGAGAACGTCGGCAGCTGTCGCGGACCTGCTGCGCGCGGACGGCCGGTTTGAAGTCGATCGCACGGAATCCCCGGACGAGATTTTGGGTGATGCCGACGTCGTGGCTGGATACGATCTGCTGTTCTGCGACTACAACGGAACGATGTGGGCCGATGCGTCACGCGCTAACTTCGAGCAGGCCGTATCGCGGGGCACGGGGTTGGTCATTCTGCATTTCGCAATCAACTCATTCGAGGGCTGGGAAGCCTATGAGAGGATGTGCGGCCTGCGCTACTTGCGCGGAACGAGTGCGCACGGGGAGTACAAGGAATTCGAGGTCGAGATTCGGGACCACGAGCACCCGGTCACCGTTGGCGTCGGCAATTTCAGGCAGACCGACGAGCTCTATCATACGTTGCTGAACCCGCATGACGTGCCGATCCACGTCCTGGCCGCCGCGTTTTCCGACGAGGATAAGGACGCCGGCATGCCCGGATCAGGCCGCGAGGAGGTCGTGGCCCACACCGTTACTTATGGTGAGGGACGTGTTTTCAATTACCTGCTGGGCCACATCTGGCCCAGCGAGGTGTTCCCCGGTTACCAGGGTTGCACGGATCTGTCGTATCAAGGTGAAGCATTCCGCAAGATGCTCGTACGGGGCTGTGAATGGGCCGCGACGGGAGAAGTCACCCGTTAGAATGACTGGAGGGCAGGCACGCAGGTGACAAAGCCGTACAGGGTGGCGATTGTTGGTTGCGGTAGAATCGCAGCCACGCATGCGTCGACCTATCGGCGTCATCCCGATTTCGAGATCGTTGCCAGTGCGGATATCAACGCGGACACGCTTGGCTCTTTCCAGAAGTCCTTCGACGTCCCGGCAGGCTTTGCGGACTACGCCAAAATGCTGGTGGAGACCCAACCGGACATCGTAAGTATCTGCACCTTTGTCGGTCTGCACTGGCCGATCTTCAAGGCGAGTGTCGAGGTGGGCGTGCGAGGCATCATCTGCGAGAAACCAATGCTCAACACTCCCGCGGAGCTCGCGCAGGCCCGTGCTCTTGTCTCAAGGTCGGGCGTCAAGGTCGTGAGCGGTCACATGCGTCGTTACGGCGCGGCTCATCTTCGTGCCCGCGAGCTGTTTCTCGGCGGTGCGATCGGGGATCCGATCTTCATTGCCGGTACGCTAGAGGGCGGCGAGATGGCCGAAATGGGTGCGCACTGGATCGACCTGATTCGGTTCTTCAATGGTGACGCCCGGGTTGAGTGGGTGATGGCGCAGACGAACATGCACGACAAGCGGCGCTGGGATCACGCGGTGGAGGACAACGCGCTGCTCTATATGCAGTTCGAGAATGGGCTCAAAGCTGTCTACGAAGGAGGGCAGACGGTGCTGAACGGCGATCTCTATAGCCTGTTGCAGGGAAGTGCCGGGTCGATACAGATCGTACAGGAGAAGGCCCTGATCGTTTCGGACAAGGCAGGTGTTCGTCGCGAGGATTTTGGCAACGACCCGCCCGACGCGTGGAAAGCCTACGGACTCGAAATGCCCGATCCGCCCTGGAACTACAAGTGGGACATCCTGCTGCGCGAGTTCGTCGCCTGGCTCGAAGGGGGAGAGGAGCCGGGGGCCGGATTCACCAACGCCGCGACAGCGACCGAGATCTACCTGGCCGCGTATGGGAGCGCTATTCGGCGTGAGAAGGTCGAGTTGCCGTTGCGGGGCGCTGATTTCGAGTGGGACGAGTGGCCCGGAGAGATCCTGGCGCGGCAGGCCAAAGATGGGCGCCGCTCCTGACAATTCTCTCGTTCAACTCAATCAAACCACTCATCCGCCGGATCGAACGCCGGAATCGGAATCACCAGTACGCGCAGTTTTCCGACCGCGCGATGGCGGCAGCCGGGCTTGATCAGGATGCTCGTCATGGGTCGCACGGGAATTAACTCGCCGTCCAATTCCATCTGCCCTTCGCCTTCGAGGAAGTAGTAAATCTCGGTTAGCTTCTTGTGGTAGTGCACCTTCGCGTCCTGTGAGATGTCGACCACGTGCAGGGTAGCCACCGGGTTGTCCGGATGCGCAAACGCGCGTCGCGAGCTGCCGCAGGGGCAATCAACACCTTCGATCTGGTCCAGTTGCGCGATTTCGTAGTTTTTTGTGGCGGTTGTCATGGCCTGATTCTCTCATCATGTACTTAACCATCAAGGGAAAAGATGTCTATATGCCTCGGCTGGACCCGGACCGGAGTAGGGTACCGTCGTCGTCCTGAAATATGCGGGCCGCGTTCGCTAGCGGAATTACGCCAGCTCGGGCAACTGCTCGGCACTGACGTCGACGTATAACGCGGCAATCCGCCGATCATGCGCCTCGGTCCAGGCCTCAATTCGCAAGGGTCCGGCCTTCAGCGAAACGGATTCGAACAGTACGGATCGTGTTTCATCGCTTGTCTCCACTGTCACCTGCTGTTCGTCGAGCTTCAGATGCGAATGCGCATCGGTGACGGGGCCGGGCAGCCGTATGCGCATGTTGTAGTCCCCGGTTTCGGCAATCTCGACTTCCCAGTGGGTCAATGCGTCGTCGCCCCAGTCGTCGGGGCCGTCCATGCGGTTGTCCTGCCGCGTGAGGACCGTGAATCGCTCGTGTTTGGTTCCGATAACAATACGCGGACAGGCGTAGTTGTCTTCACGGGTCGACGAGACGTCTTTGAGCCAGGCCTCGTAGGCATCGGTCAATTCGTTCACGACGTTCAGGGAGCGGTCGGCGATGTCGTCGGACTCGGCCCAGTCGTTCCTCAAGTCGTAGACTTGCGCTGTAGACGAGCCTTCCGGCCAGCAGAGTTTGTGTTGCTGCGTGATAACGCAGGCGTTGCGGCGCGGCTGTGGTTCGTCGCCCCGATGCCACTGCACGAAGATCTCTCGATCAGGCCATTGATCCGGCGCTGCGCTGCCCTCCAGGAGCGGCAGCAGGCTAATGCCGTCGATCCTGACGCTTGGCAGGGCGACTCCGGCCGCGTCGAGCAGGGTGGGCATGACGTCGATCGGGTTGGCGATGCGGTCGATCGCGGTGTTGGCCGGGAATCGCTTCGGCCAGCGCCAGAAGCAGGGCACCTGCAGGCCGCCGTTGTAGATGCTGCCCTTGATGCTGCGCAGGCCGGCATTGTAGCGCGTCTCGCCCGCGTGCCGCGCTGAACTGCAGGGGCCGTGATCGCTGGTGTAGACCACGATGGTGTTGTCTGCGACCCCGTTGCGTTCCAGGCAATCCAGCACGCGTCCGACGTTCACGTCGATATTCTCAACCATGCCGTAGATGCGGGCATGCGTTTCGTCGACGCCCATTTCGGTATACGGCGCAACCCACTCATCACCAATTTCGAACGGTGCGTGTGGGCAGTTTGTGGCGAGGTGCAGAAAGAAGGGGCGATCGTCGTCCTGCTCAATGAATGCGAGCGCATGATCGGTGAAGATGTTGGTGCAGTAGCCCTCTGACGGTTCGATCTCTCCGTTGTGCATCAGGTCCGGATCGAAATAGCCGTTGTTGCGCGTAAAGCTGGAGGGTTGGCGCAGCCCGCCGCCATTGTGCACGAGCGCCTCCTCGAAGCCCTTGTCCGTGGCGCGCATGGGGTAGGAGTCGCCGAGATGCCATTTCCCGGAAATGCAGGTACGGTATCCGGCATCGCCCAGGCATTCGGCCAGAGTCATCTCTTCAGGGTCCATCATCGAGCGTCCGAGGTAGGTGTCGAACGCGCGTGTGCGGTAGGGATAGCGGCCGGTCATCACCGACGCGCGAGCGGGAGTGCAGACCGGACCGGAGTAATATCGCTCGAGGCGGGCAGATTGGTCATGCAGCCGATCGAGGTTCGGCGTGCGGGTGTAGGGATTGCCGTGACAGGCGAGATCGCCCCAGGCGAGGTCATCCATGATGATGAAGATAATGTTGGGGCGGTTCACTCGATCTCCGGTTTGCTGGAACGACTCCTCATGTGGTAAAATATGTGGAGTCGTTCAATGTCTTTGAAATCCATACGGAATGCGATGGTTCTTTTGCTGATGGCGGGCCAGTCGGTCGTCGCTGCAGGTCCACACGTTCGAAGCTTCGGCTTTTATCAGGGTAACCTGGCCACGCAGGTGACAGGTGCGCCGCCGACGGAAGTCTGGTCGGGCGGCGCCCAGTCGACGTTTACGAACAACGATCCCGGCGAGGAGGAGGTTACAGATGCGGAAGCCTACGTCGGGAGCAATTCGTGGCGGTTCTCAAGTGGGTATGGCTCCTCGGGGCAGGGGACGCCGTTCTCTCCTCCGCTTGCCGATCATGTGGCGGTCGGAGAGCCTTCCCTGGGGGCAGCGGCGGATGTCTTCGAGGTCAGCTTCTGGTTCAAGGCCCTCAATCCGGATACGAACTCGCAGCGCATCCGTGTTATTGCCGGGAATACGAACGGAACAGATCGCGCCTCGAACGTGCTGGATCTGATCAACGTGCCGGGGGTGGGGGTGACCGTGCGTACTTACGAGAGCATTGTGGACAGCGGATGGGACGCCACGTCGATTGATATGGCGACAGCCGTCGACAATGACTGGCACGAGATCCGGATGGTCGGAAAGTTCTTCGACGGCTGCACGAACGATATCTGGACGTACTACCTCGACGGGGCCCTACTGGGTACCTATGGAGCGTACTATGAGGGTGCGCGATGCAATTGGGGTTATTCGCAGGAATTGACCAATCGCCTTAAGTTCGAGCCTGCTTTCGACGATAACTCCGACGACAAGGGCTTCTACTTCGACGAGATTCGCTACAAGGCCTATCGGATGGCGGAGCCCGAAAACGTCTTTGCGTCGTACTACACGGGCTTCGAACCGCGTCCGCGGCCCGGAAGCGTGTTCATTTTTCAATAGTGACACGGGCGTCTCCCGCGCTTGAATTCACAGGCGCGTCGGCTACTGTATGTCCTTCTGGAGGTTGATATGATTCGTGGTACTACCCCTGTGAACAGTTACATGGTGAGATTGGTCTGTTGTGGCGTTCTGGCATTCGGGACCACCGCGCATGCGGCAACGCTCTTCGTAGCGCCCAAGGGCAGCAATGAAAAGCCGTTCAGGAATTTGGCGACGGCGGCGAACGACATTCAGGCCGCGCTGGATGAGGCGAAGCCGGGCGACAAGGTTCTTGTCGCAAGGGGTGTCTACGGCAACGGCGGTGACCGGCCAAAGCGCCGCGCCTTGATGAGCCGTGTCATGATCAAGGGCGGTGTCGAGTTGCGCAGCATCGACGGCCCGGAAGAGACGATCATCGTCGGCGCAGCCGATAAGCGTACGGGCAATTACGGGCCCGGTGCGTATCGTGGGGTCTACGCGGCCGATAAGGCGGTGATTGCCGGGTTCACGATCAGGGGCGGCTACACGGCGACCGAGGAAGACAAGGGTCGGGGTGGTGGTGCGTTCCTGCTGTCCGGTGCGACGATCAGCAACTGCGTCTTCATGGAGAATACCGCCTATGTTGAGGGCGGTGGCGTTTATGCGCGTGGGGAGGATACGAGGATCATCGACTGCGTGGCCTTCAGTAATTCGGCGGAGCGTGGTGGTGGTGCATATATCATGGAACTCGCTACGATTCGCGAGTCGGTCCTGAAGCAGAACGAGGGGATCGAATCCGGCGGCGGACTGTATGCGCAGCGGGGCTTCGTGTCGAAGTGCGTGATTGATGCCAATCGGGCGGTCACGGCGGGCGGTATGTATTTCGATGGCGGTAAGGGCAAACGCGTGACGTTCGCTCGCGAGTGCAAGGTTGTGAATAACGAGGCCGAGACGGGGGCGGGCGTTGTCGTGTCGGGCGGCTCGCTGCAGGATTGCGACATTACGCGGAACCGTGCAAAGGGCAACGGCGGTGGCGCAGTTGTCATGGCTGGCGTAATCGATGGCTCGAGGCTCAGGGAGAATACGGCCGTTAGGGGCGGCGGGGCACATTGCATTGGAACGGGCGTTATTAAGTCGTGCCAGGTTACCGCGAACAGCGTGTCGACATCTGGCGGCGGTGTGGCCGTAGAGGAGGAAGGCACGGTCCTGTCATCGACCCTTGCGACCAATACGGCCGTCACGGGTGGCGGCCTGTGGCTGAATGCAAAGGAGGTGCGCGACTGCACGATCGAGTTCAATACAGCGGCGGGCGAGGGCGGTGGCGTCAGTATCAAAAAGGGAAGCCTGGTTTCGTCGATCGTGCGACGGAATGCCGCGGGCGCGTCCGGGGGCGGCATCGGCGCGACCAGTCGGGACTCGGAGATCCGGGATTGCGTGGTGGATTGGAACGAGGCGCCCAACGGCGCAGGAATTTTGGTCGTCCGCGGCCGGGTTGTATCGACCGTGGTGACCCGCAACAAGACGGACCGGGAAGGTTCGGGCGGTGGTGTGTTGCTCAAGGGTGGCGGCGTATTCGACAGTCGGTTCGACAATAATTCGGCCGGTTTGGGCGGGGGCATTTGTCTGCCGAACGGGGGCATCGTGAGCAACTGTATTGCGGTGAATAATCGTGCCTTCAGCAGCGGCGGCGGTATCGCGGCGCTTTTAGGCGGGATCGTTGTCGATAGCATGGCCGGCACGAACGCGGCGCCGGAGGGTGCCGGCATGTGGCTGGACGGGGTTGTCGTACGGCGCAATGAATTGGTCGCGAACGTTGCAGCTGACGGGGGCGGAGGTGTGTACCTGCACAAGGGATCGGTTGTCGAGTCGATCTTCATCGACAACAAGGCGGGGGAGCGGGGCGGTGGCTTACTGCTGTCGGATGAGAATTCGACTGTTCGGAAGTCGACGTTCCGCCGAAACACTGCTGATGTTGGCGGCGCGGTCGCCTGTGGTAAGAATCTGATCCAGGGGTCTGTCTTTGAAGAGAACGAATCGTCGTCCGATGGAGGTGCAATTGCGAGCCGGGGCGGGCGTCTGGAGGCTTGCTCGTTCCTGAAGAACAAGGCCCGCATGGGCGGTGGAATCAGCCTGCGGGACGATGGCGTGGTGACGAATTGCTACGTTGTGGGTAATCGCGCGACCGACACCGGCGGCGGCATCATGCTGACTGAGGGCGGCCTGGTTGTCGGTTCGGTGATTTCGACCAATCGCTCAGGTGACGGTGGCGGAATCTGGCTGGACGAGGCGCGTATCATGGACTGCGAGATTCATGCGAACGAGGCAAAGCGTGAGGGCGGTGGGGTCTACCTGCGCCGGGGACAGCTGGTCGGATCCTCCCTTAGCAATAACATGGCAAAAATCCGTGGTGGCGGTGCATACGTTTTCGACGGCGAGGCAGAAATTGTGAAATGCGGCTTCGGGTTGAACGCCGCGGATCACGGTGGCGGCGCGTACATGGAGAGTGGTCGAATCCGGGATAGCATGTTTGCGTTCAACAGGGCGACGTCGACCGGCGGCGGCCTGGCTATACTCACGGGAGAGGCCGTGGGCCTGCAATTCTACAGGAATCAGGCACGAAGCGGGGGTGGCGTGCAGGTCGACCGCAGCGCAACAGTCAGCAACTGCGTGTTTATGAATAATTCCGCTACCGACTTCGGGGGTGGCGCCGCCATGTTCTCGGATTCGGTACTCGTCGATTGCCTGCTTGCCTCGAACACGGCTTCGTCAGGCGGGGGCGCGTGGATCGAAGCCGTCGTCGCGCGCGATTGTCGGGTCGAGGACAATCGCGCAACGACGGACGGCGGCGGAGTGGCCGTAACCGGCAGAACAAAGATCGAACGCTTCATTGTGACGGGGAACGTGGCAACCAATGGGGGTGGAGGTGTCAGTCTGTATAATCCAGGTAACGTGCTGCGCGATTGTGTCATAGCCAACAACCATTCGGGAGGTACGGGTGGGGGTGTGAACGGGCCAAGCGGCGGTAGTATTCTGGATTGTGTCATAACGAATAACCACGCCGCGGAGAATGGCGGTGGTGTGAGCCTGAACATGACCGACAGTGATCGCGTTCTCGATTCGCTGTTCACCTACAACGCGTCGGGAGCGGACGGTGGGGGGCTGCATGTATTCGGCCAGTTTTCCGTAAGCAATTGCACGCTGATCGGCAACGGCGCGAATCACTGGGGCGGCGGTATTGCGTTGATGGGCGACGGAGTGCTTGTGGATAGCCGGATGATGACGAACGGCGCTATGGAGGGCGGCGGCGTGTATGTGCAGGGAGGTCATGCGATGGCCTGCTTTGTCTCTGGGAACGCGGCGACCAATGAGGGAGGCGGCGTGTATGTGGACGAGGGGTCCGTACGCGATACCCAAATTCTCGGAAACATCGCTTGGAAGAGCGGAGGTGGAGGCGCTGCCATCCGGACGGCGAGGGCGATGGTGACAAACTGCGTCGTACGCGGGAACATGGGCCCGCGGGGCGGCGGCGCATTGATGCACGGCGGGTTGCTCACGGACAGCGATGTCGAAGGTAATGCGAGCAGCATGATCGGCGGTGGCGTGTGCCTGCTAGGCGACGGAGGTTTCCCGATGGCCGATCGCTTGCGAATTAGACGTAACACCGCCTCGACATACGGGGGTGGGGTGCATATGAAACTTGGATTGCTACGGAATTCGCTCGTGACAGGGAACAGAAGTCACGAAGGCGGCGGAGTCTCCGGGGTAGGATCGACTGAAACATGCGTTGAGAGTTGTACGATCGCGGGAAATGCCGCAGCTGAAGTCGGCGGCGGCCTGTACCAGGTCGGGTCTGTCAGCAACAGCATTGTCTACTTCAATACAGCACGGCAAAGGGTTTCGTCCAATCATTCGAACGTATTCGCGGCGGCATACACCTGCACGGTGCCGGCCCTGAATGGCCCTGGGAATATTCAGAGTGAGCCCAAATTCGTGGACACACGGCGCGGTGATTATCGGCTGATGTCGAAGTCGCTCTGCGTTGGCGCGGGTTCGCCGATGGTTTGGATGCTTAAGGTGCAGGATATGGATGGCAAACCGCGGGTGCGCAGTTCAAACAAGAACGATATCCTGGGTGTCGACATGGGCGCCTACCAATTCAATCCGCGGCGCCGGCGCCGATGACCGCCGGCTATTGAAACATCAGGATCGTTCCGCGATTCCCGATCACTATCTCGCCGCTACCTGTCACATTCGCCGGAACCGGCAGGCCTTTCCAGCTGTTAGTCGTGTAAACACCCGTCTTGTTGTACGTCGTGCCGTTAATTGTCATGGTCACCAGCTCGAGCGTGTCGCCGGGCTCGCCCAGGTCGAGCGATTCCTGGAGGGACGGAATGATCAGCCGCGCGACCTTCATGTCGGCGGTCAAAAGCATCTCTGCGTCGTTGGTGAGGATAAGGGTAGCGTTGGCAAGGTTGTCACTGAAGCCGTATGTCGCTGCCGGGTAATTTGAATTTCCGGAAAAAGTGGGAGGCAGGGTGGTGTCGGTCGATGTGGAACGATTGCCGGCGTCGATGATAACTTCTCGGCTCCCAGCGATACGTGCGACCGTCCCCGGAGCGGCCTGGATTCTGTTTCCGCCCAGTGCCAGGATCGTGCCGCCGGAAGCATCGAAGGCGTCGAAGTTGCCGCCTGTCAGTCGAACGGCCGCGCGCCCGCCGCCGCTGGCATTCGATGCATCCGCCCCATTGGCCGATATGGTGCCGGAACCGGATAGCGTGGACGCGGTCAGGTAGACGCTTCCGCCCGCTGCCGATCGGTTGCCGCCGCTGTGTCCATTCGCGCTGAGGAAGCCGTCGATGTTTGCGTTTCCGGCTACGAGTAGCCGAATGGCGCCACCGGCTTTGTAACCGCCGCCCGAACTGCCGAATAACTCGGGCGCGAGAATCGAGCCGTAGGTCTCGACGGCTGCACGAACGATACACTGGACGTACTACCTCGACGGGGCCCTGCTGGGAACATACGGTGCCTACTACGAAGGTGCGCGATGCAATTGGGGTTTTTCGCAGGAATTGACCAATCGCCTTAAGTTCGAGCCCGCGTTCGACGATAACTCAGACGACAAGGGCTTCTATTTCGACGAGATACGTTACAGGGCCTATCGGATGGCGGAGCCCGAGAATGTCCTCGCTTCCTATTACACCGGGTTCGAACCGCGTCCGCGGCCTGGCACGATATTTCAATTTCGTTAGGAGCCGGACTCGCGCTTGTGATCTTGGACTCCTGGTCATGTCATGCTAGAGTTTCTGTTTCGGCCGAAGTAGGATGATATCACCCATGCACGATAGATTTAATGGTCCGAGGTTCACGCTGGCGCGGTTTCGAAGCCGTGCCGCGGCGCTGCTTCTGGTCTGCGCCTCAAGTGCGTGGTCCGCGACGATTTACGTCACGCCAAAGGGCGACCACAAGAAGCCCTTCAAGACCCTGAAAACGGCATCGAAGGACATTCAGAGTGCTCTCGATGTCGCTAAGGCGGGCGATACCGTACTGGTTACGAAAGGCGTGTACGATTCCGGGGGACGTTCTTCAAAACGAAAGGCTTTGAAGAACCGGGCGATGATCAAGGGCGCCATCACGCTGCGCAGCATTGATGGTCCAAAGGAGACGATCATCTTGGGGCAGGTTGACGAGCGAACCGGAAACTACGGACCCGGTGCGACTCGGGGACTATATGCCGCGGCGAAAGCGACCGTCATCGGGTTTACGATCAAGGACGGCTTTACCGCCGCCGAGGGAGACAATGGTAATGGTGGTGGTGCGTACGTCACGACCGGTGCGACGCTAAGCAACTGCGTCTTCATTCAGAACGCGGCGTACATAAGCGGTGGGGCCATTTATGCGACTGGTCAGGATACACGGGTGATCGATTGCGTCGTCGACGGGAATTCGGCCGAATCCGGTGGCGGCGTCTTCGTTGCGGATTTGGCCACAATTAGAGATTGTGATCTGACTTTCAATACGGCGCTCGAGTCGGGCGGCGCGCTGTATTCCGACCGAGGCTTTGTATCGGATTGCCTGGTCGCGACGAATCGAGCCAAGTTTGGTGGCGGCATCTTTTTTAACGGCGGCGAAGGCGGCGGCGCCACCTTCGCGAAGAATTGCACAGTGGTGTCCAACCGGGCGCCGAACGGTGCGGGTATCGTCGTGGCAGGAGGGGTCGTGCAGGGATTCGAAATCCGGCAGAATGTGGCTGCACACCATGGCGGTGGTGCCGTGGTTGAGGCGGGCACGATTCGTAATTCCAAACTCTATCGGAACCTGGCCGAATCCGGTGGCGGCGTCTATTGCCTGAAAATCGGGAATGTCGAGAAGTGTGCCGTCACGCTCAACTCTGCGTCCCAGAATGGCGGAGGCGTCGTTGTTGAAGGAAACGGCCGCCTGGGGTCGTCGACAATCGCCACGAACACCGCGCCACGGGGCGGCGGGGTCTGGCTGGACGGCGAGAGCGTGCGTGACTGTATGATTTTCGAGAATACCGCCATGCTGACAGGTGGTGGAGTCAGTGTCACACGCGGCACTCTCGCATCTTCAGTGGTCAGGTTAAATGCAGCAAAGGAATCCGGCGGTGGTGTTCAGTTGCACGGAGCAAAGGCGCTGGTCCTGGATTGCAGGGTGGAGCGCAA
>CAJWTS010000043.1 GCA_913047795.1 uncultured Verrucomicrobiota bacterium | reverse complement strand
AACGGGCTGCGGCGGGGTGAAAATAGGCACCGACCGCGTCCGGCAGCCGCGATTCAAGTCCGCGCGTGACATGCACCAGATCGTTCCGGATGCGCCATAGCGTGCGCGGCACCAGGGCGGATTCATGGTCGACGAGATTGGCGTAGTCGTGGGTATTGGCCTTGCCGAGGGCGATGACCTTTTCGAGGCTGGCGAAGGCGGTCTGATAGTGGCCGGCTCGGCTGGACAGACGCGCCAGACCGCGGTGGGCCGGGACGTAGTCGGGGTCGAGGGCCAGGCTCTGGCGATAGGCTTTGCCGGCGGGGTCTGGCGCGTCCGATTCTTCGTAGCATTCCCCCAGGAGATTGTAGAGCTCGGCGCTCGGGTGGGTGGCGAGCGCCTTGCGGCAGGCGGCGATGGCGGATCCGGAACCGGTTCCAGCGGCGGCGATCGATCGCGCCCTGGAACAGATGAAGCAATCCTACGGGGGCGAAGAGCAGTTCAAGCGCTGCATGGATGTCTCCCCGTCGAATCTCGAACAGATGCGCCGCGACATCGAAACCGATCTCAAGGTCGACCGTCTGCTGACGAAGGCGGTGGGCAAGATCGCGAAACCAAAGGCCGACGCCCTGTCCGCCTTCTACCGCAAGCACAAGGAACTCCTGAAACAGTCCGAGACCGTGCATGTGAAGCATATCGTTAAACATGTTAACGACGATTCCGACCGCGAACCGGCCCGGGCCGCACTGGCAGCTGCCGAGCAAGAATTGAAGGGCGGCGCCTCGTTCGAAGAGATGGCCGATGAACATTCCGATTGCAAGGGCAACGGCGGCGACCTCGGGTATTTCCCGCGTGGTCAGATGGTCGACGCCTTCGACCATGTCGTATTCGCGATGGAACCGGGCGACACGAGCGACATCTTCGAAACCGAGTTCGGCCTGCACATCGCCCGGCTCTACGAACGCCGCCCCGAACAGCCAATGAGCCTGCGCGACGCGAAGCCGATGATCGAACAGGAGATAACGCGCCAGGCCCGCAACCAGCGCGCGGATACGTATATCGGGCGGCTGATTGAAAAGGCCAAGGTTGAAGACGTTGAGGATCCTGCCTAGATTCAAGGGCTAACGGTTGTGAATCGAGTGCATTGCATCGTTTGGGTGTGGCATGACCACTGAACAGAATTCAAAACCTCCCCATCCCTGTTGCGTTCCCAGCAAGGCGCGCAGCGAAATTCTGCACCGCTCCCGCACGGATGCGGACGAGCGACAACGCATTCACGCGGGGTCGACCGAGGGCATGATCAAGTTGGACGGCGGTGCATTCCTGATGGGCACCGTGTATGACCGCGGGTTCCCGGCCGACGGCGAAGGGCCGGTGCGCAAGGTGACATTGACCCCCTTCTATATCGACAGCCATTCCGTGACGAACGAACAGTTCTGCGAGTTCGTCGATGCCACTGACTTTCGCACGGAAGCCGAACACTTCGGATGGACCTTTGTCTTTCATAATCAACTGGACCGCGCGCGCTACGCCGAGTTGGTCGACGACACGGTGGCCGGGCTGGAGTGGTGGTGCAAGGTCAACGGGGCCGACTGGCGCCATCCGGAAGGGCCCGATACAAACGTTGACGATCGACCGGATCATCCGGCCGTGCACGTCTCGTGGAACGATGCGGCCGCCTATTGCGCCTGGGCCGGCAAGCGTCTGCCGACGGAAGCGGAATGGGAATACGCGGCCCGCGGCGGGCTCGAGCAAAAGCTGCTCCCCTGGGGCGACGAGCTGACGCCGGACGGCGAATATCGCTGCAACACCTGGCAGGGCGAATTTCCGAAAAGCGACACGGGCGACGACGGCTATGCCGGCGTCGCGCCGGCGCGGGCCTTTCCCGCCAACGACTTCGGCATGTTCAGCATGGCGGGCAACGTCTGGGAGTGGTGCAGCGACTGGTGGAGCCCGGACTATCACCTGCACGCGGCCCGCACAGATCCCGTTGGACCGCCCATGGGCGATCGTAAGGTCACAAAGGGCGGCTCCTTTCTTTGCCACGACTCCTACTGCAATCGTTACCGCAACGGCGCCCGGACGTCCAATACGCCGGACAGCTCGACGATAAACACGGGGTTCCGTTGCGTTCGCGACCTTTGAACCGGTCCCCTTCAAGGAATTTCTTGAACCTCCGTGAGCCGTGTCATATGTTCGCCGGTCGGATCAGGACCGGAGGACGATGACAACAGCAGGCACGAACAACATGTCGATCGAGGCGGGTGCATTTGAACGTCAGGGGCTGTCGGGCGTGGCCATGGCCTTCGGCAGCGACACGATCGGCATCCGGATGGGACATCCGCATCCCGCCCTGGGCATGTTCGACGGTTCCGATATTCTCTTTTCCCTGAACGAAGCCCCGCTGTTTGCGGCCGATGGTTCATACGCGCGCGTGGCATGGCGCACGCCGGTTACGGCCGAGGGCGTCAAGCGTTACGGCTCTTTTCCGCGCGTCGGGATCAACACCCCACGCGTGATCGAATACGAAGCCGGCGAAGCCGCAAACGTTGTACTTGAGTGGGCACAGGACGGGTCGTACGTCCGCGGACGCTACACATGCGAACTACCGGTGACGGCCGCGTTGCTCGTGGGAGGATGTTTTGCTCCGGCCCAAATCGAAACCGGCGACGCGACACACGGCCGCCTGACTCAGGGCGCGACCACATTGGATCTATGGATGCGCGGCCACGTCGAGCGGCCGATGATGCTTAACGACGACAGCGAGGCCGAGACCGCCTGGTTCGCCGGCGTGGAAGAACCCGGGGCCCACGTCTGTCTGTACCGCATCGAGATCGACGCCGACGCACCGCTGCATTTCGTCATGGCCCTTTCCGGTGACGGGTTAGACCCCATCACCCCCTCACCGGTCGATGTCGCCGGAATCGATGAGCACCTGGCCCAGGCGGCAGCCGCACAAGAGCAAGGCCGCATGCGCAGCAGCGGCATCTGCCACGGTGGCGCGGAAGCCGTGGGCAGCCTCTGCGCCTACAGCCGCGCGTACGATCCCGCGCGTCAGCGCATGATGACCACGGTGAATCGCACCTGGGGCGGCGCGCACGAGCCCGGCCTGATTTTCGGCTGGGACAACTTTTTCGATTCCTACATTGCGGCCTGGGAAAACCCCGGGCTCGCCCGGGACTCGCTGGACCACATCGTCTCCGTCTACGGTGAGGCCGGCATCGCCAACGGCCCCGTGCAGCGCAATCTGGTTATTCCCATTCTCTATAGCCGCACGGTTGACGCACTCGGTAACGATGCGCTCACGCGGCGAACCTGGCCTGTCATGATGGACTTCATGCGTTTCTGGTTCCAGGATCGCGGCGACGGTCGCGCCAACCGCGACGGCAACGGCGATGGCCTGATCGAGTGCGGCACGTCGAGATTCGGGCAGCGGATTGCACAGGGTCAATTGATCCAGGAGGCCATGGACGAGACCGGGTATGACGACAGCCCCATGTACTCCGCCGGCTTTACTGACGAACGCCGCGGCCATCTCGCGCCCGGGGTGAGTCTGGATCCCAACTCGGGATGCCTGAACCTGACGATGATCGGGCAGAATAGCATGTACGTGGCGGCCTGCCGCGCGATGTCGCGCGTCGCGGACCGACTTGCGATTCATGCCGACTCGATCTGGCTCGACCGCGAGGCCGATCGCGTGGCCGATCGTATTCAAAAGCGTCTCTACAGCGAGTCGGACGGTCTCTTCCTGAACCGGCACTGGGAAGGCGGCTTCTCCCCCGTACGCACGATGACGATCTTCTTCCCGCTAATCGCCGGCATCGCCAACGACGAAACCAAGCAACGCCTGCGCGAGATCCTGCTCGATCCGAATCAATTCTGGGGCGAGAACCTCGTGCCGACCGTAAGCCGCAAGGATCCCGCGTATTGCGACGGCCTGGATAGCCGCGGTAATTACTGGCGCGGCAACTGCTGGGCGCCAACCACTTACATGACCTACCTGGCGATCAAGGAAGCGGGCTGGCATGATATCGCAGCTAAGCTCGCGGAGCGGACCAGCCGCCAATTCCTTAAATACTGGGATCGCCACCAGCATGCTTACGAAAACTTCCCGCCCGACGGCCAGGTCGATCATACCTTCCCCTACGTAACCGGTTGGGGCGGCCGCGAACTGCGCTACGTTTGGAGCGCAATGAATCTCTTCTGCGGACTCGAGGAATGTTTCGCCGCCGAGTACCTGCGTGATGGGATGCGGGTCGGCAATCCCTACCTGTCGCAGCAGACCGATTGGACCGGATTCCTGTATCGCGGCAAGCGCTTGAGTGCATCGGCGGGTCCCGTGCGAACACGCCTGGAGTGCGCGGACGAGTGGGAAGTACAGGCCGAACCGGGTGCCCGTATCGACAATTTCAAATGCGACGGATCCAGCATGCGGTTCAGTGTGCATGGCGATACGGACATTCAGCTCACGGTTCGCATGCCCCGCATCACCGAAACGTCCGGAATCCACGTCAATGATGTCCGCGTCCCCGGGGCGGCGATGCGGACGACAGCAATCCTCAGCGTGCCACCCGGGAGCCAGCACATCTCGATCGACGTCGAGTGAACCGCCGCCGCGGAACGGATCGTGACCCCTATTTTTTGGCATTTTTGTGTTGCGTGGGCTCGATCCTGTGCTAGATTACGTCCCCTTTTGAAAATGAACGTCCGCTGCACGGGCGGATAGAAACTGACCCTGATTTTATAGATAGTGGATCATACGAGTGGCTACGGAGACACCATTGCCGGCATTGAAAGTTGATATTAAGGACCTGCTCGAAGCTGGTCTGCACTTCGGTCACCAGACCAAGCGCTGGAACCCGAAGATGGGGCCCTACATCTTCGGAAAGCGTAACGGCATTCACCTGATCGATCTGGACAAGAGCCTTACCTGCCTCGACGACGCGCGCAAATTTGTGGCCGATGTCGTTTCCGCGGGAAAATATGTTCTCTTCGTGGGCACAAAGAAGCAGGCCCAGGGCGCGATGAAACAGGCGGCCGAAGACACCGGCCAGTTTTATGTCACGACGCGCTGGCTCGGCGGCACGCTCACCAACAACACCACGATTCGACTCAGCGTCAAGCGCATGCGCGAGATCGAGGAGATGGAGAACAAGGGCGAGTTCGAAAAATTGACAAAGAAGGAAGTCGCTCGCCTGCGCCACGAGCTGGAGAAGTTGCACCGCAATTTGAGTGGAATCGCGGACATGGCCGAAATGCCCGGCATTCTCTTCGTGGTCGACATTCGTCGTGAGGCCATCGCGATTGCCGAAGCCAACCGTCTCAATATCCCCGTGGTCGCCCTGGTCGATTCGAACTGCAACCCGGACCACGTCGACTACGTGATCCCTGGTAACGACGACGCGATTCGGTCCATCAATATTGTCACCGACGCGATGACGGAAGTCATCAAGGTGGCGCACGAGGCATATCTCAAGCGCGCGGCCGAGGAGGCCAAGAAGCGCGCCGCCGAGGAAGCCAAGCGCAAGGCCGAAGAAGAAAAAGCCCGGGCGAAGGCAGAAGAAGAACGAGTGAAGCGCGAAGCCGAGGAGGAGGTCGCCGCCGCCAAGGCGAAAGCTGAAGCGGTAGTGAAAGCCGCGGCGAACGCCAAAGTCCAGGCAGCTGCCCGGGCCGAGGCCAAGGCCACCGCAGACGCGGCCGCGGCCGCCGCCGCCAACGAAACGACGGAGGAGGCCACCACGGAGCCCGTTGCCGAGGCGGCCGCTGAGCCTGATCCCATAGTTGAAGCCGAACCGGCAGCTGACGAGCAGGAAGAGAATAAGACGGCCGAATCCGAGGACACGCCTCCGGATGAAGCTGAAGCCGCTGCGGAATCTGCCGCAAAGGAGTAGGCGTTAACGCCTGTTTCGCGGGACCCATCAGGATCCCCCACCCACGCACAACCGAAGGAGACCACATCATGCCCAAAATTTCCGCAACCGCTGTTAAGGAACTTCGCCAGGAGACGAACATCAGTATGATGGAGTGCAAACGCGCGCTCGAGGAAACGGACGGCGACAAGGAAGCGGCAATCAAGATCCTGCGCGAACGCGGTCTCGCGATCGCCGGCAAGAAAGCCTCCCGCGCGGCCAACGAAGGCCTGATCGCGTCTGCCCTGCTGGACGACGGCACGGCCGGATCCTTGATCGAAGTGAACTGCGAAACCGATTTCGTGGCTCGCAACGAGACCTTCCAGTCCTTCGTCACCGACCTTGCCCAGCGCGTCGCCACCGATGATAGCGGGATGCCCGAAGCCGCCCAGGAGGACGTCACGATCAAGATCACCGAAACCGGCGAAAACATCGTTTTCAGCCGCCACACACGCTACGAACGTAGCGGCACCGGGCGTATTGCAAGCTACATCCACCACGGTGCCAAGGTTGGCGTGCTGATCGAAGTTGGCTGCGGCAAGGAAGATTCCACGGCATCCGATGATTTCGCGGCCCTGGTCAAGGATCTGACGCTCCACATCGCGGCCTGCAACCCGCAGCACCTCGATAGCAGCCAGGTCCCCGCCGAGACGATCGATGCCGAACGTGAGATCTTCAAGAAGCAGGCTGAGGGCAAGCCGGAGAACATCATCGAGAAGATCATTGAAGGCAAACTGAAGAAGTACTTCAGCGAAATATGCATGCTCGCACAGGGCTTCGTCAAAGACCCGGATCAGTCGATCACGGACCTGCTCGCCGCCCAAGGCAAGGCCCTGGACGACACGATCGAGATCCGACGCTTCACACGCTACCAGATCGGTGCGTAGGTGCTCGTTGTCGTCGCAACGCCGATCGGCAATCTCGGCGACTTCAGTCCGAGGGCGGTAGAAGGCCTAACGACGGCGGACTTGATCGCCTGCGAAGACACGCGTCGTACACGCATTCTGCTCGATCACTACGGAATCAAACCCCGTACGCGATTGATCTCCTACCGCGAGCAGACGGAGGGCCCGGCGGGTCGGCGGCTCCTGCAAGCCCTGCAAGAGGGTCAGACCGTGGCGCTCTGCTCGGACGGCGGTTATCCAGGCATCAGCGATCCGGGATACCGCATCGTCAGCCTCGCGCGCGATCGCGGTATCGACGTGACCGTCATTCCCGGCGCCTCCGCCGTCGAGGTCGCGCTGGTTTCCTCGGGCTTGTCCACTTCAAGCTTCACGTTCAAAGGGTTTCCGCCACGCAAGGCCTCCGCCATGCGGCGCTTCTTTTCCGAGGAGTTGGATCTCGCGCACACCCTGATCATCTACGAATCGCCGGCTCGCGTGAACAAAACGCTAGTCATCGCACACGAAGTACTCGGTGATCGACTCGCGGCCGTCTGCCTGGAACTGACCAAGAAATTCGAGTCGGTTACGCGCAACCACCTGGGCGAATTATGCCGGCACTTCGCGGACCGACGCGTGAAAGGCGAGGTCACGATCGTGATTGCGGGGAACAACCCCAAGTTCACGCGGACGGATGAGGGTGAGCAGGAAGAGGCGTGACGCAACCGACGAGGGGCCGGCGGGCTAGAGTCCGACGCTGAACGCCGCGATCGCTTCGATTTCTTGCGAGATCGACTGCAACAGGTCCTCATCCGGCGCGCGATTAACCTTCATCGTCGCCAACGAGTGACCGGTCCGCGAATCGTGCGGGTTGCGCACGTCCTCGATGTTGATCTCCTCCTTCGCGAGCGATACGCCGATCTGACCCAGAACGCCGGGCCGATCGATGTATACGAAGAACAGGAACTGCCCGACCGGCTCCAGATATAATTTGTCGAACTCATTGATCCGCGCGATCATCATGTTTCCCTCGGTAACCGTGCCGCGCACGCTGACCGCGCGCAGGGCTTCGCCCCCGACGGAACTCGTGAAATCGATCGTGATCGACTCGCCATAATTCTTCTGCGGATCCGTGTCGCGCTGGTGATACTCGATCCCACGATCGTGCAAATAGGCCTCGGCGCCGCGAAAATCGAGCACCGAGTTCCCGGATTCGCGTAGTCCGGCAACCAATGGCACCAGCAACCAGTCCGCGTACTGACCCAATGATCCATAGAAACTGGTCTCGATCATCTTCAACGTGGTGTCCTTACCGGACAGGCCACGGCACAACCGGCACAACGTGTTCACCAGTTTGCAATAGGTCTCGTCCAATCCGGACGGTATCTCGCGATTCACGATAAATGACGTGATGCCGCGGTCCGCGAAGTCGATCAATTGCTCCGCCGCCCGACGGGCGGCGTTTTCGTTCGCTTCGATGGTGCTCGCACCCAGGTGCGGCATGACGATATCCGCAAGGTCCGCGATCGGCTTGCTGCCGGCCTCGTCCCTTGGGTAGACATCGTTCAGAAATCGAATCCCCTTCTCCGCGCGCGCCGTGCGCATAGCGCCCTCATTAATCAATCCCGCACGCGCACAGTTGATCAGGGTCGCGCCCGGCTTCATGGCCGCGAGCAATTCGTCGCCGACCAGCCCACGCGTTTCATCGTTCTCGGGAATATGCAGGGTGACATAATCCGCCTCGCCGAACAGCAGTTCGAGATCCACCAATTCGATATCGAGTTGCTCAGCCCGGATGGGCGAGAGAACGGGGTCGGTCCCGAGCAGCCGCACGTCGAACCCGGATAAGCGACGGGCCAGTGTCTGCCCGATATTGCCGAGACCAACGATTCCGACCGTCTTCTCCGCGAGTTCGCGCCCCATCAAGTCCTTCTTCTCCCAGCGCCCGGCACGTACCGATGCGTCCGCGGCAATGATATTACGCGCGTCGGCAAGAATCATGGCGATGACTTCCTCGGCAACGGCGTTGGCGTTGGCCGCAGGCGTATTCATGACGTCCACGCCGCGCGAACGGGCATGAACCGTATCGATCGTATTGTAGCCCGATCCGGCGCGCACGATGACGCGCAAATTGGGAAGCGCGTCGACGATCTCGCTTGTCACCGCCTCACTGCGCACGATCAACGCCTGGCTATCCGGATGGCGCGCGACACGTTCGGTGATATCGCCGTCCGTCTCCACTGCAACCTCGTAGCTGCCGCTGCTCTCGAGCAGATCCTGGGCCGCCTTGTTCAGGCGCGTCGCGATAAGTACCTTATACATAAGAAATGACCCGTTTTAATGGCTCGCGATACGGCATCTCCGCATTGAGACAATCGGCCCCAGCCTAGTTTGTCTCGTTTGCCAGATCAAGCCCCCGGTGGCGGAACCTCGTGAGTTTGGCTTGACCGCTCCCAAGACCCTCTAATACGTTTGGAAGTATGCATCGCACGGCCTATCTTCGCGGCGCTTGGGCTATCCTGCTTCTGAGTGGCGGCGTTCTCGCGCAGGAGTTTAACGACACCGGCATCGACCACCGGATGCCGACCACGACGGCGCACAAGTCGCCGGGTTTTCGCTATCGCGCGGTCATGTCGACGCCGCCCGCCCAGTACGCATACGCCGAGCGGCTGCGCAATCACGGCAAGACGCGCAAGGCCCTCAAGGCGTTCCGCGCCGTGGTGCACAATTGGCACGATAGCGACTACGCTCCGCGCGCGCAGTTGGCCTACGCCCTCCTCCTCGAGCGGCAGAAGAAGTACCTGGAAGCCTTTAAAGAGTACCAGTACCTCGTTAACAATTTCGCAGGCGATTTTCCCTACGAAATTGTACTCGAAAATCAGTTCCGGATTGCCCACCACCTGATGACGACGCGCCAGGCGAAGTTCTGGAAATTCAAGGGATTCAAGGCCTCGGAACGCGCGCTGCCGCTCTTCCAGGAATTGGTCGAGAACGCCCCAAATTGGGAGCGGAGCGCCGATGCACAGTTCTACATTGGCATCATTCACGAGGGACGCGAATCCTACGAGAAAGCGGTTCGAGCCTTCGAGGAGCTCTATTTTCGATACCCTCGGCACGAACGAACAACCGAAGGCCTGTTCCACCGGGCCTATTGCCTGTACCTGATCGCCGGCGAGCGCGCCCAGGACAAGCGCGCGCTGCGCGAAGCCGTCTCCGCCCTGAGCCAGTACACCCGCCGTTATCCGGACAGCACGCACAACATTGAGGTGGCGCGTTACCTGGGCGAACTGAAAGAAGAACTTGCGGGAATGTACTACGACATCGCGGTGTACTATGATACGACAGTTGTGCGCCCGAAGGCGGCATTGATAGCTTACCGGGATTTCGTGAGCCGGTTCCCGACGGTCGGCGCCGCCGAGGAGGCGCGCCTGCGCATAAAATCACTCGAGGAGATCGTAACGCAATGAATCGCGTTCTTGCCATTCTGGTTTGCCTCAGCCTCTGCGGCTGCGGAAGCTACCGCCTGGGAACAACCTTGCCACCGGGCCTGCGATCGATCCATGTGCCCACCGTGGTAAACGCCACGGCCGAACCCAGCGTGCAGGCATCCGTTACGGCCGCCCTTAGCGAAGAGTTCCAACGTGACGGAACATTACGGGTGGCAACCGCCGAGACGGCGGACATGACCGTAGAGGTCACGGTGACGGGGTTTCAACTTGTACCCCTGCGCTACAGCCGCGATCGAACGACGACGTCCGAAGAATTCCGGCTGCTGCTCACGGCTCGCGTGCGCGTGGTGCGTGCCGAGGATAACGGTGTCATGATCGATCGCCCCGGCTACGAGGGCGAGACAGAGTTCGAGCTCAGCGGCGACCTGCGCTCCGCGAAGCGTGATGCCCTACCCGACGCATCCCGGGATCTCGCGCACGATATCGTCGAGAGTATCGTCGAATACTGGTAGCCCGCCGCGAGCCCATCAGCCTTCGCGTGCTTCGCGAAAGACGGTCAACAGTTCGCGGGCCGCCGCCCCCGGATCATCCGCCGCCGTAATGGCAGTCACCACGGCAATCACCTGCGCGCCGGCGGCCACCAACCCGGGGATATGCGGCAGCTTGATACCGCCCATGCAGGTCACCGGAATCCGCACAGCATCGGTCACGGCGCGGACGGCGTCCGGCCCCAGGAAGTCCTTGGACCATTCCTTCGTGCGGGTCGGATAGATCGGCCCGATGTTCACATAGGAGGCGCCACGCTGCTCGGCCTCCAAGGCCTCGTCGGCGGAGTGCGCGGACGCGCCGATAATCAGATCCGGTGCCAGACGCCGGGCATCCTCGATCGGCAAGTCGCCGCGGCCCAGGTGAACGCCGTCCGCTTCGACGGCTATGGCGATCTCGACGTCATCGTTCACAATCATGAGACTGTCCGCGGCGCGGGTGATTGCCCGGATTTCGTGCGCCAGGTCGGTAAGTGCCGCGCGCGGCAGGTCTTTCTCCCGCAATTGGACCAGCCGGATCCCCGCGTCGAGTGCCGCGGCCACGATGGACAGGGTCGTGCGCCCGTTCGAAAGGGGCTCCCCGGTTACGAGATACACACCCGCATGGCGCAATCGTTCGATGCCGTGGGCGTGCGCAGGGCTCCCCGTCACGGGGCACCCGAAGACAAGAAAGACGTCAGAGGACTGGTCGGCACGGCCGACTCGCCGCTCGTCATCAGGCCCGCCGCCCGGGCGCGACAGCCCGCGGCAACAACATCGGCGAAGGCCGTGGCCATGCCGACCGGATCGCCGGCCGTGGCGATTGCGCTGTTCACGAGCACCGCTGCACAGCCCATCTCCATCGCCGCTCCCGCTTCAGACGGCGCGCGCAAGCCGGCGTCCACGATCACGGGCAGATGACTCTCGCGTAGAATGAGCCGCAACATGTCGCGCGTTGCAATTCCCCCGCCGCTGCCAATCGCCGAACCGAGTGGCATCAGCGATGCGCAACCCACATCTTCAAGGCGCTTGGCAAGTACGGGATCCGCGGGCATGTAAGGCATGACGATGAATCCATCAGCCGCAAGCTGACGCGCAGCTTCCAGTGTTTCAATGGGATCCGGCATCAGGTGATGCGGGTTCGGGTGAATCTCCAGCTTGACGATCGGGCTGCCGCTGAGTTCGCGCCCCAGGTGCGCGGCCCGCACAGCTTCCGTCGCGTCGCGAGCGCCCGAAGTATTCGGCATGATCGTCAGACCGGCCAATTCTGCAAGGGGTGCGTAAAGATCGTCCGTCGCGCGGTTGCGATTGAAGCGCTTGAGCGCGACCGTCACAAGTTCGGTTCCCGAGGCCTTGATCGCGTTGAGCATCACGTCCGTGCTCGAGAATTTTCCGGTCCCCAGGATCAATCGCGATCGAAAGGCCAATTTTCCAAAATGGATCTCATCCGTCGACATGTTCAATTTCCCATAAGCGGTTAACCGCCCGCTGCATACGTTACAATTTCAATCTCGTCGCCATCGTTGAGCCGTAGCTTCTCGAATCGTGCGCGCGGAACAATCTGTCCGTTCACCATAACGGCCACGCGATCGACTTCGGCACTGATCTCCCGGCAGAGTCCGGCCACGGTTGTTAATCCCGGCAATGAGGTGCCTTCACCATTGACCACGACCTGCACCGGACCCGACGACTCAACCTGATCTGACATATACTTGCTACCTACGTAAAACGCACGCCAAAGAGACGACAACTTCGACACACGGGGTCAGGCCCTCGGCCCCGGTCCATACGGACGAGCGAGCCCGCTCAGCAGGCCCCGACATGTTACTTCTTAAACTATCTCTTCAAGGCGCCTTATGACTATCCTCTTCCCGTCCACCGCGGTGCAATCCCGGAATCAATAAAATCGCTTAAAATAACAGTTTACCTGTTGCACCGCCCTCAAACGCACGATATATTCCCGGTTTTCGTGCAAGGCGTCTAGTCATGCCCTGAGGGGGGATTCTACGCGCATTTCAATAGAACTGGCAATTGTTTGGAGTTAGTAATGGCGCAGCAGACTAAGAGCCGTACAGATACGGCCAATGGAGACACAGCGACGCTGGATCCCGTCCGGGCGGAACGGGAACAGATGTATAGCGAGACGCTGAAGAATTTCGCTGAAGGTTCGATCGTCCCCGGTAAGATTCTCGAAATCCGCAGCAACGAAATCCTGGTCGATATTGGCTACAAGTCAGAAGGTGCCATCCCTTCCAGTGAGTTCGCAGATCTTGAAGCGCTCAAGCTTGGCGATTCGCTCGACGTGCTTCTCGAGACGATCGAGGACGAAGACGGCATGGTTGTTCTCAGCAAAGAGAAGGCCGAGCTGCAGATCCGCTGGGAGCGTGTTGTCGAGCAATACGAAGAAGGCAGCCTGGTCGAGGGCGTGGTTCGTTCCAAGGTTCGTGGCGGCCTGATCGTCGACGTCGACGGAGTCGAAGCGTTTCTGCCCGGTTCCCAGGTGGACGTCATGCCGACGCAGAACCTCGACGTGCACATGGGCAAGACCTACGAATGCAGAATTATTAAGATCAGCCATGATCGGCGCAACATTGTTCTGTCGCGGCGGGAGCTGATCGAAGAACGCCTCGCCGAGAAGCGAAAGGCACTCCTGACAGAGATCAAGATTGGTCAGACACGCAAGGGTGTCGCCAAGAACATCACCGATTTTGGCGTTTTCGTGGACCTGAACGGCATGGATGGCCTGCTGCATATCACCGACATGAGTTGGGGTCGGATCAATCATCCGTCGGAAATGGTCCGTGTCGGCGATCCGATGGAGGTCGTGATTCTCGATATCGATCTGGACAAGGAACGCGTTTCGCTAGGCCTGAAACAGAAGGTCACGAATCCCTGGATTACGATTGACGAGAAGTTCCCGGTGGGCAGCCGCCAGAAGGGCAAAATCGTCAATCTCGCTCCCTACGGCGCTTTCGTGGAGCTTGAGAAGGGCGTGGAAGGCCTGGTCCACGTATCGGAAATCTCATGGACCAAGCGGATCGCCCGCGCAGCCGACGTCTTGACCGTTGGCGAAGAAGTCGAAGTGGTCGTGCTCAATATCAACAAGGAAGAGCAGAAAATTGCGCTCGGCATCCGGCAGACCGAGGAGAACCCCTGGGACCAGGTCGAGGCCAATTACCCGCCGGGATCCAGGGTTTCGGGTCCGGTTCGCAACTTCACCTCCTATGGCGCCTTTGTGGAGATCGAGGAAGGTATCGACGGCATGATCCACGTCTCCGATATGTCCTGGACACGCAAAATCAATCATCCCTCCGAGGTGGTCAAAAAGGGCGAGGAGATCGAAGCCGTCGTGCTCGAGGTCGACCGTTCCAATCAGCGCATCAGCCTGGGCATCAAGCAGGCGCAGGACGATCCGTGGAACGACATCGTCTCCCGCTACAACGTCGGCCAGATCGTGACCGGTACGGTAACGAAGCTCGCCGCGTTCGGCGCTTTTGTAGAAATCGAAGAAGGTATCGACGGTCTGGTACACATCTCGCAGATCAGCGATCAGCACGTCGAGAAGGTCAAGGATGCGCTTAAAGTCGGCGACGGCGTCGAAGCGCGCATCGTGAAGATAGATCCCGCGGGTCGCCGCATTGGTCTGAGCATCAAGGCGGCGAAACTTCCGGACGACGAATTCGAGCAGCAGCAGGATGAGATCATGGAAATCCTGCGTCCCGGCGACAACATGGTCGATTTTGCCGGCGCCCTCGACGAAGCGATGCTGGCTCGGGATGACGAATCGGATGTCTGGCGGCCGGGCGAAGAGGATTCTACGGGTGACCGCAAATCACGCCGCAAACCCACCCACGAGCCCGACGAGCCCGTCGAGCCCGACGACGACTCAGACGACGAAGGCTGAGCGCACGTTCCGCACCCTGATCGAACCGGCGTGCCGCAAGCGGCAACTGTATCCACGTTTATACCGGACTCCGTAGTCCGCGCTCGACGAAATCCCCATGGTCACCTAGCCTTATAGGCGTGGGAGAATACCCGCTCAGCCCCCAACTGGAGTACCTGTGTCCGACGTAATTGCGAACCTGGAAGAACGTGGCCTGCTGGAAGCAATGACCAGTGACGAGATCCGCGGACTCGTCGCCGAGCCAACCGTGGTCTATGCCGGCTTCGACCCCACGTCGGATAGTCTGCAGGTGGGCAATCTTGTCGCGATCCTCGCCCTGGCACATTTCCAACGCTGCGGACACCGCCCAATCGCCCTGGCCGGTGGTGCGACAGGCATGATCGGCGATCCCTCCGGCAAGGAGCAGGAGCGCGAACTGCTGGGCCGCGAGACGGTCGAAGCCAACCTCGAAGGCATTCGTGAGAATCTCTCGAGGTTCCTCGATTTCGAAGACGCGAATGTGCCGGCGACCATCGTTAACAACCATGACTGGATTGGAGCCTTCTCGTACATCGCTTTCCTGCGCGATGTCGGCAAGCATTTCCGCATGGGCACGATGCTCGGCAAGGAAAGCGTGCGCTCGCGGATGGACAGCGATGAAGGCATGAGCTTCGCGGAGTTCAGCTACCAGACCATCCAGGCCTACGATTTTCTGCACCTGCATGACAGCGAAGGCTGCCGTCTGCAAATCGGCGGCTCCGATCAATGGGGCAATATTACGGCCGGCATCGACCTTATCCATAAACGGCGCGGTCAAGAGGCGTTCGGCCTGACCCATCCGCTGGTCTGCGACAGCAACGGACAGAAGTTCGGTAAAAGCGAGGACGGCGCGATTTATCTCAGCGCAGCACGCACCTCCATCTACGATTTCTACCAGTATTTCCTGCGCACGGAGGACGCGGACGCCGAACGCTACCTCAAGATTTTCACCTTTCTCGACGTGTCGGAGATCGCGGAGGTGGCCCGCGCATCGGCTGAAGCGCCGGAAAAGCGGCTGGCCCAGATACGACTGGCGGAAGAAGTGACACAAATCGTGCACGGTCCCGACGGCCTCCGCATCGCACAGCGCGCGAGCGCCGTATTGTTCGGCGGCGAGATGCAGGACATGTCGAGCGAAGACCTGCTCGCGATCTTCAGCGACGTAGCCTCGACGGAATTTGCGCGCGATGCGCTCGTCGGCACCCCAATCATCGAAATCGTCGTCGCGGCCGGCCTGTGCAAGAGTAACAGTGCGACGCGGCGGCTGATCTCCAGCGGCGGACTTTACATCAACAACACGCGTGTCGGTGAAATCGACACGGTCGTACAGGCCGATCACCTGATCGACCGAAGGGTGATGCTGCTGCGATCCGGCAAGAAGAATTACCACGTCGTCAAGGTCGCCTAAGGACCTTCGCGATGGCCAAGGATTATATCGTCGTCGCGGGTGCGAAGGAACACAACCTGCGCAACATCACCGTATCCATTCCGCGCGAGTCCCTGACCGTTATCACGGGATTAAGCGGTTCGGGCAAATCGTCGCTCGCCTTCGACACGATCTACGCCGAGGGTCAACGTCGCTACGTCGAAAGCCTCTCGGCATACGCGCGTCAATTCCTGGACCAGATGAAAAAGCCCGATGTGGACTACATCGAGGGCCTGGCGCCGGCGATTGCGATTGAGCAACGCACGGCCGGATCGAACCCACGATCGATCGTCGCAACCAGCACGGAGATTCACGACTACCTGCGATTGCTCTACGCGAGCATCGGCGAACCCCATTGCCCCGCCTGCGGAAAGCTCATTGAGCGCCAGTCCGCCCAGGAGATTGCCGAACAACTGTTTGCGTTACCGAACCGCTGTAAACTCTGGCTTCTCGCGCCGCTCGTCCACGGCAAGAAGGGGCAGCACGACGATATCTTCAAAGACATGCGCCAGCAGGGATTCTTGCGCGTGCGCATTGACGGCGACATTCATGAACTGGACGCATTACCCGACCTCAACCGACGCAAGACACATACGATTGACGTGGTCGTCGACCGATTAATTATCACGACCAAGATCCGGTCGCGTCTGACCGATTCGGTCGAACTGGCGTTGAAGTTCGGGAGCGGAGCCCTGATTGCGCTTGATGTCGGCAACCCGGAGAAGCCGGGCGAAACCTTCTACTCGGAGAAACATGCCTGTGTCGGTTGTGGCATTAGTTATGAAGAACTGACTCCGCGCCACTTTTCATTCAACAGCCCCTACGGCGCCTGTTCCGTTTGCTCCGGGCTGGGCACGCGCCTCATCCTTGACCCCGGGCTGGTAATCCCGGACCACTCGGTTTCGCTGAACAAGGGCGCCATCCAGGCCTGGCGCCGCGGCGGGCGGCGGCTCATCACTTACTACAACGGGCTGCTCCGCTCGCTGGCGAAGCACTACGACATCGACCTGGACACACCCTACGAAGCGTTGGACGCTGACATCCGGCAGATGCTGATGAACGGATCCGGCGAGGACGCCATCGAATTCGGCTACTGGCGTGGGGGCGCGCACCGTAAGTACACAAAACCATTTGAAGGCGTCATCCCCAATCTCGAACGACGCTACGAGGAGACCAAGAGCGATTATACTCGCCAGCGCCTGCGACGCTACATGACGCCGCAGCCCTGTTCGAACTGCAACGGCGAGCGACTCAAACCCGAGGTCGTCGCCTGTACCATCCGCGAGAAATCCATCGTGGACCTGACATCCATGTCCGTCCGCGACGCCGAAGGGTTTTTCGCGAAGCTGAAGCTGAAAAAGAAAGAAGCCCACATTGTTGAGGACGTGCTGAAGGAAATCCGCCAGCGACTCGGGTTCCTGGCCAATATCGGACTCGACTACCTGACCCTTGATCGCGAAAGCGGCACGCTTTCCGGCGGCGAAGCGCAACGTATTCGACTGGCGACCCAGATCGGGTCCGGCCTCGTCGGCGTGCTCTACGTGCTCGACGAACCGAGCATTGGCCTGCATCAACGCGACAATCAACGCCTGATCGAGATGCTGCGCGGACTGCGCGATGTCGGCAATACCGTGATCGTCGTCGAACACGACGAAGAGACGATCCGCAGTGCCGACTACGTGATCGACCTGGGACCTGCGGCGGGCCGCCATGGCGGGCGCGTGATGTGCGAGGGCGGACTGGACGTCCTGCTTGCCAGTAAAGACTCGCTCACGGCGCGCTACCTGCGCGGCGATCAGACGATCCAGATCTCGGATCACCGCCGCAAGCCCAAAAACGGGCACCTGACAATCATCGGCGCCACAGAAAATAATTTGAAAAATGTGAAAGTTCAATTTCCCCTGGGGCTGTTCGTCTGCGTCACCGGCGTATCCGGAAGCGGCAAGAGTACGCTGGTCGACGACATTCTGCGCCGCGCGCTGTTCCGAAAGTTCTACGCCTCCAAGGCTGTGCCGGGCGCGCACAAGGCGCTGGAGGGCATCGAGAACCTGGACAAGGCAATCGTCATAGACCAGTCCCCCATCGGGCGAACCCCGCGCAGCAACCCGGCGACCTATACCGGCGCATTCTCCGACATTCGCAAACTGTTCTCCGCTCTCCCCTCGTCGAAAGTACGCGGCTATGGCCCCGGACGTTACAGCTTCAACACAAAAGGGGGCCGCTGCGAGACCTGCAAGGGCGACGGACTCCTGAAGCTGGAAATGCATTTTCTGCCTGACGTCTATGTTCCATGCGAAAACTGCCGCGGACGTCGCTACAATCGCGAAACGCTGGAGGTCCTCTATGACGACCGCTCGATTGCCGACGTGCTGGAAATGACGATCGAAGAAGCGCTTGAGTTCTTCCTGAATGTTCCGACGATCTGCCGCAAGCTGAAAACGCTCGCTGATGTCGGGCTCGGCTATCTCCATCTCGGCCAGCCGGCCACGACGCTTTCCGGCGGCGAGGCCCAGCGCGTCAAACTATCCGCCGAGCTGGCCAAACGGGCCACGGGACGCACCGTCTACCTGCTCGACGAACCCACGACCGGCCTGCACTTCGCGGACGTGCAGAAACTCCTGCATGTGCTGGGAACCTTGTGCGATTCGGGCAACACGGTCGTGGTCATCGAACATAATCTCGACGTCATAAAATGTGCGGATTATATTATCGATCTGGGCCCGGAGGGCGGTGACGCGGGCGGGCGAGTCATCGCCAAGGGCACGCCCGAACAAGTCGCACGTAACCCGGCATCATACACCGGAAAATTTCTTAAAGACGTGTTGTGAACGTTCCACCGCAACAGAAGGCCGGGCAACCGCGACTCCCGTTGACGATCGGCCTGGTGTGCCTTACTGCCATGCTGGCGACGGCCGGCGGCACGCTCGATCCCTTGACCACCTCGCGTGCCGCACTTGAGGACGAACTCTATGAGCTGGCGGAACGTGAGTGCGAGCAGTTCATCAAGACGGCCGCCAGGAAGGACGCGCAGCGGCCGGAGGCCTACACGTTGCTGGCGCAGGCCCTGTACGGCCAGGGCCGGTACCAGGATTTGCTGACACGCCTCGAGAAACAGCTCAACGCGGCGCCGGACTCGGCCCACCATCCCGCGTTAATATTCTGGTACGCGATGAGCGAGTACCGTACGGGTCGAGCCCGCGCGGCGTTGGAGCGCATCGCCGACTTCGACACAACCTACCCCACGAGCACCGAGTTGCCGCGCGTACGGCGCCTGCGGGCCTGGTGCCTCGTCCGAATGGGTCAGACCAGGGAAGCCATCACCGCATTTGAAGGATACGACAAAGCTCACCCGGACGACGCCGAACGGGCGCAGAACCTGCTTGACTGGTCGAAGATCCTGATCAGCGCCGATCAACTTGACGACGCGCGCATTACGCTTGCCCGAATACTCGACCAGTATGCAACGTCGGCCACGGCGCTACGCGCCCGGTACTGGCTCGCGCAACTGCAGGCCGAGACCGGGGAGTGGGACCGGGCGCTGACCAACCTGCACGGAATCGCACAAAACACGATCGCCACGCCCGGCGCGATCACCGAGGCCTGGCTATCCATTGCAGACATACACGAGAGCCGTCGCGGCCTCTCCGATGCCGTCGTCGCGCTGGAACAGGCGTTGGGATCCGCACCGAACGTGTCCGCCAGCAATAATACCTTCGTGATCCTGGGCCAACTCCTGCTCCGTATGGACCGCATCGACGACGGCATCGCCTATCTCAAGCGGTTCATCACCGCTGCGACGGATGATCCCCTTGCACCGCGCATGCAGCTCAAGCTTTCGCAGGCGTTGCTGGACAAGGGCATCCACGATCGTGCAGCAGAGGAATACCAGCACTATCTCGATTCGTTCACCGACGACGACGGACGCGCACAGGCCCTGTACGGAAAGGGCTGGAGCCTTTTCCTGATGGGTAATCGCTACGCCGAAGCCGCGGCGTTGCTGGACAAGGCGGCCGATGTCTTCGTCGATCCTACCGTGCAGGCCGAATGCCTTTTCAAGGTCGGGGATTGCTACTACAAGAACGAACAGTTCTCGCTCGCGACGGGCGCCTACGACCGCGTGATCAGGACCTTCCCCGGCTCCGAACTCGTGCCGCGCGCGCATTACCAGATTGCGCAGAGCTTGCTGAGCGCCGGTGCCGCGGAACCCGCGGAAACCGTCTTTCGTCACGTCGCGTCTCTCGGCGCTAACTCCGAACTGGCCCCCCTGGCCTCGCTTCGTATCGGCGAAATTCTCGAGGACCGCAAACGTCCGGTGGAAGCGATCGAACGATACAACCAGGTCCTGGCGGAGTACACAAATCGGGCCATCATCGCGCGGGCCATCCACCGCCGCGGCGGCGCGTCCTATCAACTCTTTCGTTTCGGCGACGCACTCGCAGATTTTCAGCGAGTGGGCGAAGAGTTTCCGCAGGACGCGGTTGCCGAACATGCACTCTACATGGCCGGCATGTGTCACTTCATGCTGGTCCGTAACGAAGAATCGAAACGAATCTGGCAAACTTTTCTCGATCGATACCCCGCCTCGGACTGGGCGCCACTGGTGCTCTATCACCTCGGCGAGCAAGCCTACAACCAGCGCGACCTCGTTGCGGCCGAATCAAACTTTCTTGCGCTGGCGGACCAGTACACAGCGGAACCGCTGGCGGACGACGCGCTGCTCTGGGCGGGACGTGCCGCCCTTGAACAAAAAAGCTTCCTGCGCGCGAACGATCATTTTGCCCGTCTGACAAAAGAGCATGCCGACAGCGCTAAGATTTCGGAGGCGCGCTTTTTCCAGGGCGAAGCATGGTGCGGCCGGGCCGATTTCTCCAGCGCGATCGTTATCTTCGATGAACTGATCAAAGAGGACGCCGGGGGCTTTCTGGTCGACATGGCGCGCGTGCGAAAGGGGGATTGCCAGTTCTCACTCGGCATCGCGGACCCGGAGCGCTACGAGGAGGCCATCGAATCGTACCGCGTTGCCGCCGCGAGTTCCTCCGCCCCGCTGGACGTTATCCTTTACGCACAGTTCATGTCCGGACGCTGCATGGAACAACTCGATCGCGTCGACCAGGCATTGGAACAGTATTACAAGCATGTCGTCATCCGCTATACGCATGAATTGGCCGGCGGCGCATGGCCCAACGACAAGGCCCAGACCTGGTTTGCCCGCGCGGCTTTCAATGCCGCGGACATCTTGCGTGGTCAAAAAAAGTGGCGTAACGCGGTACAGGTGCTCACGCGCGTGTCCGATGCAAACGTACCGGCATCCGCGGATGCACGTGAGCAGACTGAAGAAATCCGATCAAAACGATGGTGGATGTTCTACTAGGCAGCCTTTAATCTATGCGAACGATTGAGTGAACCAACGATTGTAAACCATGCTGCACTACCTCCAGATCGGCGGTCCCCTGATGTGGGTGATCCTCATCATCGGATTGGTCGCGTTCGGCGTCTTCGTCGAACGCGCCCTGCACCTGCATCGCGCGCGTATTCGACATGAAGACTTCTTACACGGGATCTTTAACATTCTGCGCCGTGGCAACCACAAGGAAGCCATCGCACTCTGCAGCCAGGCCCCCGGGCCGGTCGCTCACCTGACACGCACGGCGATCGAAAATCGAGGCGATCGGGCGCCGGATCTGCACCAGAAACTGGTCGAACGCGGTGCCGCGGAGCTCGCGCGCATGCGCCGGCGCCTCGCCGTCATATCAACCGTTGCACACGTCGCCCCCCTGCTCGGGCTCTTGGGAACCATTCTGAAAATGGTCGAAGGCCTGGGCCATATTCGCACGCAGTTTCCCCTCGTGCAGAACGCGGATGTGCTCGGACCCCTGCTTGACGCGTTGGTCATCACGGCCGCCGGCATATCCGTGGCCGTGCCCTGCTATGTCGCCTTCTCGTTTCTGGCCGTACGGATCGAACGCCTTGCGCTGGACATGGAAAGCACAGTCTTCCGGCTCGAAGATTTCATGCGCGACCAGGATTCAGCGACATCCGGGGAACCGGAGACGACAACGTGAACCATGATCGGCCGTCGCTGTGGGACATCGATAACCTGCACACGCGGTACGTGCCACAGACGCCGTTGGGTTCTGGCCTGTTGATCAGTGCCCCCTGGCTGAACTTCGTTCTACTCATCATTTTTTTCATCGCGCTACCGGCGGACTACGTGAACGAACCCGGTCTTGTCTTGCAGCTTCCCGAGATGCCGTTCCGTTCGGGCGCGCGCTACGGTCCCGCCGCGGTGGTGATGACCATCGACGACCCGCGCGACGGCACGCGGCGCGAAGTCGTCTTCTTTGACGATCAACCCTACCCGGTCACGAGCGAGAAACACCGGCGCGCCTTGCGCACCGCACTGCGCCACGCCCGGACGACGTCGCCCGACATGAGCTTGACCATCGTCGCCGACAAGCGAACCTCGCACGGCACCATCACCGACCTGTGCAACATCGCCATGGACGTGGGCATTCAACGCGTGACGCTCGCCGCGCGACGGACGGGAGAAAGGGGCGCGCCGTGACGTCCGTGAGCCGCTCTCCCCGCATCTTCGAGTGGTCGATGCTGCTCGTCACGGCGGGATGGTTCGCCCTGTTCCTGACCTGGCCGGACACGGCGACACCGAAAGTTCTGCCGATCACGCCAACCGCCACCGTCTTCTCGTACGTACGGCATGCGGAAATGCATGAAGACCCGACCCTGGTCGCGCTACCGCGATACCGGGAGGAGTTTCAGAAAATCGACCCGGTCGACGCCACCGCCAATACGCATCGGCCCGGCATTGGACGCGACGTCGGCACACTTGCACAGCGGCGGGCGGGCGACGAGCGCAACAAGGCGGCGCGCGGACTGCTCGACCGGGTGCAGCGCACCACAAGAGGATATCGTCCGCAGGCACGCCCGGTCGTGCCGACCCGCGCCCGCCATGCAGCAGATGAGCCGGCAGTGGCCATGCGCGTTGACGGTGGCCTTGCAGCGCGAGGGGTGGTCACGGCGGCGTGGCCGCTTGAGACGTTCCGCACCGGGAACGCATGGTCCGTGCGTGCCTTTGTTGAGGTCGATCCCGATGGAACCGTCTCACGTGTCATGCTTGAGTCCGGCACGGACGATCCCGCGCTTAACGCCGCCATCGTGGGAGCGCTGCACCGCTGCCGCACCGCGCCGGGATCGGAACAGGCCTGGGGCCGCATTTACCTGGACTTCGATCCGCAGCGCTTGCGCAATCAGCAGGTCCCTGATAAGGATTCCTCCCGCACGGAACCCTGACATCGCGCGCCATCGTCGTCGGCTGTCGGGTCTCGCGACGCATGAGGTAGCGCTATGTTAAGTATCAACAACTGGAATCCGGCCCGGCCGTCAAAAGCGATTCAGGCGTTTCTCGATCGGCCGCGTGTCGATGCCCGCATCGAAGATCGTGCGCGGCGCATCCTGCAAGGCGTGCGCAAAGGCGGCGACCGCGCGGTGCGGCGCTACATCAAGCAGTTCGACGGGGCGACGCTCACCTCCCTCAAGGTCTCGAAAGCAGAAACTGCCGCCGCAACGGAGACGGTGGACACCGCCTTTCGGAAAGCGGCGGCCCTGACACGCCGGCGCGTCACCACCTTCTGCCGGGCGGGTATGCGCAAAGATTGGAGCATCCCCACACCGGGTGCGGGTCGCGTCGGCGAGCAGTTCAGCCCGATTGACCGCGTCGGCGTCTACATCCCGGGCGGCACGGCACCGCTGGTATCCACCTGCCTGATGACGGTGACCCTTGCCAAACTTGCAGGCGTTCGAGAGATCGTGGCCTGCACACCCCCGGCTGCCGACGGCGGCGTGAACCCGTACCTGAACTACACGCTGGCCTACGCCGGCGCGACGGAGATCTATAAGATCGGGGGTATTCCGGCAATCGGCGCCATGGCCTACGGAACCGAGACGATCGATCCGGTTCAGAAAATCGTCGGCCCCGGCGGCGCCTACGTAACGGCGGCCAAGAAATGCGTCTACGGTGACGTCGCACTGGATCTCGTTGCCGGACCCAGTGAAGTCGCCATTCTCGCCGACAGTCGCGCCAATGCGCGCTATGCGGCGGCCGACCTGTTGGCACAGGCGGAACACGGCACCGGCGCCGAGAAGGCGCTCTTCATCACGACGTCCAAACGACTCGCGGCCGCGGTTGCGCGCGAAGTCGGCCGGCAGATCAATAACCTCGCCCGGCGGCGCATGATCGCCAAAGTCCTCAAACGCGGCGCCATGATCGTGGTGGTCAAAACCCTTGATGAAGGCATGGCGCTCTGTAACCGCTTCGCCCCGGAGCACCTCGAGTTGATGGTTCAGTCGCCGCGCCGTTGGCTACGCCGCGTCCGGAACGCCGGCGCCGTATTCACCGGGGACTGGAGCCCCGAGGTCACCGGAGACTTTGTCGCGGGGCCCAGCCACGTGCTACCCACGGGTGGTGCCGCAGCCATGTTTTCCGGCCTCACGATCGATGACTTCCGCAAACGCACGAGCGTCATTTCCTTCACGCGCCGGGATCTCAAAAACACCTTGTCCGCCATCGAGTCGTTCGGACGCGTCGAAGGACTCGATGCGCACGCGCGTTCGGCACGTATTCGATTCGAATAAGAGGACGTGTCGCGATGAGCCGCTATATTCGCCGATCGGTCGACGCGATGAACGGGTACCTACCCGGGGAGCAACCGTCGTCGAGCGACGTGATCAAACTCAATACGAATGAGAACCCCTATCCGCCCGCGCCAGAGGTTTTGCAAGTTGTCCGCGGTTTCGATCCCCAGCGACTGCGGCGCTATCCCGACCCGGCGGCCAACGAACTCCGCCAATGCATCGCCGACCTGCACGGTTGTGCAATCGAAAACGTGATCGTCGGTAACGGCTCCGACGAGATCCTGGCACTGTGCACACGTGCCTTTGTCGAGAGCACCGGGTCGGTCGGTTACTTTACGCCGTCATATTCGCTCTATCCCATTCTGGCCGACATCCGCGACGTGGAGAAGCGGCCGGTTCCGCTGACGCGCGGGTTCGAGTGGCCGGAAGATTTTGCCCCCGGGTCCTCACGTCTTGCCCGATACGCGGCGTCGCTTTTCTTCATGACCAACCCCAACGCGCCGACCGGTATCTGTCATCCGAAGAATACCGTGGCAGCGTTCTGCCATTCTTTCGACGGGATCGTGGTCCTCGACGAAGCTTATGTCGATTTTGCCGACGAGGACTGTGTGGACATTGCTCTGAACAGCGCGAACGTCCTGGTCGCGCGCAGTCTTTCGAAGTCGTATTCGCTGGCCGGCGCACGGTTGGGCTATGCCCTGGGATCCGCGGACCTCGTCGGGGCCTTGATAAAAATCAAGGATGCCTATAACATTGCCGCGTTGACCCAGCAGATTGGGATCGCCGCCATCCGGCAGGTGGCACAGATGCGCGAAAATGTCACCCGTATCAAGACAACCCGAGAACGCCTGCGTGCCGCACTCGAACAGCGCGACTTTATCGTGTACCCCTCCCAGGCCAATTTTCTCTGGACTCGGCCGGCCATTATGGGGGCTGTAGATTTGTTTGAATTTTTGGGCGCAGAAAATATACTGGTGCGTCATTTTGAAGGTGCCGAGACAGGTAACTTTATCAGGATCTCGATTGGTTTGGACGGAGAGATCGACGCGCTGATTGAAGCGGTCGACCGCTTCATCGCCGAGCAGGCGTGAGGGGACCCGGACGACGAGAAGGGAGAATTGCCGCTATGGCCGGACGTACAGCCAAGATTTCACGTAAGACAAAAGAAACGAATATTTCCCTGGCCCTCAACCTGGACGGTCGAGGAACGTATAAGAACGACACGGGCGTTCCGTTTCTGGATCACATGCTGGACCTTCTATCGCGGCACTCGTTGATCGATCTGAACATACGCGCGCAGGGCGACCTGAAGGTCGACTACCACCACACCGTCGAAGACGTTGGTCTGGTTCTGGGCCAGGCACTGAATAAAGCGCTCGGTACGCGACGCGGCATCGTGCGCTATGGATCGTGCCTGATGCCCATGGATGAAGCGTTGAGCCGCGTGGCCATCGACCTCGGCGGACGTCCGTTCCTGGTCTACAACCTGAGCACGCGGCGGCGCAAGATTCGCGATTTCGATGTGCAATTGATCGAAGAGTTCTTCCGCGCCTTCACGACGGAAGGACGCTTGAACCTTCACGTTGAGCAGCTCTACGGCAAGGATATCCACCATGCGATCGAATCAGTCTTCAAGGGCGTGGCCCGTGCGCTGCGCGCAGCGATCGCGAAAGACGCGCGGGAAAAGGGAGTCCCTTCGAGCAAGGGCAAACTGTGATGTTCGCGCTTCGGCGCGACCACGCAGACGGGCCCCGGGCAGGCATCTGAGATGATTGTTTTCCCCGCCATTGACATCAAGGACGGCAAATGCGTGCGTCTCCGCCAGGGACGCGCGGAAGACGTCACCGTCTACGCCGATGATCCGCTCGACATGGCACACCACTGGGTGGATCAAGGGGCGGCGTGGCTACATGTTGTGGATCTCGACGGTGCCTTCGCGGGCGATCCGGCCAACACAGATCTCATCGTACGTATCGCGGCGGCCGTCGATGTGGCCATCGAGGTGGGCGGTGGAATACGCACCACCGAGCATGTGCGGACGCTGATTGACGGCGGAATCCGCCGCGTGATCGTGGGCACCAAGGCCTGCTCGGACCCGGACCTGATGGCCGGAATGGTTGACGAATTCGGCGAACAGGTTGCGGTATCGATCGATGCGCGTGACGGAATCGTGCAGCTTCGCGGCTGGGAAGAATCGTCTGGCCGATCAGCGATCGAACTGGCCCGGGAGATGGAAACCCTCGGAGTCGGAACGATCGTGTATACGGATATTGCGAAGGATGGTATGCTCCAAGGACCGAATGGCGGCGCAACGGCAGATCTCTGTGCGGCTGTTACGGCGGACGTGATCGCCTCCGGTGGCGTGTCGTCGATTGCCGACGTACTCGCACTACGCGCGCTGCAACAGGCGAACCTGAGCGGCGCCATTATCGGGCGCGCTCTCTACGAAGGAACGGTCGATCTGCCCCAATTGTTGAGCCGGCTAAATGAAGACTAAGTTGAAAGTGAAGACGAAGCGGCTGGAGAACGGTACAATTACAGGCCTGAACGTGCGCGAGTCCCGTCTCGCCAACGGGTTGCGCGTCGTCTCTTCCACGATGCCACATGTCGAAAGCGTGTCGATGGGCATCTGGGTCGGGGTCGGCGGACGCTACGAAGCGCGGACCGTCTCCGGTGCCAGCCATTTCATCGAGCACCTGCTCTTCAAGGGCACGGAGCGGCGCAGCGCACGCGCGATTACGCAATCGATCGAAGGTCGAGGCGGGTACTTCAACGCCTTCACGCAGGAAGAGAGCACCTGCTACTACGCGCGCATCGCCTACGATCACCTGCCGCGAATCATCGATGTCCTTTCGGACATGTACCTGCACCCGCGACTGAACGAAAACGATATCGAGAAGGAACGCGGTGTGATCATGGAAGAGATGATGATGTATCGCGATCAACCGCACCAACACGTGCAGGATATGCTCGGCGAACTGCTCTGGCCGAACCACGCGCTGGGCCGGCCGCTGATCGGAACCGCCCAGACCATCACGGGCATGACGCGTGACAAGCTGAGCGGATTTAAATCGAAAAAATACCTGGCCGGCAACACCGTCTGCGCCTTTGCCGGTCGCATCGATCACGACGATTGCGTCGCCCGGGTCGAAGAGCAATTCGGTGAACTTCGCCGTCAGCGTGCCCCGACATACCCAACCGTATCTTCCCGGGTCGTACAGCAGCACCTCGCCGTGGCGGCGCGGGACATCGAACAAACCCATATGGCGATCGGCATACGACTCTTTGGGCGCCATGACAGACGCCGCTATGCCCTGCGCGTACTCAGCGTGATCCTCGGCGAAAACATGAGTTCGCGCCTGTTCCAGGTTGTCCGCGAAAGACACGGACTGGCCTATTCGATCCATGCCGGAATTCACCTTTATGAAGACACCGGCGTGCTGGATATCAGTGCCGGCCTCGACCGCAGGCGCTACTTGAAGGCCCTGCGCCTGATCGTACGCGAGCTGAAACGCCTCAAGGACACCGCTGTCGGCGCAGCGGAACTGCGGCGGGCCAAGGACTACATTACAGGTCAAATTCGCATCGGGCTCGAAAGCACGTCGCACCAGATGATGTGGCTGGGGGATCAGACCCTGTCCTACGGCATGGTGGCCGACCCGGAGGAGTCCATACGCGAAGTCATGGCCGTCACCCCGGACCAACTTCAGCGGTTGGCGGTCTGGGCTTTCCGATTTCGCCGGACCAGCATCGCGGTCGTTGCGCCAGCCATGCCCGATCAGGACCAGCAGGCCCTGCTTGAATGTACGAGGGAACTCGGATGAGCAATACGGCCCATACGCTGCTGCTCGTGATCGGCGTCCTCTGGATTGCCAAGTCGGCCTGGGCTCTTCTCTGGCCGCGTACGTTCCAGACTGTCTCGCGGCACTGGCTCAAGGCAACGAGCAAGCTCAATACGCTGCTCGGCATCGTCGTGATCGCCATCGCCATCGCCATGTGGGCCGTGGTGCTGATCGATCAGCCGATCGCCTATTGGATTCTCGTCGTACTGGGCGCCGGCTACGCGGCCACGGCGATCGCGATGTTCAACGGCGTGAACTACCAGCGCTTCGTCGAATCCTGCATCCTCAATCGCTCCCCCTTTTTCCTGCGTGTGCTCGGCCTGATCTCGTTACTGCTCGGGTTATTCGTGACCTGGGTTGCGATCAGCAACAAATAGCACACCACGCGTGCTTCGGTGGGCGACCCGGAGCCGGGGATGAGCGGACGGAGGCGGGCCAGGCGTTGACAATTTTGCGGCGGACGGGAGATGGAGATGGTGCGCCGGTGACCGGAGCGTCGCGGTCGGATTCTACCCTCCCCGCAGCCATACGACTGCACGACCGACCCATCGTCGGGATCGCGAGTTCGTTCGTGCTTGGCACGCTGCTGGGCTGGAACCTGGACCTGCCCGGACTTCTACCACTTGCCGCCGCGGCCTGGATTCTCTGTGTCACCCTCGGACGACCCGGTTCGCCGGGGAGGTTTCCCCTACGATTGGTGCTGTTGCACGGCCTGATCCTTGTTCTCGGCACGCTGAATGTCCAGACCCGTAAGGGCACGACCGGGCACATCGCCGAACTTGCCGGGCTGGGATCGATCGAGATTACCGGTGTTATTGATGCAGACCCCGTGGAGCGGACCAGCCGATATGCGGTACTACGCGCATGGCGATTCCCGGTCCGTGTGGAGACAGCACACGCGCCCGACGGTCAGCGCGCCACGGGCGGACGTCTGCTGGTCTTCTGGCGGGCGCCGCCCAACGCGACGCGGCCGCACTATGGTGAACGATGGTCGATCCGCGGACGGGTTATGCCACCGCGCCATGCACAGCGCGGACAAGCCCCGCCGTCCCAGAACGTCTGCTTTGCAACGTGGTCGCGGTCCAGCCTGATCAGTGCCGGACATGGGAGCCCGGTCATCGCGACGATCCAACAGACGCGGCGCCATGCGGCAACGCAGTTGTCGCGCGGCATCGAAGATTTCCCGAGTCAGACTGGACTTGCTCACGCCTTGCTGCTCGGCTATCGTGCCGAGCTCCCCTCCGACCTGCTTGCCGTCTTTCGAAAGACCGGGACGCTGCACATCTTCGCCATCTCGGGTCTGCACGTCGGCATGATCGCCGGCATGATCATCTTTGTTCTTAACGCCTGTCGCGTCCCCAGTTCGCGCTGGGTCCTAATCCTCGCACCACTACTGATTGTCTACACACTGGCCACGGGCGCGCGGCCAAGCGCCGTGCGCGCCTGCCTGATGGCGGTCGTCTACTTCATCGCCCCGCTCCTAAAGCGCCGCCCCGACGGTCTCTCCGCCGTCTCACTCGCAGGTTTGTTGATTCTCGCGTTTACTCCGGCGGAGATTTACAGCGTGGGGTTCATCTACTCATTCGTGGTCGTGATCGGACTCATCGCGCTCTACCCCGTCTTCGAAAAGCCGTTGATGCGCCATGTGCGCCTGGACCCCTTCCGCGCCGGCGATCCACCGAAGGCCCGCCAGGTCGGATACACGGTCGCGCGCTACTTCGTCGGCCTGCTGGCAGCGTCGATTGCCGCATGGTTATGTTCGGCGCCGCTCACCGCCTATTTCTTCGGACGGTGGGCGCCGATCGCGCTGATCGGGAACCTGTTCGTCATTCCCCTGGCCTTCCTGATCCTGCTTACCGGCTGCCTGACGCTGACCCTGGGTGCGTGCGTCGGGCTCGTGGCTGAGGTCTTCAACCACGCCAACCTCGCCCTGATCACGACGCTCAGCACCCTGATCGAGGGGGCCTCAAACCTGCCGGCGGCACATTCCAAGACGGACCCGATATCGATCTGGGTTGTCCTGACATGGTACGGCATACTGGCCGCGATCAAATGGCGGTCTGTCGTTCAGCAGGCCGACGAAGCGCATGAACACGACGATCCGCTCAGCCGCTATTGACCCTGTCCTGCCGGAACAGGAATATGTTCGCTACGCCGCCGGCCAGAAACGCCGATGAAGAGCGCGAACTTGATGCGGCTTGACCAGAAGTGAGTGCGCCGATCATGACAGCGCCCGAGGCCAATCCACGCGGAATGCGCCTCGCCATAGATCAGCGTGCATCTCAAGGCATCGTGCCTTCACAAGCTGAATTATCTCGCGTTTAAACCGCGAATCACGGTTGGTCCGCCCACTGCGTCTATGGTACAATATAGAGCTAAATTCTTATAGATCATGCGAAATACGCTAAAACTTCAGGTTCTGCTATCCCTGCTTCTGATTGTCGCCCTGGTCGTGCCCACGACGGCCAAGCCGCCGACATCGGAAGAGGTGATCGGCGATCGGGACCAGGCCTATGAGTACATCCGGCTCTTCACCGAAGTCCTGATGCAGGTCCGCAGAGGCTATGTCGATCCCGACAAGACGGAATACCAGGATCTGATTTACGGCGCGTTGAACGGCATGTTGCGGGCCCTCGATCCGCATAGCCAGTTCATGAAGCCCAAGGCTTACAAGGACATGCGAGAAGATACGGCCGGCAAATTCGCCGGCATCGGAGTTGTGATCGGCCTGCGCGAGGGCAGGCTGACCGTCATTTCCCCCATCGAAGACACCCCCGCATTCCGTGCCGGCCTGACTGCGCGCGACCGGATTATCAAAATCGACGGTGATGACACGACGGGCCTGGGGCTCTCCGATGCCGTCGGGAAACTCCGTGGTGAAAAAGGAGCTCCCGTCCGACTCACGATCAGACGTGAAAATTCGCCCGAAGAAATCGAGATCGAGCTGGTGCGCGACGACATCAAGCTGCCCAGTGTGCGCGGTACGCGGATGCTCGATGACCAAATCGGCTATCTACGCATCACACAATTCAACGATCCGACCGAGGCGAACCTGCAGGCCGCGCTCGAAGACCTGACGGGCAAGGGCATGCAAGGCCTGGTGCTGGATCTGCGCGACAACCCCGGCGGGTTGCTGCGCGCGTCGATCCTGGTCAGCCAGAAGTTTCTCGACCGGCGCGACCTGATCGTAACAACCCGCGGCCCCGCGCAAACAATGCCCGCGCGCGCCGGTGGCAATCATCACTACACGGATCTGCCCATTGCCGTCCTGGTCAACAAGGGAACGGCCAGTGCCTCGGAAATCGTCGCCGGCGCCCTGCAGGATCATAACCGGGCTATCATCGTTGGGCAGCGCTCCTACGGCAAAGGCTCGGTTCAAAGCGTGCTTCCGCTCTCGGACGGATCCGCGATTCGCCTGACGACGGCGCGCTACTACACGCCGAGCGATCATTCGATCCACGAGAAAGGGATCGAACCGGACTTCAAGGTCGAACTGACGGACGACGAGTGGCGCCTGGTGCGGCAACGACGCGCGCGCATCGAGAACCCCGAGCGCTATGACGACGAAATGCCTGACGAGTTGAAATCTGCTGCCGACCGGCAACTCGAACGGGCCGTCGAGGTGCTGCGCGGCGTCATCATCTTCCAGGCCAAGCGGCCGTAGGATTGCGCTGATCACGCGCCGACCTTAGGCTCCTGCGGCATGAACATTCTCGGCATCGAAACGTCCTGCGACGAGACCGCGGCCGCCGTGGTGCGCGACGGGCGGGACGTGCTTTCCAACACGATCCTGAGCCAGATCAAGCTGCATGCGCCCTACGGCGGCGTGGTTCCGGAGATCGCGTCACGCAACCATGTCGAGGCCCTGCCCCACGTGCTGGAAACGGCGATTGGCGATTCAGGCCTGGACTGGGACGCAATCGACGCCGTGGCGGTCACCTACGGACCCGGCCTGTCCAGTTCGCTTATGGTCGGGATGGCGGCGGCCAAGGCCCTGTCCCAATCGCTCGATCGTCCGCTGGTCGCGATCAATCATCTCGAGGCCCATCTCTATTCAATTTTTCTCGATCCGGACCTGCCTGATCCGGAGGCGCTCGGTCCCCTACTCGTGCTGCTCGTCTCGGGCGGACACAGTTGCCTGGTCGATGTGGAAGCGCTCGGCCGCTACCGGCTGCTCGGCCAGACCATGGACGACGCGGCGGGCGAGGCTTTTGACAAGGGGGCCACACTGCTCGGCCTCGGTTATCCGGGCGGTCCCCAAATCGAAAATGCGGCGCGCGCGGGCGATCCGACGGCTATCGATTTTCCGCGCAGTCGTCAACGCAAGTTGACCGCGCGTGTCGGTGATCTGGACGTGGACTGCTGTTTCAGTTTCAGCGGGCTCAAGACCGCGTTACTCTACTACCTTAAGAAACATCCTGCTTTCGATCTCGCCGACGTTGCCGCAGGGTACCAGGAGGCCATTGTCGACACGCTTGTCGCCCGCACGCGCGACGGCCTGACAAAGAGCGGGCACAAGGTATTGGCAGCCGTCGGCGGCGTTGCATTGAATGGTCGTTTACGTCTGAAACTCGAACAACTGGCGCAGGAGGAGGGCGTGCGCCTGATACCGGCCGGCCGGGCCTATTGCACGGATAACGCCGCGATGATTGCCGGCCTCGCAGGAGCCGGACGGGGACTGCGGGGTGCCGACGCCATGTCGGCAGATGCCAATCCGAACCTGTGCGTGGCGGCCAGCTAGCCTGGAAATCGGGCTTGCCTTGCGGCGCGGGACGCCGTTCAATGGCTGCCTCATTGCGCGGGCCGGGGGGCACGCGCGAACGTCAAATCAACGATCACAGCAGAGGTATCCCGCATGGCACTACGCATCAACGACACGGCACCGAATTTCAGCGCCAATACCACCCAGGGCACAATCGATTTCCACGACTGGATCGGGGACGGATGGGTGGTGCTTTTCTCGCATCCCAAGGACTTCACGCCCGTGTGCACAACCGAGCTCGGTTCGCTTGCACATCTGCAAGGCGAGTTCGAAAAACGAAACTGCAAGATTATCGGCCTCAGCATCGATTCGGTGGATGACCACAAGGCCTGGGCGAAAGACATCGAGGAGACCCAGGGCCACGCCCCGAACTACCCGATGATTGGTGATTCCGACCTCACCTGTAACCTACTTACAAGAATTATCCGATTTAGAATCAAACCAATTGATGATTGGGGTAAAGGAAACCCAACGGATATTGACAAGATATTTTTCGACAGAAGATTTCACGGTATTACTACACGACGGGTCACTAGCAGGTCAAGAGATACCCCACGTACATTTTCATGTAATCCCTCGTGAAGCTGGAGATGGTGGTAAAGGACTACTCTCCCTCTGGCCTGATGTAGAACCTCCTAATGGAAGTCCTGATTTTGAATCATTAGCGAAATTACATTCACAGATTATAGGGGGGTGAGAGATTGGAAGCAGGAAAGGATGGCGCTAAAGATCATAATGAGGACTTATTACCCATCTTATCGAAATCGGCAACCAAAATGGAGTTTGAGAAATTATTAAACACCCCTCTTCCTCATTTTGAGGGCAATAACCCCGGTTCTCCTTTTTGGACAATGATTGGATATTATTCATTAGGTAAAGTATTACAAAATCA
>CAJWTS010000042.1 GCA_913047795.1 uncultured Verrucomicrobiota bacterium | reverse complement strand
CCACTTGCCACGCTCCCAGCCACGCCACCAACCACGCCGCCAACCACGCCACTTGCCACGCCACTTGCCACGCTACCAGCCAGGCCACCAACCACGCCACTTGCCGTGGTCGTCGCCGTGGCGGATGTGCCGGAGAAGGGCGCTCCGATTGCCATTCCTGCGCCGGGTCCCGAAGAGCAGTTCCTTGACATCCCGGATCCCCGGCCGACACAAGCCGTGGCGGGGTCCCCGGCCGCGGAGCCCGCTATTGACGCATCCGAGACCCCATCGGACGCGGAGCCCATCTCAGGGGTGCCGCTTGCGGCGGCGTTGCTGGGCAATCGGGATCGCGCCGCGACGGTCCCGGCCGAGCAGACCACCGCGCGGGTCGATACGGCCAAGGCCGCGCCCCCCGTGTCCGAGCCGGAAATCATGAGACGCGCAGCCCAGGCTGCGCCACCGATTGAGGCCGTGCCGGTACGCATCGACACGACGACCGACCCGGCGCCGGCAGCGGTCCTTGCCGTCGTACCCGCCGATCCTCCCGCGGCCGCGCCGCGGCCGTCTTTGGAGGTGCCGCGTGCGCCGCAGGAAGCGCCGGTGGTCGCGGCGACGGTTAAACGGGAAGAATCGATACCGGACCGCCCGCCGATAGTGGCGGCGGCGGTTATCCCGGCGCCTGCGCGGGATCCCGATCCTGTCGATAAGGAGCCGCCGCCGGTCGCGTCTGCACCGTCGCCCACGCCTCCCGCTGCGAGCGTGGATGAGCTGGGAGGAGCGGATCGTGATTCAGCGACAACCGATGCGGCGGCGGGTAAGCAGAAGTTGATCCGTCGCTACGAACGGTGGATTGCACGTTCGCAGAAGAGAATCGAGTGTCTTGAGGCGGGCATCCGGGAACACGGCGAGTCCGCAAAGCGCGACTGCAAAGGGTATCGAATCGTGCGTTCGGCGGATCATGAAATCGAAGATCAGCGTTATTGGATCGGTGTATATGGTCAGCAGATTCGTATGCTGCAGCGCGATCGGCACGCGGGATCGTAGTCGATTAATCGAACGAATCCGGAAACTGCTGCTTCAGGAATGTTTCCCAGGCGCCCAGATCTCCCTCGGGCGTCTTCTTGAACTGAATGCCGGTCAACCAACGATTCGGCTCGGAACTCTTGGACACCCAGCGCACTTCACCCAGCAGATCAAAGTGGCAGGCGGGGTTCTTGAAGATAATGGTCACCTTCACGGGTGAACCTTTCGGTATCAGCGACCCGACGGACAGGCGCGTACCGTTTACGGAGAGGTCGCTCAGCGAACACATCAGGGTTTCGTTGGTTTCGACTGCGTTTTCGTCAATCGCCCCAATGCGCACAACAATCGCGCGGCGATGGGTCTTTAGCCGGGGGTTTCTTCGATTGTTGTTTGTCATGGCTGAGCTATCCAGAAAGCCTTCTGCGGTGGATATTAATGCGTGAACCCGCCCACATCAAGCGTGTTAGTCTCAGCCCATGTCAGCACGAAACGCTCCAGGCGTTAGCCATCATTTGTGTCGTCCGGCGCAGATGTGGCGGTCGCATTGCGACTTCGTCCTGTGACGTGCAGCAGTGCCAGGATACCCGCGCTGAGTAAATACATGCCCGCGAAGTCGGGAGCGGTCCCGAAACCGAACGCGGGGCGTGTTCCGAAGGGCGTCAGCGTGTAGGCGTGCATCAAGCCGAAGAACGAGCAGCGCGCAGCGGCGCCGGCGCTACATCAATGGCCTTCCGATACGGGGACCATGCGCCGATCGTAGACGCGGCGGACTTCGTCAAACACGCGATCGACGCCGATGCTCTGCATGCAGAGATTGTTGTGGCAGCCGGATCTGCGATTGTTGTACGCATTGACACAGGGACTACAGGCCAGGCCGGTCCAGATGATGTGGCTGCGCGGCGTACGCGCGCCGAATAGTTCGGGCGTTTCGGGTCCAAAAAGGGTGACCACGTCGGCGGCCGTCAGCGCGGCGAAATGGGCCGGCCCGCTGTCGTTCGTGACAACAACATCCGTCATCGTGTAGAGCACCAAAAGCTGGCGCATCGTTGTGCGGCCGGCCAGCGACAGGCAACGCGGCGATCCGACCGCGGCGGCCAGACGTCCTATTTCGTCTTGCTCCGCCGATGCGCCGGTGAAGCCGATCGTCAGCGCCGGGTCGTATTCGATCATGCGCTGTGCCAGTTCGACGTAACGGGAGGACTCCCATTTGCGCAGCGGGAGCATGTCCCCGCAGCTTGGGTTGAACAGGATCATGCGCTGCACATGCTCGCCGGCGGCGGCGTGCAGGAGCGTGCGCACCGCATCGGCCTCGCCCGGGCGTGGCACAAAGACGGGCAATGCCATCGGCGTCGCCGGTGGCTGCGCCGCGCTCGCGGGGAAGCTCGCGGATGGCTCGTGCAGGGCCGCGGCCATGACCTGGAACATGTCGCTCGTATGGATGTGCGGATTGAAATGGACCCGGTGCGTCATCAGGTTGCCGCGATAGGGTCCCCCGCCGGCAAAGGGGTGCAGGCCCACGCGCCGCGTCGCGCCGCCGCAGAAGGCGATCAATGCCGTCGAACGCGCGAAGAATTCGAGATCGATCGTGGCGTCGATCTGCCGGGCGCGGATCCCGCGTATGGCGGCGGCGAGCGTCGCGAGGAAACGGGGCAGGCCCGCACTCGAGACCGTGAACACGTTGTCTTCAGGAATCACCTCGAGTGCGTCGAGGATGAACCGGTTTTCTTCGAAGACGAGAAAGTAGACATTTTCACGGCCAACGCGGGCGACGGCATGATGAATGGCCGCATGGGCCAAGACCGTGGATCCCTGTTCCGCCAATTTTAGGAACAGAATCCTGCGCGGGTCCGGCGGCGGCGGCCGGCGGAAGCGGTCCAGTAGCGGCCGCAGGAGCGTCAATGCCCAGCAGGCCGGGAGGCCGACCCACTTGTCCAGCGTGCGCATGGTTAGAAGTTTCATGTAACGAGCCTGTTAACCGGCCGCGATGGTATGCTCCGGTCGCAGCAGGACCAAGATAACCCCTCGTGATGGGCGGGACCATCACGAAAAAAGTATACAAGAAAAACAGAATCGTTAGCATTGGGGAAGTGTAACGACGACGCGCGGTGGCTACGTGAACGGGAGGTATCCGGTTATGAAATGGTTCGTTTTGACAATCGGCATCATGTGGGGTGTCGCCCTCTCCGCACCGGCCGCACTTCTGATCGAAAACGAAACGAAGGACGCGAACGGCAAGCTTCAGCATAAGGGCGTGATCGAGATCCGCGGGCGCAGCGTGAAGATGACGTCGAGCAACAACAAGCAATACCAGATCTTCCGCGGGGACCGGAAGAAGATGTACATGGTGGATCCCGCGACCCGCACATACATGGTTTTCGACGAGCAATCCATGGAGGCCATCGGCGAGAAGATGTCGAGCGTGATGGCAGATGCGAGCAGCCAGTTAGCCAAGGCAATGGAGGGCATGACCGAGGAACAGAAGGCGGCCATGCAGAAATACATGCCGAACGTGACGCCGCCGACACAAAGCCGGGAGGATGGACCTGACATGCAGGTCAAAAAGACGGCCGGCAAACGCACGGTCGACGGATATCCCTGCGTGCGATATGACTTGCTCAAGGGCGGGGCGAAAGAGGCAGAGATGTGGGTGACGCCCTGGAGCAAGGTCAAGCACGGTAAAGCGGCCTACGGCGCCTACACCGATATGGCGCGCTTCATGGAAGGCATGATGAAGGCGCTTGCGAAGACTCCAATGCTGTCCGGGGCGGCGAACTCGATGTCCGGCATGGGCAAGGTGGACGGCTTTCCGGTTCTTATTCGGCACTTTTCCGGGGGCCGCCTGGAGAGTGAAACGACTTTTACATCGTTCACGAAGAGTGGTGGCACCGGGGAGATCGACATCCCGACCAACTTCACACGGCGTGACATGATGTCGGGATTCGGCCGCTAGCGAGGAGCGGGGAACCGTATGGCTATAAGTCTGTGCGTGCTTGTTGTCGCCGTTCTCATGATCGGCGTGGAGTGTTTTGCGCCGGGACGAGGATGGCCGGCGGTAACGGGTTGGTGGGCGCGTGCGATCGCGTTGAACACGGTCCAGATCACGGCGGTCTTCGTGGCCGGTGTCGCATGGGACCGCTGGATGCTCGGTCGATCGGTCTGGAACGCCGATGCGCTGGGAACAACCTGGGCCGCATTGATCGGATACCTTGTTATCACCTTTATCTATTACTGGTGGCATCGCTGGCGTCACGAGGTGCCTGCGCTATGGCGTCTCTTTCACCAGGTGCATCACAGTCCGCAGCGCATCGAAGTCATTACGAGCTTCTACAAGCATCCGGCGGAAATCGTTTTCAATAGCATGCTCTCGAGCGCGATCCTGTACATGCTCGTCGGGCTGGGACCGAAATCCGCAGCCCTGGCCATTACGTTTACCGGTCTGGCCGAACTGGTTTACCATTGGAACGTGAAGACGCCCTATTGGCTCGGGTTCATCTTTCAGCGTCCGGAGAGCCATTGTGTTCATCACCAGGAAGACTGGCACCGGCAGAATTTTTCGGACCTTCCGCTCTGGGACATGATGTTCGGCACCTTCCATAACCCGCGCGAATTTTCGAGGAGCTGCGGATTCGGGCCGGCACGAGAGCAGCGACTGCTGGAGATGCTGGCGGGCAAAGATGTTTCCGTATCCGAGCAACCGGCCGGGAAGACATGAAGGCATCGGTTGCCGCCGGCGCCCTGTTGGTTCTCGGCCTGCTGCAAATGTTCGGCCATCTGGCCCGGCTCCCGGCACTGAGGGCGATCGGTGCGGCCTGTGGGGCGTCACCTGCGCCCAAGGTGTTCTCGGCGGTCGAGGGGCTGGAAACCTATTCTTCGCGTTTCTATCTTGAATGGCAAGACGCGGCGGGCGCCGCGCAGGTGGTCCGGTTGACGCCCGAACGTTACGCCAGGATGCGCGGCCCCTACAACCGCCGCAACGTTTACGGGGCGGCGCTCGCCTACGGCCCCGTGCTGGCCCATAACCCACGCACCCGCGCCATGTTCGAGCAGGTCACACAGTACGCTTTTTGCAAGAGCACGCTGCTCCGTGAACTTGGGATCGATGCGCAGCACCGGACGGGACCCCTTCGCGTGCGCCTGGCTCCGCTCCGGGTGCCGGATCAGATGCGGGACATGCCGCTCACTTTCGAGGTCAGCTGCGATGAATAACGGCTGGACCGGCGGACAGTACAGCTTCGTGCGCTTCATCTTTGGCGCCTACCTCTGCCTGCACTTTATCGAGCTTGTCCCCTGGGCGGAGGAAACGTTCTCCGCCACGGGCGTTTTAGCGGACGGCACGGCAAGTCCATACCTGCGGCTTTTCCCCAATGTCCTGGCCGTCTTTGATGCGCCGGCTTTCGTGACCATCTTCGTCGCCAGCGCGATCCCGGCGGCTGTCCTGTTTGCCGTCGGATACCTGGATCGTTCCGCGGCGGTATGGATCTGGTACGTGCTGGCCTGCCTGTTCGGCCGCAATCCGCTGACACTGAACCCGAGTCTGCCTTTCGTCGGCTGGTTGTTGCTGGCCCACGCCTGCCTGCCGCCGGCACCCTTCGGGTCCCTGCGCGCGCTGGGCCGCACGAATCCCGATGCAGGCTGGCATTACCCGCGCCCGATTTTCGCCGCGCTCTGGATCGTCATGGCCGTGGCCTACTCCTATAGTGGCTACACCAAACTGGTCAGCCCGTCGTGGATTGACGGCACGGCCGTGATGCACCTGTTGCAGAATCCGCTCGCGCGGCCAACGGCCTTACGCGACGTGCTGCTGACCGCGCCGGACTGGGCGATCCGGGGCATGACCTGGTCGGCGCTCGGACTCGAACTTCTCTTCGCTCCGCTTGCGCTGATCCGCCGCGCGCGCCCCTGGATATGGTTCGCCATGTTGATGATGCACCTCGGGCTGATGACGCTCATCGATTTCGCGGATCTCAGCGCCGGCATGATCGCGTTGCACCTGTTCAGCTTCAATCCGGATTGGATTCCGGCGCGAAGCGGAGCCTCCCTGCGCCTTTTTTACGACGGGCATTGCGGCCTCTGTCATCGCTCCGTACGATTTCTGCTGGCCGAAGACCGGGCAGCGGTCTACAGTTTTGGAGCCCTGCAGAGTGACGCATTCGAGAAGGCTGTGCCGCCGGACGAGCGCCGTGAATTGCCGGATAGCATTGTAGTCATCGATCCGGAGGGCAAGCGGCTCATCCGCTCGACGGCGATTGCGGACGTGTTGCTCAGGCTCGGCGGATTGTGGCACGTTCTCGGTGTGGTGCTGTGTCTGGTGCCGCGCCCGCTGCGCGATGCAGGGTATCGTGGCGTTGCCGCCGTACGGCACCGTGTGTTTCGCCGCCCGGCGGATGCCTGTCCGATCATGCCGGCCGAATATCGCAAACGATTTATGGATCAATGATGAACGCGAAAAAATGGATCGAACGCTTGCAGCTGGAGCCGCACCCGGAAGGCGGGTCTTTTCGCGAGACCTATCGTTCGGGGGAAATTCTTGCGGCGGATGGATTGCCGACGCGTTACGGTGGTGCTCGCTCCGTCTCGACCGCCATCATGTATCTTCTCGAGGCGGACGACCTGTCGGCGCTACGGCGGCTGCGATCGGACGAAGTCTGGCATTTCTACGCCGGGGACCCGCTCGACCTGCACCAGATCGCTCCCGACGGCGACTGTGTCACGACCCGCATCGGCCCGGACGATGCCTTCCAGGTGGTCGTGGCAGCGGGAACCTGGTTCGGTGTCCAAGTGGCCGATGGCGGGGCCTACGCGCTGGTCGGCTGCACGGTCGCGCCGGGGTTCGATTTCCGGGATTTCGAACTTGCCGACCGCGAGGGGTTGATCGCCCTCTTTCCTCAACATCGCGCGATCATCGAGCGGTTGACGCGGGATTGACCGTGCGCCCGCCGTGGCGCGTGCCCGGGGAGGTCATGACAACAACGCAAAAGGGCTTACGTGCCCGGCCCGCGGCGATCGCATGGGCCGGCCTGTTTCTGGTTGTGGGTGGTTGTGCGACCCGGCCCGCGAACGGTCCGGCACAGTACGAACGCGTCGGGGCGCGCTACATGGTCGCGGCCGATCATCCGCTCGCCTCCGAGATTGGCGCCGATATCCTGCGTCGAGGCGGCAACGCCGTCGACGCCGCGGTCGCCACGTCGCTTGCGCTGGCGGTGACCCGGCCGTACAGCACCGGTCTCGGCGGCGGTGGTTTCATGATGATCAAATGGCGCGGTGCACAACCCATCGTGCTCGATTACCGCGAGACGGCGCCGCAAGCCTGCACCGCGGACAGCTACGGCGACGACCCGCAGGTCCGACCGGCGCGCAGCACACGCCATGGCCACTGGTCGGTCGGCGTCCCGGGCCAGATGCGCGGTCTCCAGGCGGCGCTGGAGAAGTATGGGTCCCTTCCCTTGTCCGAGCTCGCCGAACCGGCGATACGGTTGGCCGAGAAGGGATTCGCGGTTGACGCCAATACGCACCATGCGATGCAGTCATTGACCAACAGGCTTGCACGCATTCCCGATGGGTGGCAGCGGTTCCAGGCGTTGACGGCAATCTACCTGAAGGGGCGCCGTCCCTACGCGATCGGCGAGACGCTTACCCAGCCGGATCTTGCGCTGACGCTACGACGCCTTGCCGAGAGAGGGCCGCAAGACTTCTACGCAGGTAATCTGGCCCACCGGCTGGATACCGATTCGAGTGCGCATAGGGGGCCGATCGGGCTTCGGGATCTTGGCGCGTATGCGGTGCAGACACGCGAACCTTTGTCCGGCCGGATCGGACCCTACCGTGTCGTGTCCATGCCGCCACCCAGTTCCGGCGGTGCCTGTCTGCTGCAGGTGCTGGGCATCCTCGACGCGATGCGGGCCGCGACGCTTGCGCCGGGGGACTATTATCACGTGCTGGCGGAGGCCCTGAAGTTTGCGTTCGCCCAACGTGCGACCCGCCTCGGTGACGCCGACGGCCGCCCACAGATCGCGCGCGCCGCCGCACGCATGATCTCACCGGAAGAGGTGCAGAGGCTGCAGTCGCGCATTGCGCAGCACAAAACGGCGGCCGAGCCGACGGCTTACCGTGGCGACGCGCCACCGGCCAATGGCGGGACCACGCACTTCTGCGTCGTCGATAGCGAGGGTAATGCGGTAGCCGCCACGGAGACAATCAACTGGTACTTCGGTTCGCTTGTCGTGGTGCCGGGCACGGGAATTGTTCTCAACAACGAAATGGCCGACTTCGTCGCGCCGCAAACCGTGACAAACGCATACGGCATGGCGATCGGGGATCAGAACCGCCTGGCGCCGGGACGGCGCCCCTTGAGCAGTATGTCGCCGACCATGGTGCTCAACGCAGATGACGTTGTTTGCGTGGCGGGGGCCTCGGGCGGGACGCGTATCATCTCGGCAACGCTGCAGGTGCTGTTCGATATCCTCCTGCGCGATCAATGCGCCGCTGATGCGGTCGCGCGGCCGCGCCTGCACCAGCAGTGGATCCCAAATGCCCTCTTCGTCGAGAAAGAATTTCCCGCCGCCGTGCGGGACGATCTTCTTCGGCGCGGGCATGTGGTCCGTGAACTGAAGGGGCACGCGGGCGTGTGCCAGGTGATCTATGTGCACAACAACCGGATCGAGGGCGTTTCCGATCCACGCAAGGGCGGTCGGCCCGCCGGGCGATAGCCCGGATACGAGTCTTTCACGAAACGGATCAAGGGCAGGTCGTCCATGGTGAGCAACGTGTTCGGCGCGCGACGAAGGTCAGGCCCAGCACCGTCAGCCCGATGGCGCAGACCAGGCGGCGGCGGCGGGTTGGGATCATCGCCTGGTGGCAACCCCCAGGGTCGGCTGTGCCAGCCGGCGCCGTGCGCGCGGCTACGCGGGCGGCTTGAGTCCGGCGATCAGGGCGGCTTGAAGTTCGGGATAAACGAAAGGCTTACGAAGAACGGTGTCCAGCGACGCAAGGACCGGCGCCGGAATATCCTCGGCATGACGGGACATCCAGACAAGATGCCCGCCGTGCGGCGCGACCATGTCGTGAATCGCATCGCGGTCCTGTCCGTGCGCGCCGTAGTCAATCATGACCACGTCGGCGGCGGCGGCGGCGGCCTGCAGGTCCACCAGATTCTCAGCCATCGTGATCGAGTGTCCGTCAGCAATCAGGAAGCGGGTTGCTATGTCGCGCACCCGTTCATCCGCATCGAGCAATAGGATTCGCATGACCGGGACCTCAATGACGGGCTCCGCGCACGGTTCCGGCGGCGGCGCCTTAGGGATCTCTGTCAGAACGACACGCACCTGCGTGCCTTCGCCGGGTGTGCTGGCAATCGTCAGCGATCCGCCGTTACTAAAAAGAATATAGTCCGCGATCGGAAGCCCCAGTCCCGCGCCAGCGGTATTCTTCGTGGTGTAGAACGGGTCCATGCATTTCTGGATTTCCTCTTCCGTCATGCCCTTGCCTGTGTCGTGAATGTCGATCACGATCCGGTCGTCATCGGCCCCCGTCATAACGGTCAGGGTTCCGCCGGCTTCGTCCATCGCATCGGCCGCGTTGCTTATCAGGTTATGCAGCGCCGTGCGAATGCGCGACTCGCCCAATGGGAAGACGGGCACATCGTTGAGTTGCAGGTCGAGATGGATCACGTCCATGCGCTCCGGCTTGAACTCGCGCCACTCGTCTTTCGTGGTGGCCACGACCAACTCGAGGAGCTGATTGATTGAGACTTCGAGAACGTCACGTGTGTGGTCGACGCGGTACATCGCGCGCAGGCGCTCCACCAGGTCGCGCGCGGCCCCCGCGGAGTCGCGGACGGTGCTCAGCAACTGCAGTAGATCCTCGCGATTGTCGAGCACCTGCTGGTGCGTCAGGAGAAAATCGCTTGCCCCGAGAATGGGCGTCAGCGCGTTATTGAAATCGTGAGAAAACCCGCGCGTCAGGCAGGTCAGGAGGTGCATCCGGGCGCGACGAACGGCCTCGTCGCGCGTCTCCGTCTGTTGGTCGTTTTGCGCTGTCATTTGTTCCTGGGCGGCCCCGTTCCAAGCCGACACGATTGTTGCCGGGGTGGTCCGGTAGCGGACCCGGCGAAGAGCGGACTATGCATGAGCGTTGCATCAGGGTTCAAGCTCTGGCTTCAGTCGCCGGCATGGCCATTCGGCGTCGCGCCCAGCGGGCAAGCCGATTTCACCCGCAATAATCGCGCCAGAATGGCCTCTTCCGGCCGGGAACAGGGACGAGTTGCGTCCGATTGCGCAACCTGTATAAACTAACCAGTTCCCGCGCGAATATCGAATAACGCAAAAGCGAAGGCAGATCTCAGGTGTCGGCGGCCCGTAAAAAGGAAAAGAAACCGGAATCCGGAGGTGCCTCTACGTGGCATGTCCGCGTTGAGGACGGCACCGTCTACGGTCCCGAGCGCTTCGCCGTGCTCTATGACTGGTCGACGCAGAGCCGCATCGTCGCCGGCAACATGATTTCCGAGGACGGCGAGAACTGGACGCCGGCCGAAGACGTGCCGGCGTTGCGCATGGAGTGGATGGCGGAACTGTCCGACGGCGAGGCGTATGGCCCCTTCAACCTGATGGCGGCCTCACAGTTGGTGAAGGACGAGGTCCTACAGCCCAACGCGACCCTGACCAATCGCTCGACGGGCCGCACACTCAACGTCAGCGAGGTCTTGAAACCGGCCGAGGACCTCAAGCGGCCGCCGCCGGCGGTTCGCCAGGCGGGCGACTCCAACTGGCGCGACAAGTACTACGACGAGAACAAAACGCGCCTGCGTCTTGAGCAAGAGAGCACCGATGCCGGCGGCCGGCTTGAACGGTACCGGGCGGAGCGCGAAGAGCAGGAGCGTAACAGGGCCAAGAAAGAGGTCACGCTGCAGAGCCAGGTGCAGACGCTGCAGCAACGGCTTCAGGCGGCGGAGCAGGCATGCGAGGCCGCCCGCAGTTCGCTCGGCGACGAGGTCTCGCGCCGCTCCGCCGTCGAACGCTCAAGCGGCGAACAGTCCGAGGCACTGCTCGACAAGGCCGCGCGCATGGAGGGCGAGGCCGTCACGCTCAAGGAGCGATTTCAACGTGCCCAGGAGGACCTCGGCCTCGAACGCGCGCAGCAGGTTGAATCGCGACTCGCCGAGAGCAAGCGCGAGACCGAGTTGACCGGCCGTTTCGACGCCGTTTCTAAGCAGCTGCAGGAGACCACGCAGGCGCTGGAATCGACGCGCCAGGATCTCGCCGGCGCCCGTAACCAAAACGAGACGATGTCCACGGAACGCGTCGCGGAAAAGACGCGGCGCGACGAAGCAATCGCAAATCTGCAATCCGATATTCAGACCACGCGGGCCGAACTCGCTGATGTGCGGGAGAACCTGGCCGAACAACAGGAGCTGGCCGAGCGGCTGCCCGGTGCTGAACAACAGCTCGCCGCGCTGGCCGCGGCCCAGAAGGCGAGCGCCACCGCGCATGCACAGACCGAGTCGGAAAAGGAAGAGCTCGTGAAGCAGGCGCGTGAGGCGGCGCAGGCGCACACGCAGACGCTGACGCGCCTGGCCGACGAACATGCGGCAGAGAAAGCGCAACTTGCCGAACAGCTTACGGAGCGGCGGGCCGCGGTCGAGCGCGCGCAGGCGCAAATGGCGCAGCTGCAGGAAGCGCTGGCCGAAAAACAGGCCGCGGTCGAGCGTCTGCCCGGGGTCGAACAGCAGCTCGCGGATCAGGCGGTTTCCCTGCAGTCTGAAGCCGCTGCGTCGAAGGTGGCACTCGAACAGATGCAAGGCGAGCTGGCCGAAAAACAGGCGCTTGGGACTCAACTTGCGACCGTCGAGGAACAGCTGGCCGAAGTGGGGCGCAGTGACGCGGCGTTGCGCGAGGAGTTGGCGACCACCGCGCAGGCCCTCGCCACCGCGCAGGGGCGAATTGAAAGCCTTGCGTCCGAGCACCGCGACGAGGTTGGGCGCCTGACGGACGAAATCGGAAAACGGTCGGAGACATTGAAGCTGGTCAAGCTGGAGCACCGGGCCCAGGCCGAACTGTTCGCTTCCCAGGATCGCGAGTTACGCGAAACGGTTGCGCGCATGACACGAGAATCGGACCAGGCCTTTGCGCGCGTTGAAGAATCCATACGCGAACTCGAAGCCGAGAAGACCCTTCATCGCAAGACGCAGGAATCGCACGAACAGCGCATGCGCGACGTGATGCATAACCTGAACAGCCTTCAGGAGGAGAAGCAAACCCTGATCCAGGAGCAGGCGCGGATGGCCGCCTCGGCGGAGAAGTACGATACCGAGAATCAGGAGCAGGTGACGGCCCTGAACGACGAAGTCTCCCGGCTTCACGATGCCTCCCGGGGTGCCGAGGGCAAACTCAAGACACTGCAGGACGAATTCGAAAAAGAGCTGGCGGCGCAGGCCGAGCGTGACAAGGAAGCGGCCGATCGCGGGCGCCAGACGCAGGAGGAATTGAATCGACATATTCAAGAACTGCGCGAGGAGATTGAGAAGCAGGCGCGCGATGCGATCGACGCGCGCGAGGCGTTGGAAGCGGGCCAGGCCGCCAGCGCGGCGTTCCAGAGCAAGGTGGATGCGGCGGAGGCGGAGCGCGCCCAACAGCTTGCGGAACTTCAGGAGAAGGCGGACGACACGGGACGCCAACTGGCGGCCACGCTGGCCGAACTCGATGCCGAACAGCGGCAGCATGTCGAAGCCAAAGAGGCCCTATCCGAAAAAGAGAACACGTTCGATTCGCAGTTCGAGGAGCTTCAGGAACTGCTGCGGGCAAAGACGCGTATCGTCGAGGAGGCGCAGGCCGAACTCGAGCAAGATCAGAAGCTGCGCGCGGAAATCGATAAGCGCAGCCAGAAATTGACAGCGGATCTTGCGGGCGCGGTCGCCGCGCGCGAGGCGGCGGAGAGCGAGCTGACGAAGATCAAGGCGGGGCGCGATAAACTACGGGATGAAGTCGCGGCCTTGCGCGCCGAGAAGCAAAAGGCCAAAAAACAGATGGACGCACAGAAACGGCAGGAGACGCAGCTTGCCGTGGTTGTTGCGGCTGCGAAAAGCGAGAAGATGCCGGAGACCCACGAGAAATGGTACGTCCGTTCTGACGAAGACCAGATCTACGGGCCGGTTAAACTTGCCGAGTTGCGTCATTGGGCAATCGATGCGCGCATCGCGCCGGGCTATTCCCTCTCGCGGGACAAGCAGGACTGGATCCCGGCCGAGGCCCTGCCCGAGCTGGAGATGGATTGGCGGGTCGCGCTGGACGACGGCAGCATGTACGGCCCGCTGCACATCCTGGCGATCCAGGACCTGGTTGAGAACGAAATGGCCTCGCCCCAGGCCAAGATCTTGCATGACCCCACGGGCAAAGAATCCACGATCGACCGCATTCCGCCCGCGGAAATAGTCGAGGCTCTGGCCAGTGGTGTGCTTTATGACGGCGCCGAACGCGCCCGGGCAATCGGGCCGTCCGATGCCGCAGCCGGGGCTGACGTTAAATTGGGTGCGCGCTACGAGGATCTCGAGAAGCGCAACGCCGCGACCGACGGCAAGGTGAAGGACCTGACCGCGAAGCTGAAAGACGGCGACAAGAAGGTGGCCGACCTCGAGGACCGGCTCAAGAAGGCGTCACGCCCCGCGCGCGCCATGGATGCCAAGTGGTTCATGAAGTCCGAAGACGGTGTGGTGTTTGGTCCCACGAAGCTCGCCGACTTGTGCGACTGGGCGGCCCAGGCGCGCGTTGCGCCCGAGCACCAGTTTTCGCAGGATAAGAAGACGTGGCTGCCGGCCGAAGAACTGCCGGGGCTGGCGATGGAATGGAAGGTCGAACTGGAGGGCGGGGCCTTGTATGGGCCGCTGCATATTCTTGCGATCCAGGACCTGGTCGAGAACAAGATGGCATCGCCCACGGCGAAAATTGTACACACGCCGACCGGCAAGGAATCGACGATTGATCGCATCCCGCCGGCGGAGATCGTCGAGGCCCTGGTGAGCCCCGTGATTGCCCCGCCTGTCGTCAGGCAAGGCACGGCCAAGGCGAAAATGAGCGAGCTTGAAGGCAAGGTCGCGACACTCGAAGAAAAACTGAAGTCCGCCGAGAAGCTCGCGGAGGATGCCGCCGCCCGCTTGAAGGATGAGGAGCGTAAGATTGCGGAACTGGCGAAGAAGGCGGCCGAACCGCAGCGAGTCGGCGAGCCCGCCATGCATTCCGCCGTCGCGACGCTCACCATGTCATGGTTCGTGAAATCGGACGATGGCAGTGTCTACGGCCCGGTTGCCATCAACGAGATCGTGGACTGGGCCACGCAGTGCCGCATCGGTCCCGGATACGCGTTATCCGAGGACAAGAAGATATGGCGCACGGTGGACCAGATTCCGGAGCTGAAGATGGAGTGGTCGGTTGAACTCCTCGACGGATCCTCCTACGGGCCGCTCCATATCCTGGCCATCTCGGATTTGATCGACGACGGCCTGGCGGCTCCCAACGCGAAGATCATGCACCGCGCGACGAAGGGTGTGTTCACGGCAGATAAGATTCCAGCGCCTGATATTCTCGCCGCCATCGCCGAACCGCCGGGCATGCCCGGCTCGACCGGCGATGCCGAGATGCTCCGGCGCGACCTGGACGGCGAACGCAAACGCGTGAGCGATCTCGAGAAGACGATAGCGGAGTTGCGTAAGCCCGGGGCGAAGACCGGGAAGCCGCCCAGGCAGGTGTCGATCCCGGCACCGCCGCAGTCCGTGCGGAGCCAACTCGCTCAGCGGCTGAAGAAGTCTTCCTGATCCGGGAAGAAGAGCCGCGCGATCACCGCACACTGGAGGCCGAACGGCAGGTACCCGGCGTAGCCAAGGAGCGGCATCTCGAACAGGCGAACGCCACCGACATACGGCACCTCGTAAATCCAGCGCGCCACGCTGCCGTAGTTCCACATCTCCCAGAAGAAACCGCAAACCAGGGCGGCGGCGGCGAGTAGATAGGCCTGGCGCCAGTGTCCGCGCCCGATGGGCGCCAGCAGAGATTCGCGTCCCGCGAGAACCTCAACCGGGGTCACGATATAGAGCGGCGCCACCCACAGGAGCGGAAACAGGTAGTCTGGCCAGACCCCGATCCCGGCCAGGCCGGCGGCCGCGAGGGACAGCGTCAGCGCCGCACCGAGACGTGGATGCCGCAGGCGAATGGCGGGGAAATCATCCAGCCCGGCTCCGCGGCGTGGATCGGCGGCGAGAAACTCGTAGGTGCCGAGTACGGCCGGAAGGACCGTCGCGAACGGGAACGTGGCGTACCCGAAATAGGCGAGCGGCGAGAAGGTGCCGAGGCCGGTGTAGTACCAGTTCTGAACGAAGCGGTTCAGGTATTCGAAGAACCACCAGAAGCCCGCACTCAGAAAAAAGAGACCGCCGAAGAACCGCGGGCGCTGCGTCATCATGCAGCGGCCTGCCAGGCGGTAGGTGAGCGCGTTGACGGTGATGATGTAGCCGATCCAGAGCGGTGTGAAAGTAAAGGGCTGAAGGGGCGCCAACGCGGGCATGCGTGTCCAGGTCACGACCCAGGCCGTCATGCCCAGCCCCACCCCGGCCCAACCCCAACGCGGGAATGGCGCGACAGGTCGGGCCCGCGATTCGCGGGCGCGGAACGTGCGGAAATCGAACGGCAGCACGAAGACCAGTATGGCGAGGGCCAGCAGGCTGAATGCCATCCAGCTGAACGGGGCATGCTCAACGTAGCGGGTCAGCGGCGGGAACTCGGTAAACGTTTGCAGTGAACGGCCCTGGAGCGCGACACCGGCGAGCGGCAGTCCGATCAGCATGGCGGCCAGAAGCAGAATCGTGAGCAACGTTCGTATCATAAGTCGTGGGGGTTGCATGATCGGGTCAGATGCCGTTGAGCCGCGTGGCTGTGATAGCGCGCCGGACCGCATAGGACGTCGCGCTGTTAACCGCTTTAGGCCGTCGCCGGCGGCTCGGACTGGATCGCGCGTGTCGCCGCCTGCAGGACCTCCTCGAGGGCCTGCAGGTACACCATGAACCGCTGCCGCCCGTCGTCGGTGAGCGTCGCGGTCGTGCGGGGTTTGACGCCTACAAAGGCCTTCTCGATGTGGACGGCCTTCTCTTCCTCGAGAACCTTCAGGTGCCTGCTCAGGTTACCGTCCGTCAGCGCGCACGCGCCCCTGAGATCGGTAAACGAGCAGCCTTTCGAGGCACCCGCCAGGGCGGACATGATCGCGAGGCGGTTCGGTTCGTGAAAGATTCGCTTTAGGGCGGCGTACGGTACTTGTTTCTTGCTTGTCATGCGCTAGTCCTTTTCGGCTTCCGTTGGTTCTTGGGCATGCAGATCACGATCGGTTAAAAGTCCCAGGCCGCCGTCCCATTCGCCGGGGAAAAGCGACTCCCATCGGCCACGGATTGAGAACGATACCACGGGCCAGCGCCAGCGCGACGCCCCACCCCGCCAGATGGGAGACGGGGGGCGACATGCCGAATGCGCCTATCAGGGCCAGGGTGCCGTGGATGTGATTCGCAATCATCGGGGCCTAGTGTGCCATATAAAAAGTACTTTGCAATAAAAAGCTATTCTCTTTCGAGGGGGCAAGAATTGGCGCAGGAACCCCGTTCACGCTAGATTGCCGCTATGTCCGCCCTCTTGAACGATCGCCCCGGGGATCCCGCGCGGGGTCTGCCTGACGTCCGCGGACTGCAGATTGGGGGCGCCTTCTGCGGGAATTCGGCGGCCAAATTCTGGGCCGGGTTCCTGGCCGAACTAGCGCGGGACTATCCGAATTGCGACGAGGCCGTTTTTCAGTGTACGACGGATCGCAGGTTGCAGCCCGCGATGCTGGATCCGCAGCAGGGATTGCAGGAAGGGCTTGATGCTCTGGCCGGGGAGCGACTGGAAGACGTGGTTCGCGAAGCCGAGGTGGAATTAGAGGCCGCCGGGCCGCCGGGGGCGGTACAACTCCAATTGCGTCATGCGGGCCGGACCATTTTGACGAATGATCTGCCCACGGCATGCATGGATACGGTGATCTTTCCGTTCCTGCTCGTATGGATTCTGCAATGGGCCGGTATACCGCCGAAGCGCTGGAACGACGACGCGGTGCATGGTGCCTTCCGCGGACGTGACCCTGCGCGGGATGCCGGGTTTGCGCTCACCCTGGAACTGCATAGTGCCCATCGGGCCGAGGAACTCTACGAGCGCAAACTTCAGCTGCGATTGCAGTCGTGAACGAGACAACCGACGTCGACGGTGGTGGCCCGCTCGGCCACCACGGCCCAAGTCAGTTGACTGCGCACCTCGCCCGCGGGTAGCGGCCGGGCGTAGAGATAGCCCGGGGCGTATTTGTTCAGGTATTGCAAACCATCGTAACTCGTACCGAAATCGTCGAGCGCGACGCGGCACCCATTTCGGCACAACGCGGAAATCAGGGCGCGGCAATTTTATCATCGGACAGGCAGCGCTCCACGATCTCGCGTTTTGCGTCGGGGACTCGCTGGAGAGCGATGCGGAACCGCTTTCGATGATGAATCCCTGGTGAGCCCTTTTGCCTTCCCCGAACAGGACTTCGCCGGCTTTGAGCACGCGGTGTTGGAATGGCCACATTCTATCTGGAGCCGAACCGCTCATGCGTCGCTATCCTTGTTCTTACGAGAAGATCGCATCCAGCAATTCATTCGCATCGGCTTCCGTAACCCGGCGCGGATTCGCCGCGGTCGAACCGGAGGCCAGTGTCTCGCTCACGATCGCTTCACGATCCACGACATCCGCTCCCGCAAAGGGCGAACGCATTCCGAAACACGCCAACAGGTGCACGGTGCGTTCAATCAGATCGTCGCTCACGGCCGCACACATGGCTTCATACTTCTTCCCCAACGCCGGGCGATTGAACGCCAGGATCGGCGGAAGGCAAACGGCGCACACCAGACCATGTGCCTGTCGATATCGAATGCCCAGCGGGTGGGCAAGTCCATGTACGGCACCCAGACGGCAGAAAGAGAACGCGAGTCCGGTCAGGTAGCTTGCCGTCAGCATGGCGTCTGCCGCCGCGGAGGATGGCGTGGCGTAGAAGGCTTCAATGCTGCCATTGATCATTTCGATCGCCTGCAGGGCCAGTCGATCGCTTAACCAGGTGGCCTTGCAGCTCGAGTAGGCTTCCACGGCTTGCACAAAGGCGTCCATGCCCGAATGGGCAATGACCGTCGCGGGACAATCGGACAGCAGGCCGGGATCGAGGACCACCAGCCGGGCCATGAGTGCCGGGTCTCGAATGGATTTCTTGACAGTCGCCGCTTCATTGATCAGGACGGACACCATGGTTGCTTCCGATCCGGACCCGGCTGTCGTCGGTACCGCAACGAACGGAATGGCCGGCGCGTCCAGGGGGGCACCATCATGGTATTCCGCCAGTTCGCCGCGTGTGTGCAGCAGGCCGGCGATGGCCTTGGCGAGATCCATCGTGCTGCCGCCTCCCACACCGGCAATCCAGTCCGGTCGATGACCGCGCGCCTCGCCGAGCAGGCGATCAAGTTCGGCAAGCGTCGGCTCGCCTCCGGGACTGCAGAGCGGAAGCACCGCGACGTTCGGTGGACAGCCTGCCATGATGGACGAGAGATGATCTCCGTCGACCAGCGAGTGGCCGTGCAGCAGAATGCCGCGGCGGCCGAACCCGGCGCATTCTTGCGTTAACGTTTCGACCGCGCCACGGCCGCTTACCGTGCGTGCGGGCCAGATCAGGTCCGGCGGAAGAATATCAATCGCGTCCGACATGGTATGCGTGATCGTTCTGTGTGCCGGCCTCCCGCCTGCAACGCCTATGGCGGTGTCATTGCGGGCAGATCGTGCCGACAACGCATGCAAAGCTCAGGCCAGAAAAAACGAGGATAGCAGCTGGCCGCAGGGCTGCAAAGTGAACATGCGCGTCAGACTTGTCGACGCTAATCACATTGACCTTGGATGCCGGAGAATCTACTTTCGGTGCCGGCCTCGAGGAGGGGCCGCTTCCTTGTAAGCGGTGGGTGGCGCCAATCCATGCGGGCACCGGACGGGCACGATGAACATGATAAACGATGATACGATTGCCGCGATAGCAACACCGCCCGGTGAAGGCGGGATTGCTATCATACGGCTATCGGGACCGCAGGCGCTGTCGATCGCGGACCGCGTTTTTGAATGCGCTGGATTGCCGCCGTCGAAGCGTGCAGGCAACAGCTTTGTACACGGTTGGATTTTTGACGATACGACGGGTGAAGCGGGCCCCGAGGTCATCGACGAAGTCATCCTGCTCGTGTATCGCGCGCCGCATAGTTATACGCGCGACGATGTGATTGAAATCCAAGGACATGGCGGTGCCGTCTGCGCGCGACGTATCCTGCGCCGGTTGATCGACGCCGGCGCACGATCGGCCGATCCGGGAGAATTCACGCGCCGCGCTTTCCTGAATGGCCGTCTTGACCTGCTGCAGGCTGAAGCCGTGCTCGACCTGATCCGAGCCCGCTCAGATCGCGCCGCAACAATGGCATCTGATCAACTAAATGGATCCTTAAGTTCACTATTTAATGATATTTATGACAATTTAGTATCATCGGCTGCCGACCTTGAGTCGAGTCTCGACTTCTCAGAGGATGAGCTGCCCGGCCATGTGATTCCCGAAATTCAGGACCGGGTCCGTACGGCCGCAGAGGATCTCGCCAGGCTACGCGCAACATGGGATGAAGGACAGATCCTCCGCGAAGGTGCCTTGGTCGTGATCACTGGCCAGCCGAATGTGGGCAAGTCGACCCTGCTCAATCGTCTATTGACCAGCCAGCGCGCTATCGTATCCGGGACACCCGGCACGACCCGCGACACGATTGAAGAAGGATTCATCCTGAACGGGCTGGCCGTGCGACTGGTTGACACGGCCGGGTTGCGCGAGACCGACTGCGAAGTCGAGCGCGAAGGGATCGCCCGAGCGGGATCGTATATCAACCGGGCTGACGTTCAGATCTACGTCATGGACGCCTCGATTGGAATCGGAACCGAGGACCGAACCAATCTTGAGCGACTGGATGGAGATCATTCGATCATCGTATTGAACAAAATAGATCTTGGCCAGGCCGTGGAGGCGGACGAGGTTCGGGCCTATGGCACACCCATCGAGTGTTGCCTGATCAATGGCGTTGCGCCGGATGGCATTAAGGATGCGCTCAGTACAATCATCGAATCTGGCATCCCGCAGATGCAGCAGGCGGCGATATCCGAACGGCATCGCAGTTTGATCGTGAATACGATAACCAGCGTAGACGAGGGACTTTCTCGTCTTGGCGAAAACGAAGAAAGCGGCGTCCTGCTGGCGGCCAATGCCCTTCGGGACGCAATCGAGCACCTGGGGCTGGTCACGGGCCGGGTCTATCACGACGAGCTGCTGGAGAGTGTTTTCAGCCGGTTCTGTGTCGGAAAATGAAATACGGCGTCATGGTTATCGGCGCCGGCCATGCCGGCTGCGAGGCAGCCCTTGCTGCGGCGCGCATGGGCGTGAAGACGGCCCTGCTCGCGGTCGACCGAACCGCAATTGCTCGCATGTCGTGTAATCCGTCGATAGGTGGTATCGCGAAATCCCATATTGTGCACGAGATCGACGCGCTTGGCGGCGAGATGGCGGTCAACACGGATTATACGGGTATCCAGTTCAGGACCCTCAATACGAAAAAAGGTCCCGCAGTCCAGGCCACCCGTGTTCAATGTGACAAGGCATTTTATCCGACCCGTATGCAGGCCGTGGTCGATCAGACTCCTAATCTCGATGTGATTGAGACGCTTGCAACGGATATCTGGGTCGAAAACGGGAAGCTGCGCGGCGTCAGGGATTCCAATGGCGAGACCCTGGCGGCGGAGACGGTTGTGATTACGGCAGGAACTTTTCTCCGCGGCAAGATTCACATCGGTGACGAATCCTTTGAGGGCGGACGAATTGGCGAAAAGGCGGCATACGACCTGAGTACATCGCTCGAATCTCTGGGATTTCGGCTACGACGACTGAAGACCGGCACGCCGCCGCGAATCCACAGGGATTCAATTGATTATGAGTGCATGGAATTACAGCCCGGACTGGATCCGCCGCCCATGTTCTCGTGGCGGGCAAAACGCGAATTGTTCCACGTAGAACAATCCGGGGACGATCTGTTCCACGTGGAACAGTCGGATATTCGTCCCTGGCGACCCGGGTCTGATCAGATTCCGTGTTATTTGACCCACACCACACCGGAGACGCACGCGATCATTGAGGCTAATCTCACACGTAGCGCGATGTATGGCGGCCAGATAGACGCCACGGGCGTGCGCTATTGTCCCTCGATTGAGGACAAGATTGTGAGGTTTCGAGACAAGAGCTCGCATCATATATTCATCGAACCCGAGGGGCGAATTAATGATCTGGTCTATCCGAATGGTATTTCGAATAGCTTTCCGAAAGAGGTCCAGGACGAGTTTGTGCGCACGATACCGGGGCTCTCGCGGGCCGAGCTGGTGAACTACGCATACGCGATCGAGTATGACTTTTCGGACCCCACGCAGCTGGACCATAGTCTCGAGTCCAAGCTTGTTGAAAACTTATACTTTGCGGGGCAGGTCAACGGAACGACGGGCTATGAAGAGGCGGCGGGACAAGGTTTGATTGCGGGTATAAACGCCGCAATAAAGGTAATTCGGGGTACTCCGCTGATTCTTAGTCGCCACGAGTCTTATATTGGAGTGCTTGTTGATGACCTGGTGATAAAGGGAACGGATGAGCCGTATCGGATGTTCACATCGAGGGCTGAGCACCGACTGATGCTAAGGCAGGACAATGCTCGTTATCGTATGCGGGACCATGCTGCACGTATCGGAATCGTTGATCCGGACATGGTATCCGAGACCGGGAGATACGCCGAGCAGGTCGAATCTGAAATCGAGCGCCTGAATCGGGTGCGCAGGGGAGACCGGACCTTGGCCCAGATTCTTCGGCGGCCGGACATGAGCTATGGCGAGCTCGACGGTCGTGACGAAACGCTTCCACAGGAGGTGGCCCGGCAGGTTGAAATCACGTTGAAGTATGATGGATATATTCAACGCGATCTGGAGCGTATCGAAAAGGCGCGCGGCATGGAAGAGAAGGCGATCCCGGAGTGGGTGGATTATAATGCGATCAAGTCGCTGCGCACCGAATCGCGCCAGAAGCTGAATGAAATTCAGCCGCGAACGATCGGCCAGGCGGCCCGTATATCGGGGATTAACCCGTCTGATATAGCGATTCTTTCGGTTGTGATAAAGCGTGGTCGCGCATAGCGCTACGCTGTAGTCACTCCATTTTAATCCATAGAGCGCTTATCTAGCGAGAGTTACGGCTGTCCTTAACCCGTATCGAGCGCACCTGGATCAGGCTGGCGCTGTCTGCATCGATTCTTCGATTGATTGACGGGTTCCCGCGACGTCGAAGCACTCGTATTGGTTGCGACGCATAAGGCGGTCTGCGATCTCTTTTGCGGTATCGATGCTGATGTAGTCCTCTTCGACCTCGGCCGTCAGGCAGCGTGCCAGCCAGCGCCGTGTCTGTTTCGCGTAGGCGACTGCACTGGTCGGGCGGAAGGTATCGCCACCGAAGGCGAAGAGCTTATTGATTGGCGCGGCATGGATGAACCGTCGGACGAAATCCACGGAGTGGAGCGGATTGATCGACCAGGCCCAGCAGAGGTCAGCGTAGATATTGGGAAAATGCTTGGTCATCGCGATCAGTTCGTCGGAGTACGGATAAGCGATGTGCATCAGGACGAAAGTCGTATCCAGATGTTCGAGAATCAGTGGGCAAAGATTCCGTGTGGGAATACGGTCCATGACCATTGCGTTGTTGCCCGCATAGTATCCGGTGTGGATCTTGAATGGCAGATTGTGCTCCGCCGCAAGCCGGGCGCCTCGATCCCAGCCCCAGTCGCCGAGGCATAGCCGTTCCTCTGTGCCCAGGTCCTCCTCCCGCATGTGTTGCGTCAGGGCACGCTCAGCGTCTGCGTCATCGCGCTTCGACCACTGCAAGGTCCGGGAGTAAGCGTGTTGGCTCTTCATCGCAATCGCGCGGCCACCGTGTTTCGCGACGACGGCGTCCAGTGCCTCGCCATATGAGCGCAGGTCGGAGATCGTGATGCCCGTTTCCTCCTCGAGCACCGGTAGCCGAGGGTTGCCGCCACAGATCCCAGCCCAGTTGATGTCGAACAGGAAGAAGTCGGGACCCGCTTCATCCGGTAAACAGGGCAGCGAAAAGTTGTCCGTCTGGATGTGATCCAGATGGGCAACCTCCTTAAGAAGGCGGTAGCGCTCGCCGGGCTCCGTCAGTGCTTCGGCGCGCGGCGCAGCGGACTCCAGGCTTGACGAATTTAATTCATAAATCTCATAAATATCCTTGGCTATTATACTTACAGCTTCTCCATAGCCGGTCAATCGGATCTTGTCCCAGGTCGTCTCGATCGCTGCCCACCGCTCGGACACGGGTCGTGTCGTGTCCATGCAGATCGCTCCGAAGTCGGGTTGTCCAGCGCTCGCGAAGTCAGCAACAACATAGTTATCGAAGAGGTCACAAAGAATGTCGGCCTTGGCCTCGGTGGTCCAGGACGTCTCTGCGGACATGTGTTCATGTGTATCGACCATGGCGATTCCGTCGATGTGTTGGCGTAGGTCTTTGTGAATGTTCGATCGCATTTTCGGTCTCTTGGGTTACGTCTGTTTCGCGTGGTGCGTGAGTGTCGCACCCATCTACAGTGACGGCATGCGAGATACAAGTCTGTAGTTTACGAGAACGACCGCTTCTCTCCGCAATGACGGTGTCCAGATAGAAACGGCAGCGCTTTCTAGTCCGGCGCGGTTTAACGAGATCTGAAGCCGCCGCGTGTAGGGCGCATGTGATCCTCCCTGAAGGCCGGGAAGGTCGTCCGGCTCAACGCCGTTACACGCGAAGTCCGTACGGGAATCTTCCGGGGGCTGGTTCGGAAACGGGACCTGGCTTCCAGCCTGTTCACGGTTGCAGGGCTATCTAGTTCACTCTGTACCGCTCCAGATGAGGGAAGACTGATTCGGTCAACTGCGGGTTTTCTGTTTCGTATTCACGGCACGCTGTCGCGAGAGAAACGCTATCGACTTCGCAAAATTCGCAAATTATACGATCTCATATGTTGGCTTTTGCGAAACCGGTGTGTGGATCAAAAAAATGAATAAAAATTCGGCGTTTCCGAACTTGAATTTCCATTCGAAAAACGGGCATTTCTGGGAGAATTCGAGCGTTGTCGGGCCGGGTCGGGCGACGGGCCTCTTTCGGCGGGATATTAACCTCTAGCGGGTATGCTTTCTGCTCTTTGCTAGATAGGCGTCACGTGGGTAGGCGACTTAGGAAGGTACTGGCATGAGGCAGTTGGACATATTTTTCTATGAGGCAGTTGGACATATTCTTCGTGGTGTGGGCGGGAGCCATCCTGACGCTCGCAGCCGTATCCCCCTCGGATGCCGAAGTAGAAAACGATGTGGCGGGCGAAGCGCCGATAATGGTGGCCGCTTCACGGGCGCTCTTTCACGCGGATCGGGCCGACACGGATAACGATCGCGACGCGCCTCCGCGTACGAAAATCCGGCGCGATTTCCGTCAGTTCTCGGATCGTCGTATCGTCCAGCGCCGTGCGGTCAGCATTAATCGTCAGTCAATACCACGCCACGCGACGAAGCGGCCGACCAGGCTGCAGGTTCCGCTCTTTGACGGCTCGACAGTGGACGTTGTTCTGAAGCGACTGGTTGTTCGCGGCCGAGAGAGCTTTTCCTGGCTCGGGGTGGTTGCCGGTGAGGATGGAAGCCGGGTCATTCTAACCGTCAACGGCGAGACGGTTGTTGCGAATATTCGATCCGTCGTGCACGGCACCCACCAGCTTCGAATCGCCGCGGACGGCAAGCAGGAACTGCACAAGATCGATGACACGGCCTACCCCGATTGCGGTTGCGATGACGATGCAGAAGAAGTCGCGCCGGACGAACCCGAAGACGGTCCGGCCGGTGTCGGCTCCGGCGGCGGCGGTGCGGAAGCTTCAACGGCTGGCGATACACAGGTCGATCTGATGGTGGTGTACACGCCCGCAGCGAAGATCGCCTCAGGCGGCAAGGTGGCTGTCGAAGCCCTGATCAATCTCGCCATCGACGAGGCCAACCAGGCTTACGACGACAGCCAGGTCGCCATTCACCTGCGCCTGGTACACATGCAGGAAGTCGGCTACACCGAGACCGGCGATTCCGCGACCGACCTCTCGCGCCTTCGCGCGAACGGCGATGGCTATGCGGACGAGGTGCACCCGTTGCGCGACAAGTATGGCGCGGATGCGGTCAGTATGTTTTTCGATCAGCCCACCACCTGCGGCCGGGCGTACCGGATGACGAGCCTGTCGGGCATGTCGGAGTCTGCCTTCAGCGTCGTGCACTGGAGCTGCGCCGTCGGTAACTACAGCCTGATCCACGAGCTCGGCCACAACTTCGGTTGCCGGCACGCGATCGGAGACAGTGGCCTCACGCGCAGCTCGGCCGCTTTGACCAGCTATTCCTACGGCTGGCATTTTACGGGCAGCGACTTGGTCGAGTATCGCACGATCATGGCTAAGCAGTCGGGCACGCGCATCGGGTACTTCTCCAACCCGGACGTCACCTTTCTGGGCACGCCGACCGGTGTGGCAATCGGTCAGTCCGATGAAGCGCATAACGCGGCAAGCATCAACGATGCCCGCGATTACGTCGCGACCTGGCGCCCGACGACGGTTGCACTCGAAGTTTCCCCCATTCAGGAAGTTTTCTCCGAAGGGTGGGTCGGCGGCCCCTTCACGCCGACCGAGCATGTTTACGCGCTCACCAATAGTGGCGCGGCGACCCTCGGCTGGCAGGCGTTCGCCGACGAGGGCTGGCTGACCCTTTCGCCCGCTTCCGGGACGATCGCGGCCGGCGGGATTGCCAGCGTGACCGCAACGCTGAATTCGGCCGCCAGCGTATTGCCACGCGCGCTGCATGGCGCGGCCATCACCTTCTCCAACCTGATTAGTACGGTCGCACACGAACGCGACTTCGAGTTGAGTGTGCAGGGCGCTGCCATGCTGCCCTTTAGCGAAGGCTTCGAGACGGCTCGGCTGGATTCGTTCTGGAGCACGGGTGGCAGCGGCGAAAACCGGATTCGGGTCACGTCCGAAGAAACGGCGCATGGCGGCGCCTTTCATGCCCTGCTGGACGACGAGAACTCGGGCGGCCTTTTCTCCCGCAACGAAATGACGCTCGCGGTAGACCTGCGGGGCTACTCGAACGTGGTGCTGAGCTTCTTTGCCCGCGAGTGGGGTGACGAGGCGCACGGCCCGCCCGCCGTACCGTTCACGGGCAGCGCCGACTTCGACGGCGTCGCCATCAGCGACGACGGTGTGGCCTGGTACGAGGTAACGGACTTGCGGACGCTGACCGAGACCTACACCGAGAAGGTCGTCGATCTAGACGCCGCCATCGCCACGCACGGCTTGAGCTACACGGCCGATTTCCGGATTCGCTTCAACCAGTATGACAACTACGCGATTGATAACGACGGGATTGGCCTCGACGATGTGTCGATCACCGGCACCAGCCTTGTGGCGCGTACCGATGTCGCCGTGGTTGCGGCGGTGCAGAACCCCTCGCCCGCCGTCGGCGAGACGAACGTTTATAGCGTGACCGTGAGCAACGTCGGCCCCTCCAGCGCGAGTGGTGTACTGGTGCAGGACATCTGTCCGGCGGGCGTCTCCTACATCACGTACACGGTGACCCAGGGCAGCTTCGATCACGAGACCGGCTTGTGGTCGATCGGCGGACTGGCCGTCGGCGCCGTTGCCACGCTGGACATGACCGTTTCGATCCATGCCGGTCTCGACGGAACGTCGCTCACCAATCAGGCGCTTGTGGAGGCTCTGGACCAGATCGACAGCAACGTGATCAACGATGAAGACAGCGCGGTGATGGCGGTTGAGCTGACGATCGGCGTGGTTGCCGGCCCGAACGGCGCGGTGAACCCGGCGGCGGTATCCGTGGCGATCGGCGGATCCGAATCGTTCGCGATCCAGGCCGATGTGTACTACCATATCGAGACGGTTTCGACCAACGGCGGCGCGGTTCCGGGCGCACAGGGGCTGGCTTCGACTAACTTTGACTGGAACAACATCATGTCCACCGGCGCGCTGGCGGCGATCTTCGCCGCGAACGTCGCGACGAACGATACGCCGGAATGGTGGCTGGCGGCGCATGGCCTCAGCGGCGATCCGAACGAGCAGGCCTTGGCCGACGTCGATGGCGACGGGCATCCCGCCTGGGCCGAGTACAAGGCCGGCACGGATCCAACCGACAGCGTATCGGTGCTTCTAATCGAGGGCGTGGATCTGTCGAGTCCGGTCGGACCGATCCTGACCTGGTCGAGCGCCGAAGACCGTAGCTATACGCTGCAGTTCTCCACGAATCTCCTCGCGGGCTACGTGGACCTGGATACCGGCGTGATCGCCGTGCCGCCGTTGAATACCTACACGGCCCTGGTCGAAGACGCCGTCCGTTTCTTCCGTATCGGCGTTGAATAGTCGACCCGGCCGGCCGAGATGCCCCACCCCTTCTAAACGGCACCGCCAGGGGGATACATCCGTAATGCGATTGCGTCGCGGTTGCGGATGTCATATTAAGAAAGAATGCAGAATGACGACGCATTGAACGCCGTAGAGGGACAGGTTTCTCCGGCGGCGGTGAAGCATCTCGCGGACTGGCTCGAACGCGCCGATTGCGCGCCGTATCGCGATGAGATCGTGGTGCAGATTGAAGCGCAGGCGTTCGAGGAACTCGAGGATGCGTTCGGGTCGATCATCCCGTTCGGCACCGGTGGACGGCGCGGCCTACGCGGCGCGGGACCGAACCGTATCAATTTCGTTACGATCAGCGAGTCGGCACAAGGCATCTGTAATTACCTCGCCGGGCTGGGCAGCACGGACCCCAGTGTCGTGATAGCCTTCGATACGCGGCACTTCTCCAGCGAATTCGCGCGTTGCGCTGCGGAGGTCTTTGCCGGAAACGGCGTGCGGGCCACCATCTTCGACGGGCCGCGCGCCACGCCGCAGCTATCGTTCGCCGTGCGGCAGAGGAGCGCCACCGTTGGCGTCGTGATCTCGGCCTCGCACAACCCGCCGGGCGATAACGGAATCAAGGTCTACTGGTCACACGGCGGCCAGATTGTTCCGCCGCATGATGAGGGCATTATCGCGGAAGTGATGACCGGGCCGGATATCAAGCGCCTGGCATTCGACGAGGGCGTGCAACAGTCGATGATTCATATCGCTGAGCCCGATCTGGATGAGGGGTACCGGGCCGCCGTCTGCGCGCAGTCGGTCCAGTCTGACCCCGGCGATACGCACATCGTGTTCACCGCGATGCACGGTACAGGAGCGACATCTGTGCCCCCCATCCTGAAGCGGATGGGTTACAGGGTCGATACCGTCGCCGAGCAGGATGCGCCCGACGGAGATTTCCCGAACGTTGTGAATCACCTTCCCAACCCGGAACATCCCGAGACGCTGCAGCTTGCCATCGCGCAGGCGAAGCAGGCCGGCGCCGACCTCGTCATGGGAACGGACCCGGACGCTGACCGAATCGGCGCCGCGGTACCGGTTACGGCCGGCAGCGCGTCCTGGGTCACGCTGACCGGCAACCAGATCAGCGCCCTGATAACGGATTTCGTCCTTTCGGCGATGGCGGCGCAGGGCCAGGCGCTCGCGCCCCGCATCGTGGCTAAATCGACCGTGACGACCAATCTGATCAAGGATATCTGCACGACCTATGGGGCACGCCTGCTCGGGGAGTTGCCGGTAGGGTTCAAGTACATCGCGGAGGTCGTGGAAAGCGACCCCGACGCGTTCCTGGTAGCAACCGAAGAGAGTCACGGCGTATTGAAAGGCGCGCACGTGCGCGACAAAGACGCCGGCGTGGGCGCGTTGATGCTGGCCGAACTTGTGGCGAGCCTGAAGCCATCCGGCCGCACGGCAGCGGAACACCTCGATGCGCTCTACACGCAGCACGGATACTATTGCGACGCGCTTGAATCGGTCGTGTTCGAGGGCGGTGACGTTCGAATGCAGAACGCGAAACTGATGGCGTCCCTGCGCGCGGAGCAGCCGGCGGATCTGGGCGGCGTCGCCGTGCGCGGCATGAAGGACTACCTGCTTGCGGAGAACGCGCAGGATGTTGAGGGCGTTCCCATCGAGTTGATGCAGGCCGACGTGGTCCGGTTCGTTCTTTCGGATGACGGACGCACGCACCTCACGATCCGCCCCTCGGGAACGGAACCCAAGGTTAAGGTTTACGCCAGCGTCTACGCCGCGGCCGGAGACGATCTGGCCGGTGCAAAGGCGAAAGCGGATGGCTTAGCGGCGCGCATGATCGAAGATGCGCGCCGACTCATTGAAGCGGCGGTGGGCTGAGGGGCGCGACCAGGATGGTCAGGCCACGGCCCCGCATCGCGTATCCCGAATCACGTTTACGCTCCCTCGGCGGGCTCGAGGATGGCGGTCATGGAGCCGCTGCAGCGTTCGATTAACGGATCGGCGCCATAGGCGTGCACGTGTTCGCGATACATCTCCGCCTTCTCGCGATGGGTTGTCGCAACAATCACGCGGCCGGTCATATGGACCTCTACGGCCATCTCCACGCCGGTTGGGCGGGGATGACCAAAGACAGATTTCAACATCGCGATCACGTAATCAAACGTATGATCGTCGTCGTTCAGCAGGATGACGTTGTAGGGCGGTGAGCGCCTCGTCCGCGTTCCGGTAAGAACGTCCGGTGTAGCGACTGTTTGTTCCATGGTTTCGGCGAGGCAGTGGGTCCCAACCCCTCCCATCTGCAGGCATTTGCGGGGCAACCTCGGAAACATAATAGCGGATTGGGGCCGTGTGTTGCAACCGTGGGCCGTCGTCTCGTTCCTATAGCGGTCAACCCTGCCCGATTCCCACGAGGTCGTCCGGGTGGCGTTATTTCTCCGTTCTTCAGGTCCCGCTCGCGACGAGCACCGTCACCAACTCCATCGTTTCGTCGGACCACTGCTCCTTGTACGCGATCGCCATGCCGAGGTCGTACTGGACGATGCCCTGCTCGCATAGCTGCTCGATGACACGCAGGTGGAGCGCATTGCCGACCCCAATATGGGCAAAATCGTTATCGTATCCCATCTGGAGTCCACGGAAGTGATGCGCCAGCCGGGCCCCGATGTAGTAGCCGATATCGACGTCTTTGCGGCGTGCGAACATGGCAAGCAATCTCTTCTGGCGCGAGGCGCGCGCGAGCAGCTCCGTGTAAAAGGCGCGATGAGCTTCGTCCGCAAAAATGCTTTTGCCCTCGGTGTGTTTGTACGAACGGCGATCGATCGCAAGGATCCGGCGCATGATCTCCGCGTGTGAATCATCGCCGGCATCGACGAAGGTGACTCCATCCGCGGCCGAGCGCTTTGCGGCACGCCTGACGTTGCGCCGAAAATTGGCACCGCGACGGGCGAAATAGTCGTCCATGCCGTGCGCAAGGTCGGCCGTGACCGCGTTTAGCGGTGAGGGCCGCGCGCGAAGGTCAAATCCGGCCTGGCCAAGCCCGGCCAGGGCACGTTCCTGTTCGCTGCCGCGTTGTATTCCGCTGATCCAGATCGGATGGCCATCGAGGTCGCCTGAGGTCATGATCTGCCTGAGAAGTCCGGCGGAGTGAACGGGATCGGGTCCGATCAGCGAGCAGCCGAAGCACCAGGCCGCTTCGAGCGGTTGCCATGGGTTGTGATCCGGCGGGCGGGCCGTGACCAACCAGCTGTTCCCGTCGCGAAAAATGCGCAGTTCACGCTCGACCATGAGCTTGAGATGGGCGGCGAGGATCCAATCGCTGCAGGAGCAATAGGGCACAATGCCCGGTGTGGCCGCGACGGTGCCATCGAACGCGTCGGAAGCGGCGTCGAAGTCAACCAGACTCAGCCTAGCCCGCATGTGCCGCCGCGATTCGTTCGAGGAATTCATCGCGCGGAATTTCTTTCGCGCCAAACGCCTCGAGCGTGGGCGTCACCATCTGGACGTCGAGCCAGGTTAACCCGCGCGCTTTGAGCCGCTCGACCAGTGCCAGGAGGCACAGCTTCGAGGCGTTGTCCTGCAGGTGAAACATACTCTCCGCGGAGAAGATGTCCTGCACGAAGACGCCGTAGATCCCGCCGACGAGCTGGTCGCCGTGCCAGCACTCGACACTATGTGCGAAGCCTGCTTCGTGAAACGCCGTATAGCCGGCGATCATCTCATCGGTGATCCAGGTCCCCTCCTGGCCGGGCCGCGGAACAGCGGAGCAGGCGCGGATCACCGCGGCGAAATCCTGGTCGAACGTCAGCTGCCACTCCGTGCCGCGCATGAAGCGCTTGAGGCTGCGCGCAATGTGTAAATCTTCGAAATCCAGCACGCCTCTATCCGCCGGCGTGAACCAGAGTAGCGGCGTGCCTTGATGCGGCCAGGGAAAGATGCCACGCGTGTAGGCGGCGTACAACGTCTTGACGTCCAGCGCGCCGCCAATGCAGAGCAAGCCGGAGTCGTCAGCGTGTTCCGGGTCGGGGAAGGGGTTGTAGGCCGTGCGCATGGAAGACATTTTAGATTTTCGATTCTCGATTGTCGAATCTCGATCCGTCTTCCGGCCGTGCGGCCCAGGGCCGAGAGGACATTCGCGGCAAAACCCGAGATCCGAGGCCCCACTATTCAGATAGCCGCGATAGATGCTGGGGGGGTTCGTGTCCATGCCCCAAAAAAAGGGCTCACGCGGAGTCCTCCGGGGGATGGGTCGGGACGGGAAAGGATCAGGCCAGGTTCGAATCCCAGTCGGGGCCATGCTTAACGTCGTCCTTCGACGATCGTCGAGTCTCTTCCGTAAACTCGAAATTGGCATTAATTTCGGTCCACTTCGGCTCGGCGTCGTCACCGGTGACGATCGCCTGAACGGGACAGGCCGGCGCGCAGGCGTCGCAGTCGATGCATTCGTCGGGATTGATGTACAGCATCTCGGCACCTTCGTAGAAGCACTCGACCGGGCAGACCTCAACACAGTCGGCGTATTTGCACTTCACGCATTGTTCCTGGACAACAAAGGCCATCTTTCAGTTCCCTTCGAACGAAGTATTAAAAATCAAGGCAATTGCCTGAATTGGGATCGAATTCTAGGGCTAACCTGTTGTTTGCGCAACCGAAAATGCTGCATTCGAAGCCGCACGGGTTCGCGTGTCGGGCTCATGCCCAAAAGGCGTAGCGACCGGTGATAACAACGTAGATACCAAGAACGAGGTTCGTGATCATGTGCGCGATGGCGACCGCCCAGACGTCGCGCGTGCGAAGATAGAACCAGCCGTACCCGAGGCCGGCCACGATGCCGACCAGCCAGCGCGTGTGTTCCAGTCCGAATGCGATGGCGACGATGATGAAGATGCTCCAGCGTGGCCGCAGCAGGTCCTCTTCCAGGAAGCTGGGATTCGCCAGCCAGCGATAAAGAAAGCCGCGCCAGAAAAACTCTTCGATGATGGCGATCACGAATGCAGATCCCGCGATTCGGATCAGCGTCAAGGGCCAGCCGGCGACCGCGGGCGAGTAGGGCTCCGTCGCCGGCCACTGCGGCACGGCCCAGGGCGGCATCGTGCCCCAGCGCAGGTAGGCCTCCTGCAGTCCCGGCAGGCTTCCGGACAGCCGGGACTCACCGGCCACCCAGACGACGAAGATCGCCAGGCCCAGCCCAAAGGCGGCGGGCAGATGGCGAACCTGTAGCCGCGGGTACCAGCGCCAGGGGCGCAACATGAGAAAAAGCGCGAGTACGCAGGCGCTGCGCACGGCGTACTTCCAGCCGGCGGGTTCGCCCATGATCGACAGGATCAGGATCCATGCCGCGAACGGCGCAACATGAGCGATTATTGCCCGGCGGTGATCGGAGTGCATAACGAATGAATTCGGCTCTTTCGGGGCGGATGTCAATGTATTTGGCCGTGCAATATTTCACCTATCGATGCGTTGTATGAAGAACATGAAGATCCGTGCATTCTTGATCGCTGCGCTCCTGGTCGGCAACGCAAGCGCCGGCAGTGTGCCGGCGGCTAGTCGTGAGATCGATCGCATCGTCGATGCGTACCATGCGCGCAACGCGATCACACCCGCCGGCCCGGCATCGGATTCCGTCTTTCTGCGCCGCGTCTATCTCGATCTGAGCGGTACAATTCCGACGCTTGAGCAGACCACCCGCTTTCTCGATTCGGAGGACCCCGACAAACGCGCGGAGCTGATCGATGACTTGCTTGTGTCCGCGGGATTCACGAGCCACTTCTATAATTACTGGGCCAGTCTTCTGCGCGTGCAGGGACGCATACGCGGCATGCCTAATGGCGCCTACGCCGCCTGGATGCGCAAGGCGCTCGCGGAAAACATGCCGTACGACCGTTTCGTCTCCCAATTGATCACGGCCGAAGGCGATACCGGCGAGAACGGCGCAACCGGTTATTACCTGCGCGACGGGCAAATGCGCCTCGACACCGTTTCGGCAACGGCCCAGGTTTTTCTCGGGACTCAGATCGGCTGTGCCCAGTGTCACGATCATAAGTTCGATAAGTGGACGCAGAAGGATTATTATCAGTTTGCGGCGTCGATGGCGCAGGTCAACGTGCAACGGCCGGTTGACGAGGTACGCCGGATTCGGCGCGAGATGGAAGACGCGTCCGACGCCAAACGGCGCGAGCTGCGGCAATACCTGAATAATCTTTCATCCACGGTTGTTGATCGGTCATGGAAGCAACTGCGGCTGCCGGACGACTATGCGTATGACAACGGGGCGCCGGGAGATGTCGTACAACCGCAGGCACTTTTCGGCGCCAATCTTGCGGCGACCAACGGCCTCTCGCGCCGCGATGCTTTTGCAAAATGGCTGACGGACCCGGACAACCCGCGCTTTACGACTGTGATTGCCAACCGTCTCTGGAAGAAAGTCATGGGCGTGGGACTGATCGAGCCGGTCGATGATCTAAACGAGTATACGGAAGCGGTGGTGCCCGAACTGATGGCGAACCTGGAGAAGACGATGATCGCTGTCGACTACGACATGCGACGTTTTCTGGGTGTCCTGCTAAAGACACAGGCCTATCAGCGGGACGCCATGACGCTTGCGCCGGGCGACTACCAGGTCCAGGGCAACGTGTTGCGCCGCATGCGCGCGGAACAAACCTGGGATTCGGTCCTGACCCTGATTAAGGGAAACCTCGATGAACTGGCGCCGATGCGTGATCGCGCGGAGGACATGGACGCCATGCAGGCGATGGCGCCCCCCGAGACACGCCGGCGCGCGAGGCGTCAAGGTGGTGCCTGGAGTCGTCGCGCCGCAGACCTTCCGATGCGTGGTCGTTCCGGGCAGATGCGGACATCTTGTGCCCTGCGTCGTCGATCGAGGATGGCAACGCTCTGAAGGAGGGCGACCCTGTCAAGTACAAAAAGGGCAAGGACGACCAGGGCAAGGACTGCGCCGAGCAGATCACGGGCGGCATCACTCTAGCCCCCCGTTCCTCCTCGCCCGCCAGCGGTGTCATGGGCATGATTGGCTTCGGTGGCGGCGCCAAGCCGGAGGCCATTGGGCAGGCGTCTATGGTGGCGGCGGTCGCCGCCCCCGCGGTCGCCGCTGGTGCCTTCTCCATGTTTGGCTTCGGCGGCGGCAGCGACGGCAAGGAGGGCGGCGTTGTGCAGCGCTGGAACGCTGACAAGGACTCTGGCCTCATCAAGCCCGACGCTGG
>CAJWTS010000041.1 GCA_913047795.1 uncultured Verrucomicrobiota bacterium | reverse complement strand
GAGGTGGAGGGGCTCGACCGGCCCGGCCTCCTGTCGGACGTCACCGGTGCGATCTCCGACCTCAATCTCGACATCCGCTCGGCCCACATCTCGACCTATGGCGAGGTCGTGATCATCGTGATCGAGGCCGTGTTACTGCTTGGTTTCTCGATCCCGCTCTGGGCCGTTCGCGTTGACGATTTCCCGAAAGGCAAGGACGCGTTCCAAGTGCGCGTGTTAGCCGAGCAGTTTGTCTGGAATTTCCATTACTCGGGCGCCGATGGAAAATTCGGCCGCACTCGACCGGACCTGATCGACCCGACGGAGAACCAGATGGGACTCGACTTTGACGACCCTAACGCGCGCGACGATGTCTACTCCGGGCAACTGATCCTGCCCGTTGATACGAATGTGGTCGTACGCCTCTCGTCGAAAGACGTGATTCACTGCTTCGCGCTGCCCACCATGCGCGTCAAGCAGGACGTGATCCCCGGCTCGACGATTCCGCAATGGTTCGAGGCCAGGATCGTGCATAAGTCGCAGGTCGCCTGTGCGCAGCTCTGCGGCGTCGGCCACTACAAGATGGCAGCAACCTTTGAAGTTCGTTCCCAGGCAGACTTCTCGGAGTGGTACCAGGGCAAGATCGACGAAGCCCTTGAGGCGGCCGACGAACGCGACGAAGGCTGGTAAGGCCCCATGCGGCCGACATCCGGTTCGACGTACGAACCCCACCCGGCGCTACGCCTGTTCACCAGGCTCACCTGCTACGCTACCCTGCTGCTGATTCTCGCCGGCGGAATGGTGACCAGCATGAATGTCGGCCTCGCCGTACCCGACTGGCCCGGCTCCTACGGCCACTTCATGTGGGCGCTCCCTTTCTCGATGTGGAAAGGCGGTGTGCTCTACGAACACTCGCATCGTGTTATCGCGTCCGGCGTGGGATGCCTGATGATTCTTTTGACCGTATGGATCCTGCGCGTCGACCCGCGGCCGTGGGTGCGACGCCTGGCCGGCCTTGCGCTGTTGACGGTCATCATCCAGGGCCTCCTCGGTGGCATGACGGTCAAATTCATGTTGCCGACGGCGATCTCGGTCGCGCATGGCATGCTGGCGCAGATCTTCTTTCTGCTGACGATCGCGCTGGCCTACAGCCAGTCCGTGGAACGGGCGATGCGGGCGCGGCAGCCAGTGGGATCAAGCCCGACGGTGCGCGCGGCGACAATTCTGTTGCTCGTTCTTACGTTCGCACAACTTGCGGTCGGAGCCGTGATGCGACACAGCATGAAACATCATGGCGGCGTGGCCGTGCCCGATTTCCCGACGATTGCCGGCCGCTGGATTCCGTCGTTTAACGCGGAAGTCGTCGCCCAACTCAACGCCCAACGGCTCGAATTGGCCTGGGAGGGCGAAGACCTGGAGCCCGAGATTGGACGCCCGGACGTGGTGATCCACGTGGTCCATCGCGCCGGGGCCCTGGTACTGCTGGCCGCCACTGCGGTGCTATCCCTGATCGTGCTGCGGCAGGATTCGACGCCTGGCTTACTGCGTCGGACGGTATATATGCTTGACGGTTTGCTGGCGATCCAGATCATGTTGGGCGTTTTCACGGTACTGACCCAGAAGGGCGACCTGGTTGCCAGTCTGCACGTCGTCACGGGGGCCGCGTTTTTCGGGATGACGTTGCTGCTGTTGCTGCGCTCTTCGCCGGTCGGTATCGCAGACAGTGGATTGCCGTCATGAACTTTCGTCAGATATATTCTGCCTACTTCAGCCTGACCAAGCCACGCATCGTGACCCTGTCGCTGGTTACGATGGCGATGGGCTATTGTCTCGGGGCACGCGGTCTGGCGGACCAGGCACGTTGCATCTGGGCCCTGATCGGAACCGGGCTGGCCGCGGCCGGTGCAAGCGCTTTGAACCAATACCTCGAACGCGACGTCGACAGCCGCATGGACCGAACGCGCGGACGGGTACTGCCGCGCGGTGTGATCGAGCCGGAAAGCGCCATGCTCTTTGGCCTGTACCTACTCCTGGGCGGCATGATCGTCCTGCTCGTGTACGTCAACCTGCTGACCGCATTCCTGGTCCTGCTCTCCGCCTTTCTGTATGTCGTGGTCTACACCCCGATGAAAAAAGTGAGCGTGTTGAACACCCCGCTTGGTGCGATACCGGGTGCCATGCCCCCACTTGCCGGATGGACAGCGGCGACAAACGAGGTGGGCCTGGGCGGACTGGCCCTCTTCATGATCCTGTTCGTGTGGCAACACCCACACTTCTTCGCCATTGCCTGGATGTATCGCGACGATTACCGCAAGGCCGGTTTTCGAATGATTTCCGGGTCCGGGAACGGTGCAAACTGTGGCCGCTGGATCCTGGGCACCTGTGCGATCCTGCTTCCGGTCTCGATGCTGCCGGTCCTGCTCGGCATGTCGCACATGGCCTACTTCTGGACGGCCCTTCTCGCCGGCACGGGTTTTCTCGCATCAACCATTCCGATGGCACGCCACTACACTGACCGGGATGCCCGCCGCGTGCTCACGATGTCGGTTTACTACCTGCCCATCCTTCTGCTCGGAATCGTGCTCGATACGATGCTCTGGCCATCATGGAACTCCATGTGACACGTCGCCTGCTGATCGTAACCGCTGCCGGGCTGCTGATCCTTGCGGGCCTAATCCTGCTCAACCTGCGCGGGCGCCCGGATAAGACCCGCACCGGGCATAACGCGTCCCTGCCGGTGCTGGGCCGCATCGCTCCGTTCAGCCTGACCGACGCCGATTCCCACGCGTTTTCGAGCGACGCGCTCAGCAACCGTATCTGGGTTGCGGACTTCATCTTCACGACCTGTGGCGGCATTTGCCCGATCATGACCCGCAACATGCGCGGGTTACTGGACGTGACGTCGATCGAGGAGCAGGTCGATATGGTGTCCTTCACGGTCAACCCGGCCTATGACTCCCCGACAATCCTTACCGCCTATGCCCGGGACTATGACGCCGATCGCCCATCCTGGCACTTTCTAACGGGTCCGCTCGATGATATCCGACAAATCGCAGTCGAGAGCTTTCGCGTGGGCGACATAAACGAACCGATCAATCACTCACCGTATTTCGTGCTCGTCGACCGTCTGCAGCGTGTTCGCGGCTACTACGACGGCACGGATGCCACGGCGCTGAAGCGTCTGGAACGTGACATTCAGAAATTGCTGGGCGACTCCTCGTGATCCCGGTCCTGCCCAGCATAAGCGTCGCCTTTAATGCAACGAGCGCCGTTCTGTTGATCATTGGCTATCGGGCCATCCGACGTCGGGACATAATCCGGCATCGGCGCATGATGTTGAGCGCGTTAGCATCCAGCACGGCTTTTCTGACGATCTACGTCATCAACCATGCCCTGAACGGCTCCACGCCCTATCCTTTCGACGACCTGTCACGCCCGCTCTACTTCATTGTGTTGATTCCGCACATTATTCTCGCCACCACCATGGTGCCGTTCATCATTGCCGGCGTCTCGATGGCCCTGACCGGGAACTTCGCGCGACATGCCCGCTTGATGCGCTGGGTGTTCCCGGTTTGGACCTACGTCTCGGCCACCGGTGTGCTGGTCTACCTGATGCTGTACATCCAGCCCCTCATACGCTGACCTTGAATTTAACAACCGAGTCACCCCGGCCCCCGAGCGCAATCTATATCGCTTGAGGCGGGTGAGAACGACGATCCGTATTCGAGTGGAGACCCACTCGCGCACGTCAGCGCTTGAGCAAATAGCGGTCGATGATCCAGCCGATTAGAAAGAGCACGGCGCCGGCGGTATACATGCGCGCGTTCATCAGGCCGGGGAAGGCGGTCATAAAGCCGATCGCGATGACCGTCAATCCGACGGCTTGAAGCAATTTCGCCGCGACGTACATGTTACGGCGCCGCTTCGTCAGTCGCTGCCGCCAGGTCCGTGAAAATCGCGACGTTCTCCTTGAAGCAGCCGTGCTGGGCGCGAATGGTTTTAACGAAGTGGACCATGGCAAGCAGGAAGACGAGTCCGTGAACCCACGACCACATGCCCATGCGATCCACGGCCCCACCGAGGACGAACGCGATGGACATGAACGTCAGGTTCCACATCGTAACCGGGAACAGAAGATGTTTCAGTTTGACCGTCCGCCGATAGGGCTCGGGGTCGATGTCGTGCGCCTTCGTGAAATCCTTGACGCTCGACCCGGTGCCGATGAAGAAGAACATGATCAGGCTCTGTGTAAAGAGGTAGAGAATGATGGCCATCAGGGCCATTTTGAAATGCGGGATCAGGATGCTCACGCCCGCATAGGACTGCAGCGCTCCTTGCAGACCCGTCATGACCAGCAGGACAAAGGACACCGCTGTCAGCAGGTAACAGGAAACCATGAAAAACCACATGATATTTGTCTCGAATCTCGCGTCCAACGTTACGCGGACGTCTATCGATACCCGAACCCGGTGCCGATATGAACTAAAAAGATCTGTCGTCGGCGGAAACGCCGGTGGCAGCTCTTGAGGCGCTACGATTTGTGGAGGCTCCTTGTCTACATCACGAGATCCAGCCCCGTGGTGCCCGTTCGGTATATCTTGCCCTGGGATATACGCGCCCCGGCGCCGAGTTGGTCAAGCGCCTGCAGGCACATTCATTAACTAATATCTCGTTGTCCGTTGTCATGTTCATGCCTCATTGTTGCTCTTGTCCATCAACCGCGATCAGCTCGTATCCTTACACCCCGTCCGATCCGACAATGATCGTCTCTCCGCGCACAGGACCGCCGAATGTTACAGCATTCGCCGCGCGCCACCATCGGGCGATACCTGAAATGTATGCACAAAACCCCTCCGGCCGGGTGCCGCACCGGCTTTGGCGCATCATGCGCATCCGACATACCCTGACGGTTCCCATCCCGGCCCAAATCAATCCTTGCTACGATTATTACTTTGCGATACAAAGTTCTATAGGTCGTATCACTTGATTTCGGCCGGACTTTACGGATAATGAGAAACCTGAGGCTCCAATGACCGTATCAACCCAGACGATTGAACACGTTGTACTCGCCAAACCACGGGGCTTTTGCGCGGGCGTGGATCGCGCGGTGGAGATCATCGATCTCGCCGTTGAAGCCTTCAATCCACCCGTCTATTGTCGCAAAGAAATCGTCCACAATCGCCACGTGGTGGATAATTTCAAGGCAAAGGGCGTTATTTTCGTCGAAGAGCTGGCCGATGTTCCACCGGATGCAACCGTGGTGTTCAGCGCACACGGCGTCTCGCCAGAAGTCTGGGATCAGGCCCGCGAGAAGAACCTGCACATTATCGACGCCACCTGCCCGCTCGTAACCAAGGTCCACCTGGAGGTACGAAACTTTGCGCGCAAGGGATATACGATCCTCTACATCGGCCATCGCGCGCACGACGAGGTTGTCGGTGTCCGCGGTGAGGCGCCAAGCAACGTGGCGCTGATCGAAAACGTCGAGCAGGCGCATGCCGTCGAGATCGATAATCCGGGCAAGGTTGCCTGTCTCTCGCAGACGACGCTCAGCATGGACGAGACGTCCGACATCATCGACGTGTTGCGCGAACGATATCCCGAAATGGTCGTTCCGACGAAAAGCGACATTTGTTACGCCACGCAAAACCGGCAGGAAGCGGTCAAGGCCCTCGCCGCAAAGGTGGACCTTGTGCTCGTGCTCGGATCGGAAAACAGTTCAAACTCGAACCGGCTCGTTGATGTCGCACGATCCCTGGGCACACAGGCACACCTGATACATGACGTGCACGATATCGCGCCGGAATGGTTGAAGGACGCGCAGAAAATCGGACTCACTTCCGGTGCGTCAACGCCCGAGGTCCTTGTTGAACGAATTGCCGACTTCCTGCAAGGGCGGGACGGGGCCCGGATCTCCACGCTGGAGGTCGCCAGCGAGGACGTGACGTTCGGCCTGCCGCGCGAACTCCTCGAGCACAAGACGGCCTAACCGCCGTGTGAAACCAATCAACCGCGCGGGATCGATTGGCCCCGGCGCAGGACTGCCGGTCCATCGATGAAAGACATGCACAACATTCTGGACTACTGCCGTTCGCCGTATACGTTCGGGCGACGACGGACGCGGGAAGTAACCGTCGGTATCGGACCGAATGGTCCCGTCACGGTGGGCGGTGATAACCCGATCCGCGTGCAGTCGATGACCACAACCGACACGCGCGACACAGAGGCAACCGTCGACCAGGTCGTGCGATTGGTCAACGCCGATTGCGAAATCGTGCGCATCACGGCCCCCAAGGTTAAGGACGCCCGTAATCTCGGCGTGATACGCAACGAACTCACCGCACGTGGCGTGCAGGTTCCGCTGGTCGCAGATATACACTTTCTCCCTTCGGCGGCCATGGAGGCCGCCGAATACGTCGATAAGGTTCGCGTCAACCCCGGCAATTTCGCGGATCGCAAGGTCTTCGCCATGCGCGAGTATTCGGACACAGAGTACGGAGACGAGTTGGAGCGAATCGACGCGACCTTCCGTCCGCTGGTCCTACGCTGCAAAGAACTCGGCCGTGCCATGCGCATCGGAACCAACCATGGATCGCTCTCGGACCGCATCATGAGCCGTTTCGGGGACACGCCTGACGGAATGGTGGAATCCGCGCTCGAGTTCGTACGAATCTGCGAAGCCTACGGCTATCACGACATCATTTTATCGATGAAGGCTTCCAATGCCGGTGTCATGATCGCCGCCAATCGACTCCTCGTGGCACGTATGGATGCGGCCGGCATGGATTATCCGATCCATCTCGGCGTCACCGAAGCCGGTGACGGTGAGGACGGCCGCATCAAGTCCGCCATCGGTATCGGCTCGTTGCTGGAGGATGGCATCGGGGACACGATCCGCGTATCGCTGACTGAAGAACCTGAATGCGAAGTGCCGGTCTGCATCGATCTGCTGGGCCTACGGTCTGAGCGACCGGTCAATAGCGACACAACGAAGGAATCGCATGTGCGCGCATACGACCCCTACGCCTTCACCCGGCGCGCAGCTGCGCGCGTCCTGCTGGGCGGAAATGGCACGGGCGCGAGCGAGCCCATTCGCGTGGCAACACATATTGAATTCGAGAGAGAACCGCTCGAGACCCTGGCTCGCGACGTTGAAACCCTCGTCGCCCAACCCCGCTTTGATGGTGACCCGGACCCGAAATCGGCCGACGGCCACGACGGGGCCGAGATCATTTCCGTTGCCATTAGCTGCGACGCCGATCTGGAACGCTTCCGGGCGCTGCGGGTCAGCCTGCCCGAGCACCGCTTCACCTGGGCCGCACGTATGGCGACCGATCCGGTACTGGCCCAGAAGTCTGTCGGCCTCGTCGATATCATCGATGTCTCGATCGATGGAGATGACGAACTCACGGACACGACGATCGAGGCCCTTCTGGCGACATCCGAGAGTTCGGGCCTGATCATGCAGTGGCGATTCAAGCTGCGGTCCACGAGTGAAGACCCGCAAGACTATGTCGCCCTTGCGGAACAGGTGCGGCGTCTCGCTGAAAAGAGTCCCGCCAACCGCAGCATCATCGCCATAGAAGGTCGCGACATAATATCCGCCGTGCGTTTCCTGGCCGATCGGGGGGCGGCGGGAGCCCTACCCCTGCTGCTGAGCGTCAGGCACGACGGGCCCGGTGCGGCGATGCTGCATTGCTCCGTGCAACTCGGTTCACTACTTTGCGATGGCCTGGGTGATATCGTGGAGGTTCATGACGGGCGGGGTCGGCGAAGCAGCCTGCAACTGGCCTACAACCTCTTGCAGGCGGCCGGCCGCCGCATCACGAAAACCGAATTCATCTCCTGCCCCTCCTGCGGCCGCACGCTCTTCGATCTGCAGACGACAACGGAGCGGATCAAGTCCAAGACCGGTCATCTGAAGGATGTGCGGATCGCGATCATGGGTTGCATTGTGAACGGTCCGGGCGAAATGGCCGATGCCGACTTCGGTTACGTCGGAGCGGGAACCAAACGTGTAAGTCTCTACGTGGGCAAGGAATGCGTCGAGCGCGATATCCCCGAAGATGAGGCGGACGACCGCTTGATTCAGCTGATCAAGTCCCATGACCGATGGGTGGCACCGATCAGCACTGGAGCTCTGCTCAATGCCTGAGTTAGGGACGCAAGAACGCCCCTTGCGGGTCGCGATCGTCGGTAGCGGCCCGAGCGGTTTTTACGCAGCCGACGCCCTGCTTAAGTCAGATACCGCCGCGCAGGTGGACGTGTTCGAATGCCTCCCGTCGCCTTTCGGCCTGGTTCGATTCGGCGTGGCACCCGACCATCCAAAAATTAAGAACGTGATTCGCGTCTACGAAAAGACGGCCGCCAACGAGGCCTTTGGGTACTTCGGCAACGTGGATGTCGGCAACGATATCACGCTCGACGAACTGCACCAATACTACGACGCGATCCTGTTCGCCGTCGGCGCGGCGACGGACCGCAAACTGAACATATCCGGCGAGGATCTCGAAGGCAGTCACACGGCAACAGAATTCGTCGCCTGGTACAACGGGCATCCGGACTACCGCGATCGCCGTTTCGATCTGAACACCCGCATCGCCGTGATTATCGGGCAGGGTAATGTCGCTGTGGATGTGGCCCGCATCCTCTGTAAGACGACGGCCGAGTTGGCCGCGACGGACATTGCGGACCACGCCTTGCGCGCGCTGGCGGCAAGCAAAATCGAGGAAATTTACATGATCGGTCGCCGCGGACCGGCCCAGGCGGCCTTCACTGAACCCGAGATCAAGGAGATGGGCGAACTCCTGGATTGCGGTGTCGACCTGCGGGCGGAAGACCTGAAACTCAACGATGCCAGCCGCGCGGAAATCGAAGATCCCGCCAATAAACGCAACAAAAACAATGTTGAGATCCTCGAAGCCTATCTTGCGCGTGACGATTCGGCCAGGCAGCGGCGCCTCAAGATCAACTTCTTCCAGAGCCCCACGGCGTTGCATGGCGCCCGGCGGGTCGAACGCGTCACCCTCGAGCGCAACGCGCTGAGCGGCGATCCCGGCCGCCAGAAAGCGCGCGGAACGGGCAAGACGGAAGACCTTGCGTGCGGCATCTTCTTCCGCAGCGTCGGGTATCGCGGCGTTCCACTAGACGGTGTTCCCTTCGACGAGGACGCCGGCACCTTCGCCAACGAGCAGGGACGCATCGTCGGAAGCGCGGGCACCGTTATTCCCGGCCTGTACTGCACCGGATGGATCAAGCGCGGGCCGTCGGGCGTAATCGGCACGAACCGGCCGGACAGCGCCGAGACGGTCGCGGCGTTGCTCGCTGATTGCGATCACCTTGCCGCCGCACCGCGCCGCGACTCGGGCGACCTCTACCGCAGCCTGCGCGAGCGCGGGGTGCGCGTAGTGAACTACGAGGACTGGAAACGTATCGATGCCGCGGAGATCGAGGCGGGCCGGGCCGCGGGCAAGCCGCGCGAAAAATTCACGCGCGTCGCGGATATGCTTTCGATTCTCGGCGACGCGTAAAAAACGCGGCCCGGATCAATGATCCGGGCCGCGTCCTTCAATCGATTGTGCCGTGAGGCTACGACGCCGCGGCAAATTTCTCCGCGACCACATCCCAGTTCACGACGTTCCACCAGGCGGTGACGTAGTCGGGGCGCCGATTCTGGTAGTTGAGATAGTACGCGTGCTCCCAGACATCAAGCCCCAGGATCGGTGTACCGCTACCTTCCATCAAGGGCGTGTCCTGATTCGGCGTGCTGACGACCGACAAGGTGCCCCCGTCGACGACCAACCAGGCCCAACCGCTGCCGAAGCGCGTGGCCGCAGCAGTGGCGAACTGATCCTGAAAGCCCGCGAAGCTACCCATGGCGTCGTTGATCGCATCCGCCAACGTACCGCCCGGTTCACCGCCCTTGCCGGGACCCATGACTTCCCAAAACAAATTGTGATTCACATACCCGCCCCCGTTGTTGCGCACCGCGCCGCGCTTGGCCTCGGGCACGGCGTCGAGGTTGGAGATGATCTCCTCGGCCGACTTGCCCTCCAGGTCCGTACCAGCAATGGCATCGTTTAACTTGGTGGCATACGCCTGATGATGTTTCGTGTGGTGAATGGTCATCGTCTGCGCGTCGACATGCGGTTCAAGCGCATCCACCGCGTAGGGAAGTTCCGGTATTTCGAACGCCATGATCTAACTCCTTCTGTTTCGTAATTCGTCACCTGTCGCCGTTCTGCGACAAGCGAAGATAGTAATGACTGGCATGGTACCGCGCAATGGAAAAGACATCGGGGGCGGGATCGCTTGATGCCCGGCTGCGATGGCACTATAGTGAACCCGACGTGACAACACCCATGATCCATCGTCGGTTCGGGCGGACAGAGGTGCAGATGCCGGTCCTCAGTTGCGGTGGAATGCGCTACCAGCACGGCTGGCAGGATATGGATCCGGCGGATATACCGGCCGACGGACAGGCAAACCTGGAGGCCACGATCAGGCGCTCGCTTGAGCTCGGCATCAATCACATCGAGACGGCACGCGGGTACGGCTCGAGCGAGGTGCAACTCGGCCAGATCCTGCCCCATCTGCCGCGCGACGAAATGATCATTCAAACCAAGGTCGGACCCACGGTCACCGGCGACGAGTTCCGCAAGGTCGCGGAGACATCGATGAACAAGCTCCAGCTGGACCACGTCGACCTGCTCTCGATACATGGCATCAACAATGACGAAGCGCTCGGACGCACGCTGAAGAAGGGCGGCTCGCTTGAGGCCATACAGCAGCTGCGCGATGAGGGCGTGTCGCGCTTCATTGGGTTCTCAACGCATGGGCCGACGGACGTCATTCTGACCGCCATTGAAACCGGTGCCTTCGACTACATCAACCTGCACTGGTACTACTTCGACCAACACAATGCAGCCATGATCGACGCCGCGCGCGAACAGGACATGGGTGTTTTTATTATCAGCCCCACCGATAAGGGGGGCAAACTGTACGAACCGCCCGAAAAACTCGTCGAGCTCTGCGACCCCTTGACCCCCATGGCGTTCAACGATCTGTTTTGCCTCGCCCGGCCGGACGTGCACACGCTGAGCATCGGCGCGGCGCGGCCCTCGGACTTCGACGCGCACCTGGCCGCCCTGCCCTACCTTTCCGACCCCGAGGCGACACTGCGCCCGATACTCGAACGCCTCGAGGCCGCCCTGGTCGAAAAAGTGGGCACGACATGGGCGCAGAACTGGAGGAGCGGCTTGCCTCGATTCGAACACGTTCCCGGCCAGGCCAACGTCTATCATATTCTGCGGCTTTACAACCTCGCCGCCGCGTACGACATGCTCGGATATGCAAAAATGCGCTACAACCTGTTGGGTAACGGCGACTCGTGGTTTCCAGGAACGAAGGTTGACTCGATCGACTGGGACAAGCTCGACGATGTGATCGCGGACTGCCCCGTCAAGGCCGAGATTCCGGGAAAACTGCGGGCGGCGCACGCGCTGATGAATGAAAAGCCGGAAAAGCGCCTGAGCGAGTCCGCGTAGTTGCGGTGCCTCAGGTCTCGGATCGAAGACCGCTGAAGATATCCGCCGACGAATCCATTTCGAAGGTCTCGCCGGATCCCGCCGATTCAACGTCCTGGCCGTCGACCCGGGCCAATACCGGACAAATTTCGAGTGCGGTCTTCTCGACGTAGAGCTTAACCAGTCCGGCGGTCGTATTGCGGTCAAAGACCACCAGCAGAAGATAGTGTTCCCCGACGCCATGAACGTAGATGCTGAATTCTTCGCCCTGCTGATAAATCGACTGGAACGACTGCTCGCCGACAAGGGCCGCCAACTCACGCGTGGCCGCGAAGGATCCCGCCGCCAGGGCCGACAGGGTGGGTGTCATCTTGGCGGACGCGCCGACTGACTCGGCCAGGATGTTGCCCCCGCTGTCGCTCAAGATAACGATCGAGGCCTCGGACTGGACCGCGAGGTCGGACAACGCCAGCGTCAGAACCTCTCCATGTTCTTCACTGACGGCCGCCATGTTACGCGTCCTTGCCCGCCACTTGCGTCGTCTTGAGGGCGCTTCCCATTTCCATGTTATGATCCTTGATGAACTTGGCCATGACGAGCTTCGCGATCGTGTTCAAGGTCTCGTGCACGCCTTCACCCTTGAGCGCAACGGCGTCGAATGTCTCAACACGGGTCTCCCTGTTATTGAGCATGAAATCCAGGTAGTGGGTCGGGGCGATCTCGGTCAGGTCGCGCTTATTGTACTGCAGTACATAGGGCATTTCGGTCAGGTCGCGGCCATCCATGCCCAGGTTCTCCTCGAGATTCTTAAAGCTCTCGACATTGTTTTCCATCTGGTCGAACTGCGAATCGCAGACGAAGACCATCCCATCGACATCGTTAAGAACCAGCCGCCGCGTGAGGTTGTAAATGGCCTGGCCGGGAACCGTATAGAGTTGGAACCGCGAGATGAAACCCTTGATGACATCGGTCTCAAGGGGCAGGAAATCGAAATACAGGGTCCGATCCTGCCGGGTGGACAGCATCGTCATCGGGCCGCGGGCCCCTTCGGGAACCGAGGCGTGTACCTGCTCCAAGTTGGTGGTTTTGCCGCATAACGGCGCACCATAGTAGACGATCTTGAAACTGATCTCTTTCTTGCTGAAGTTTACGAACGACATGACACGCTTCCCCTTATAGCATCGGCACAATGGCCCGTACAACCATTCCACACCTTGTAAATAAGCATCTTCCATGCCAATTGCACACGTCCCACTCGGATCGATTGGGGGTGGTGGGGTCGTTAAAGAAACTATTGTCTGGCACACTACGTGCTCCGTATAATGGAAATTGTGCGTCGTTTATGTCACGCTCCGTTCGGCCCTTATAAAAGGTGGTGGATCGGGGTGCTGGGCCGTACATCCGCAGGGTTTTCAAGTTTTTAGCATTCTGGACCTGGGATATGGACAGAGAACCAATTGATATCGATCCGCCCGAAGATGACGGGCAAGGGACTGATCGTGGTGGACCCGCGGCATCGAACTTCGAGACCCCTGCCCGGAACTTCGAGCAGATGGCGAAGATCAAAGCCGAACTCGCGTTGATCAAGGATGCCCTCGACTCCGACCGCCGAACTTCCACTGCGAGCGGAACCGAAGTCAGCCTCCCGCTGCGCGAACTGCTGTCCCTTATTCCCCCGCAACTCCTCGCGACGACTTCGCTGGGCGACGATGCCGACGCCCAGATCGAGGTGCCCGTGGGGGATCTGATGGATCAGCTCAAGTCCGGCCGCGTGGCGGTGACGGTGTCCGATCTAGTCATGCACTTCCCTGTCGGCCTCGTGGCGCCGGATGCGTACGAGGACTCCACAACCGAGGTGAACCTGCCGCTGCCCCTGGTGATCGCGGCGATCGACCCGAACCTGATGCGTCAACAGAATGCGCAACAGAAGCCCGCGGTCGATATTGCCGCCATCCCGGACCCCTTTTCCCGGTCCGACGCGGACGATACGGCCGGCGGCGACGACGCACCCGCGCCGGGCGTAAACGAGACCCCACCCGCGAGCGACGCGGTCGAAGAGTCGATCCCGGATGCCGCGGCGCCACCGACGATCACGCAACCCGAACCCGTAGCGGACAATCGCGACGAGAACCTGGGAAAGGACGTCGCGGCCGATGAGGACGAATCGGATGATGCCCTGGAAACGCTCACCGCACCGGACACGACGCGCGCACCACTGGCCACGGCCGAGGGCAAGTATGCCGAAAGCGGCGTCAACCTGAACACGGCGACGGTCGATCAGATACTCAGCCTCTCCGGCGTATCTGCTTCGCTGGCCGAGCGTATCGTTACGTACCGCGATCAGAATGGCCGTTTTACAAGTGTCTTCGATCTGAAAAACGTGGGCCGGATCGGGCGCGTCACATTCCGTAAAATGACGGGAATGCCTTTCAGCACATCCGGGCACCATCGCAGCGAACGGATTAAGCGCCTCTTGTCCTTATCCGATGAGAACATGTCGCACCTGCCGACCGTAACGCGTGCGCTCGCCAAACGACCCGGCTTCTCAGGCACCGTGATCTCGAACAACGAAGGGCTTCTCTTGGCCCAGGACGGCGCCGAGGATATCGCCGCCCGCATTGCGGCCGTGGTGCCCAAACTCGTCACTCAGCTGGCAAACAATCTCGACGTGATGGATGTCGGCCAGATGCGCTCCCTCAGCATTACGCTCGACGAACAAATGTTCACCATTATCCGCAGTGGCGCGATCTTCCTGACTGCCATTCACGATCGCCGGAAATTGACAAAGACCCAACTTACACTCGTCCACCGCGTCGCTGCGGAGTTGGAGTGGTTGCTCAGTCACCGGGCCTACGTCGCCTGATCCGCGGGCCGCGGCTGAACAGCACGGAAACGAATCATGACGGATCCATCTGCTTCGACAACCGGCGCCCCGCCCGACATTCCAGCGCTGATCGAAGAGGGAAAAGCGCTGGCGACGCAATACGACATGGCCTATGTCTGCCTGCTGGCCGCCCGGCACGGCGCTGATCGATCGCGTCAACTCCTGTCGCCCAAGTGCGCCACCCGGTGGCGCGTCTTCCCGCACACCTACGACGAAGCGTCGCGCGAACTGGCAGTTGCGGTGTCCGCCCGTGAGCAAATCCCCGCCCTGGAGAAAATTCACCGCTTCTTTCTGCAATCCCATACACTCAGCTTCACGATCGCCAGCGAGGCGGAAATCGAAACCGCCCTGATCCGACACGCCGGCGCCAAGCGTAACGCGGCGGGCGATTTGATTGCGCGGCCGTCGGCACTATCCATCACCTCGCTCGGCAAGTCGCGGACGATCAAGGCTCGCACGACGGCTCTGGCCGGTGATGGCGCGCCGGCGGAATTGGATGATGAAGTCGACGCCCTTTCCCAGGCTCTCATTACGCTCGCGTCCATCCTTGTCTGCCGCGACCTCGGCGAAACGGAAATTCAAGCCGCGCGGGACTGCGCACGTTACAGCGAAATGCTCGCCAGCCGACTGCCTCTGCGTCCCCAGCAGGTGCGCGAAGTGGTGCTCGCAGCCTGGTTCTGGAACCTCTCCCAGCGAACCGAAATTCTGGGCCAGCTGCGCTTGCCGATCGGCCAGATCATACGCGAAGCGGAGTCCACCCCCGGCGGCGCATTGCCGGAGGCGAAGGTATTGAGTCTTGTGCATCTCTGCCTCACCCTACGGGCCGACAATCGCGATGTTCAAGCGCTGCGTTCGCGCCTCGAGCGCGACTGGCCGTACCTACCCGCCGACACCGCGATGGTGGAGGCCATGCTGCAGATTCTTCTGGACGAGGACTACCTTCAGCAACTCGAGAAGAAGACGGGAAGGATCTTGCTGGTTGATCCCGCCGAAGTCGCGCAAGGCAAGCTGGCACCAACGCTCTCCGGCCAGGGCTACGACGTTAACGCCGTCGCATCCGCAGACGACGCCGTGCAGGCGATCGCAACGAGCCCTCCGCATCTCGTCATCATCGAAATGAATTTGCCGGGCGAAGACGGCCTGACGCTGTGTCGCCGCGTCAAGCAATCGAATCCCGATCTGCCGGTCGCCATTGTGACCGCGCCGCGCGCTGACAACATCGCCGCCCACTGCCTCAAGGCCGGCGCCGACGACGTGCTGCTCAAGCCGATCGACCTGGAGCTTCTGATTCTGAAAGTCCGCAACCTGGCCGGTCGGACAGCCGCCGGTGGCATCGGAGATGTGGCGGATGGCGTCAGCGGAAGTTTGGCGGACATGTCATTCACCGACATGGTTCAGATTCTCTGTGCCGGCGGGAAAAGCGTTGAAATTGTGCTCTCGAACAACGATGGCGACGAAAGCCATGTCTTTATCGAGGATGGAAACATCACCCAGGCTGACTCGGACGGACTCGAAGGCGAGCAGGCGTTTTACGCTCTCATGCGGTGGAACGAAGGCACGTTCACAACGCGCCTCTGCGACAGCTTCCCGGAGCGGGCAATCCAGGCGTCGCCCATGGGCTTACTCATGGAAGGCGCGCGCCTGATAGACGAAGGCGGCCCCGAGGCTAGCCCGGAGGTGAATCCGTAAACCCCTCGGTCGCGGATTCGATCAGGCTGAACATTTCTTCGTCGTCCAGCGGCTCGGTCCGGTCACGATCCGGATACAATTCCGCGTAAGCGGTCAGCAGCGCGGTGGCGCGCGCGGCGATGTCCGCGATCTCCGGAGAGATCTCATCCAGTTTGACGAGCGCGAGCTGCTCGGCCGTCCCGGCATCGTCGCGGGCACGCCGCAGGAGGGATGTCGCATCGTCGATCTGGGCCTGCCTCGTGCGCAATATCGAACGCAGCACCTTGCCCTGTGCCCGCACCGAATCCGTCTGGCCCGCGTGCAGCAGTGTGAGACCATCGAAATACAGCGAGACACCAAACAGAAAGTCTTCCTGGCGGCGAATCCGAGCCTCGAGATTGGCCATGACCGCTATCGGAGTCCCTGATTCTTGTTGAGACGCGTCGCTCATATTCTTCGTATCTTCTTCCGCGCGGATGCCTCGCCGCGACGCCTGTCCGCGGCCCGAATCCGGCACGTAAGATCTTTCACCTTGTTCCTGCTCGGCGACTATCTTGCCCTTTTTGTCCAGTTCCCGCCATAATCTTTCCAACCGCGAGCTGTGCATTGGTGTATGCGGTCGTCATTGACTCGCCCAAGTGTACGGACTATAAGGCGTCACCAATGAAAGGTATCGAAACACCCACCGTCGTCATTTACGAGGACGACAAGCCCCGATCGATCCTGGTGCGGCGCTGCAAGCTGCTCGTGTCCGAGGGCGACGATCGCGGCAAAGAGGTCGTCGTTTCCAAGGAGCGGTTCACCGTTGGCGCCAACCCGCACAACGACTGCGTGCTGGCCGATACCACCGTATCGGGCAACCACTGCGAAATCGAATTGCTTCCGGAAGGATACCTGATCCGCGATCTGCAAAGCACGAACGGGACCTTCGTGCGCGGGGTCCGCGTCACCGAGGCCTTCCTCAGCCAGGGAGCCGACTTTCAACTGGGCAAAACGCGCCTGGTCTTCTCCCCACTTAAGGAGTCGACCAAGGTTGAACTCAGTCAACGTGAAGGTTTTGGTAATCTCATCGGCGGCAGTGTCGCCATGAAAAAGGTCTACAGCGTGATCGAAACGTACGCGGCCACCGACGTGACCACGTTGATTACGGGTGAAACCGGCACGGGGAAGGAAGTCCTCGCGGCCGAGCTTCACAACAACAGCACGCGCAAGGACAAACCTTTCGTCGTGGTCGATTGCAGTGCCCTGTCACGCAACCTGATCGAGAGCGAACTCTTCGGCCATCGCAAGGGGGCGTTCACAGGCGCCATGGCTGATCGCAAGGGGGCTTTTGAGCAGGCCGACAGCGGCACGGTCTTTCTCGACGAAATCGGTGACCTGAGTATCGATCTGCAGCCCAAGCTACTGCGCGTGTTGGAAAAGAAGGAGTTGCGGCGCGTGGGCGACAACACGGTACGGAAGATCGATGTCCGTATCATTGCCGCGACTCACCGTCGCCTGGAAGTCGACGTCAACGCTGGACGGTTTCGCGAAGACCTCTATTACCGTCTATCGGTTGTCCGCGTCGAAGTGCCGCCGTTAAGCAAGCGCAAGGAAGACGTCGGCCCGTTGGCGCAGATGTTCATCGATCGGCTGGCCAAGGAGACCGGCACGGAGGCCGAAATTACGGCTGAAGAGATCGTCTCGATGTTCCAGGATTACGACTGGCCGGGCAACGTGCGGGAATTGCGCAACAGCGTGGAACGCATGTTCCATGCCCGGGAGAATGCGATGCATATGGAACCGCTGCTCGCCGACGAACCGGGCGCGGAGGTCGCCGAAGAGCTGCGCCAGATGATGGCCGAGCCTGGTGGAAAACTGGCACCCTTCAAGGTCGCCAAGGAACAGTTGGTGCACCGCTTCGAACGCGACTATATCGTCCGGATTCTAAAGAATCACGACTGGAACATCTCACAGGCAGCGCGCGAGGCCGAAATCGAACGGGCCTATCTGCAGCGGCTGATCAAGAAGCACGAACTGAAGAGATGAGGCAAGCGGTCGCGATGGCGCTTGGCTTGCTCGTGGCGCTCCCAGCGATCGCACGGGATAAGATCAGCGCGGAAGGTCTCTACGCGGGAAGCAACATCGGCTTGGGCCCGATCAGCACGCGATCCTACGCCATGGGCAAGATGTTTTTTCCGGGGCCGGACGTACACTTTCCGCTGGCCCGTGGCACGTCAACATGGCGCGTCGACACGACGATAGGTTGGGCCAACATCTTCAATCTGCGACGGGAAACGGATCGCAATTATGTCATCGACGGCGAATGGGTCCTGACGAGTTTCGGCGTCTCGCGCGAAGTGCATGACCGATGGCGCCTGGGAATGGTGATCCCGATCGTAACACGCTTCGGCGGCAGCCTGGATTCCGATATCGAGAGTTTTCATGACTCGCTCGGCATCGGCAACTCGAAGCGCGATCAATCCCCGCCAAACCGCGTGCGCGTGGAGTACGAGGATGAGCAGGGTCGGCCGCGAACCATTGACGACGAGGACTCCACCGGATTATCGGATATCCGAGTCTTCGCGACTTACCTGGCCACCCACGGCGCGATTGCCTCGCAGGCGGTTGAACTCTTCGTCACCGCCGGGATTCCAACCGGCGATAACGCCAATCTCGAAGGCGCCGGCATGTTTAACCTGGGCGCAGGCGCACGGCTCAGCCGTCGCCTGCTCAATCGGCACTGGTACAGTTACGCAACGCTTCTCGGCGTATACGCCTTCGGCGATGATTTCCGTGGAATAAAAATCAACCAGGAACACTTCTCGATCAACGCGGCAATCGAGTATCGCGTTTCGTCAACGGCCTCGGCGCTCCTACAGATACTCAGTTCGACAGCCTGGGCGCGCGATTTTGGCGAGTTCTCCAAGGGCTCAACCGAACTCGCGGTCGGCGGCAAGTGGATCATGGGCAACGGATCGATCCTTGAACTGGCCCTGATCGAAAACTTGTTTCAGCACCAGAACAGCCCGGATATCGGGCTCCACATCACGTGGACGTCACATTTCTGAAAACTTCCAATCTGCTCACGGATACATCCGCCCCATCAGGCGCGGGAATGGAATCGTCTCGCGAACGTGTTTGAGTCCGCAAATCCAGCTCAAGGTCCGTTCGATTCCAAGGCCGAACCCACCATGCGGAACGCTGCCGTAACGGCGCAGGTCGATGTACCAGCCGTAGTCGGCCGGATCCAAACCGAACGCCTTGATCCGTTCCTCGAGCATGTCCGCGTCGTCTTCACGTTGGCTGCCGCCGATGATTTCCCCGTAGCCCTCGGGTGCCAATAGATCCACGTTGCGCACCACGCGGGAATCGTGGGGCGAGACTTTCATGTAGAACGCCTTGGCTTCGCGTGGATAGTCCGTCACGAATACCGGTCGCTCGTATTGGCGCGAGATAATCGTCTCGTCGCTGCCGCCAAGATCCTTGCCCCATTCGAACGACTGCGCCAGTTGGATGTGCTGCGGTCGATTCTCAACGTCCCGCTCGAGGTCGCCGATCACCTCCGTGAGGTCGCTCATCTGCGCCCGGATCTTTTCCTGTTGCCAGGGTTTGCGGGCCTCCTCGAGTTGCTGCTCAAGCGTCTTAAGTTCCGCCATCCATTGCGCGAGACGCGCGCGATCCCGGACCAACTCTTCCTCGAGAAAGATGAGCGTCTCGGGGCTTCGTAATTGGTCCACCGCATCACTGTAGGTGATCCGCGGAAAGGGCGCCGTGACCTTCTCGAGCGGTGCCAGTTCACGACCGAGATTTTCCAGGTCGGCGCGATGCCGTTCGAGCACGCGCGCAACGATGTGGCACATCATGTCCTCGGCAAGATCCACGACGTCGTCCAACTCCGCAAAAGCGATCTCCGGCTCAAGCATCCAGAACTCCGTCAGGTGACGGCGGGTCTTCGACTTCTCGGCGCGGAAAGTGGGGCCGAAACAGTAGACCTTGCGCAAGGCCATGCACGCGCTCTCGAGATACAACTGGCCCGTCTGCGCGAGGAAGGCCTCTTCGCCGAAGTAGTCGACCGGAAACAGGGTCTGGGTGTCCTCCCCGGCACCCGGCGTCAGGATCGGAGTGTCGATCAACGTGAAACCGCGGTCATCGAAAAAGTCGCGGCAGGCCTTGATCATGGTGTGGCGAATGCGCAGAATCTGGCCCGGCCGACGCGAACGCAACCAGAGATGGCGATGCGACATAAGGAAATCCACACCATGCGCCTTGCGCGCGATCGGATATTCCTCCGCGATATGAACAACTTCGAGTGCCGTGACGGACATCTCGAACCCGCCCGGCGCACGGTCGTCGGCGCGTATCGCGCCGCTGATGCGCAGCGAAGATTCCTGAGTCAAGGTGCCGGCGGCCTCAAAGACGGTCGGCGCGCCGGCCTCCACGACACACTGGCACTCGCCGGTACCGTCGCGCAGGTGCAGAAAGATTACTTTCCCGCCGCTGCGCTTACCCTGCAACCAGCCTTCAAGGGTAACCGTGCTGTCCACGTGGTCGGACAGGTCGGCGATGATTACATGGGGCGATTCCGTCATACGCATCCGATTATAGCGGCCCCGTCCGGGACGTGGCAATGTCGGAGCAACGCCGATGCAATCGTTTTGCTCTTCCCCGCCGGCGACCGGACCGCTATGGTCTGCGCGAAAACGGATGCCGGCCCATTCCGGCACGAAGAATCGTGACACAGACCACACCGGAACAACTTGATTTGGACGCCGCACAGGCCAACGGGCTGATTCTCGCTGTCGAGCAGTCGAGTACCACGGCGAGCATCGCCCTGATGCAAGACGGCACGGTGGTCGCCGGGCGTGAATGGCGCGCACGCACGGATGGCTCGCTATTCGACGCCGTCCCAGAAATCCTGGCAGACCGCGCGAAACTGGATGACATCGGCGTTTTTGCCGTTGGTCTCGGGCCGGGCTCATTCGCCGGCCTACGCACGGCAGTCGCCGCCGCGCAAGGCTATGCCCTGCCGGATCATCGATCGGTTTTCGGCGTCAGCAGCGGTGACGCATTGGCGCTGGGAGTCGCCCGCGACGCAAAACAGTCGCGTATCACGGTCGTGGGTAACGCGCGGCGGGGACTACTCTGGCATGCGCCGTTCGAGTCGGCCAATGGCGACATCCGCCGTCTTGCGGACTGGCAATTATCCACGCCCGCCGCGTTTGCCGCCGACCTGCCGGCTGACACCCTCGTCGTCGGACCGGATTGGGATCAACTCGCCGAGGTCCTTCAATCAACCCTCGACCCCTCGATCGCGCGCGTCGAGGAGCCGCGCGCACCCGCCGCAGCCGACGTGGCCCGGCTCGCGTATGACCGGATTCGGAAGGGAGTGCGCTCCGAACCGCTGGTCCCGATTTACCTGCATCCGGCCGTATTCGTCGCGCCACGCTTTCCCGGCGCCGCAGGCAGCCCGCCGGCATGAGTTCTCGTGACGACCTGCCCGCAAGGACTACGCCATCGGCGTTGCGGACGGGGGGGGGGCTGCAGCATGCTCATGCATACGGGCGGCGACGAACGCTACGCCAGATGGTCGCCAGTTCGTCGCGGCAGAGCAGACGGGCGAGGGCTAAATAGCACACCATTCCGATTCCGATAGTCGTCAGCACGGCTACGAGTTGCTGTAACTTCGGGGCGAGGTCCATCGATGCCAGGCCGTCGGACAGGCGCGGATGGACGAAGGCCACAACACCGCCCATCACAGCCGCGGCCAACACGGTGCGAAGAATCGCAGAGACCACGGCGGGCCAGCCCGGCGAACCGATTTTTCGGTGAATCAAGTACGCCAGGACACCACAACTGACCACGCTCGAGAGCACGGTGGCCAGCGCCAGCCCGGCGTGCTTGTACCCCTCGGGCCAGGTCCAGATGAAGATCATGTTCAACACGAAGTTCAATAGAACGGACCACACACCCACGCGCACGGGCGTGCGGGTATCCTGCATCGCGTAGAAAGCCGGCACGAAAACCTTGTACACGCTGAAGACGAGCAGACCGGGCGCATAAAAAACGAGCGCGCGCATGGTCATGACCGTCGACGCTTCACCAAATGCCCCGCCCGGCCACGCATACGAGAGGCGAATGATCGGTGTCGCCAGGACGGCGAGCCCGACCGAGGCGGGAACCATGACAAAGGCGATCGCGCGCAGCGACTCGTTCAGGGTACGGCGGATCGCGTCCGTGTCGGATCGCGCCGCGAATCCCGAAAAGACCGGCAGTAGGACCGTGCCCAGTGCCGCCGCAAATATGCCGAGTGGAAAATGGACTAACCGATCCGAGAAACTCAACGCTGCCGGCGCGTAGGTCCCAACAAGAAAGGCGAGCAATCGATCCATGACCACATTGAGTTGCATGACGCCCATGCCCAGTGCCGCCGGCCCCATGAGCCGCAGCACTTTCCACACGCGCGGGTCGCCCCCGGGCAGCATAGGCCGCGGCCGGTACCCGTGGCGCCACAAGGGAATAAGTTGCGCCGCCAATTGGATGATCCCCGCAATCAGCACACCCCAGGCCACGGCATAAATCCGCTCCGATGCCGTCGCGCCCAAACGCGGGCAGACCAGGAGCAGCACGCCAATCCAGATGCCGTTCAGAATGACGGGTGTCGCTGCCGGAACCGCAAAATGGTGAAACGAGTTCAAGACGCCCATCGCGAGCGCAACCATGCAGATGAAAAACATGTAGGGCAGCATGATCCGCAGTAAGGGCAGCGTCGCCGCCGCCGTTGGGCCGAGCGAGGCGCCGCCGGTGACCCACCCGATCAGCAGAACACCGGCAATACAGAGCGCAGCCAGCACCATGCCGCTCAACGTCATCACCCGATGCGCCAGCACCCAGGCCCGCTCGCGACTCTCTTTCTCCAGGCTCTCCGTAAAGACCGGGATGAACGCGGCCGACAACGCGCCTTCACCGAAGAGCCGCCGAAAAAGATTTGGGATCGTGAACGCCACGACGAACGCGGACTGCACGAGGGAGGTCCCGAAGGTGGTCGCCATCAGGATTTCGCGCACCAGGCCGAGGGCCCTGCTCAGCGCGGTGAACCGGCTGATGGTCGCCGTCGATCGGATGACGTCGGTCGTCATGAACCCAGCACTTGCACAACCGCGTCGTGGACCCGGTCCGGGTCCAGCGCCTGTAAACAGGCGATCGCTTCGGGCGCATCAGGCCCGATGTCGCGCGCGCCTTCTTCGGAGGCGCGCAGAACGACGTGCCCCGTACCCAGCGGTCCGGTCTTCTTCGGATCCGTCATACCGAATATGGCCACGACGGGTGTCCCCACCGCGGCGGCAAGATGCATACCGCCACTGTCGTTGGCAACAATTGCGCGGCAAAGCGCCAGCATCCCAGCAAAGTTCTCCAACGGTGTCTGCCCCGCGACACTGACGGCGTTTCCGCCGATCGCCTTTGCCATCCGGCCGATATCATGGGCTTCGGAGGATGTGCCGAACAGAACAAGCGCGTGTCGATCGGCAAGCCGCCGGCCCAACTCAATAAAGTGTTCCGCCGGCCAGCGTTTTGCCGCGCCGCGCGCCGCGCCGGGAATCAATCCGACCGGGGCCCGGGCCGTCAGCCCGCGCCGCTCCCATTCTTCACGGCAGGCCGCGAGCAATTCCTGCGCCGGCGTCAGCAACGGCATCTGCGGCTCCGTCTCGACGGGACACCGCATGATGTGCATGGCCTCTTTCCATTGGTGCCCGCTGCGAACGTCATCCGGATATTCAACGATATCCGATAGCAACGCGCGACGATGGTGCCCGGCCGTCCCGCGGCGCCGGGCGACGCCGCCCAGGAAAGGAATCAGGGCCGAACGCATCGAGTTAGGCAGCACGTAAGCCTCGTCCGAGCCAGCGTGGCGCAACGCGCGGGCGGCACGGAACGTCCCCCGCGATCCCGGTTCAAGCGCGACAAAGGCACCGGCAAGGCCCGTCATGCCCCAGAGCGGGCCGGCGGAAGGCTTAGCCAGGATGGTGATCGTGCGCGTCGGATGACGTTTACGGAAAGCCCCGACGGCCGGTAACGCCATGACGCCGTCACCCAACCAGTTCGGCACGCAAACAACGACGCCGTTCTCGTTCATCGGAAGCATATGCGCGCTATGCAGGCCTTGAAGTCGTCCGCGCCGCTCACAATCGCAATGTCGACGCGCATGAAAAAAACGGGGACATCGATGCGCTCAATCCTGGGAAAGCGCACAGCATCTTTCTCGGTCGTAATAATCGCCTCCGCGTCCAGTTCTTTCGCCGCGTTGATAATGTCGATGATCTCCTGCTGGCCAAAGCGGTGATGATCGGTAAAGCGCCAGATGCGGACCGGTTCGGCCCCTGTCTTTCGCACCTCGGACTCGAAGCCGCGCGGCTCCGCGATACCCGAGACCACCGCGACTTTGCGGCCCTCGAGGTACGACAACTCCTCCTGCTCGCGCGTATAGACGTTCGTCAGGTGGCGGACCTCATGCTTGCACTCGACAATTTCCGCGTCCGGATTGAGTTTGCGCAGACGTGCACGCAGTTCCTCGGAGCCGACGCCGTTGGACTTCGTGATGAAGATGAAGTCGGCGCGCCGAATATTCTTGGCTGGCTCGCGCAGCAAACCCCGCGGGAGGATCTCATCGTTCGCAAACGGGTTGGTGCGATCCACCAGCGCAATCTCGAGTCGAGGCCCTAATCGAAGATATTGAAATCCGTCATCGAGAATCAGCGTATCGCAGTCCAACTTGTTGATCGCGTAGCGCCCGCTCTTCACACGATCTTTGTCGACAAGCACGACAACGTCGGGGAGGTTCGAAGCCAACATGTAGGGCTCGTCACCGCTCATTTTCGAATCCAGCAGCAGCTCGTTACCGTCCGAGACGACCCGCGGCGGCATACGTTTCTCGCGAAACGTCACCCGGTTGAGAAGACGCTGCGGGAATGGGGGTTCCCACTTCTTGTATCCGCGGCTTAGAATGGCGACGCGGCGCCCTTCGCGCGATAATTCCCGCGCAAACGCCTCCACCACCGGGGTCTTTCCGGTGCCGCCAACCGTCAGGTTCCCGACACTGATGACCTGGCAGCCGAGCGTTTGCATGCGCATGATCCCCTTCTCGTAGAGGAACAGGCGCAACTGCAGCAAGGCCTTGTAGATACGCGAGAGCTGACGCAATCCACCCCGCAGAACACGCACGCCCAAGCTGTAATCCAAGCTCCGATCGCGCTTGTCATCAACAACCGAGAGCATAAATTGCTCAAGTTTCTCCCGTGGTTTCTGCTCCATCGCGCGCTCATCGTGCCCCCGTGCATTTCGATAGTCAAGGCGGACCGCCGATTCCTGCGTGCGGGTAGAGCACGCGGCCAGAAAACACCGGCGGGGACCCGGCACCCGTGCTAGATTCGACGCCATAAGATGACTTCAGGACTCGAAAGGATACCGCAGGGCTGGGGATGGCCGCACACAGGCGGGGAACATCCCTCCATCATCGCGCCACCGGACTGGACAACGCCCTTGCCGCTCGACGACCTGTATCCGGATTCGCGACCACTGGTGGTCGACGTCGGCTGCGGCAAGGGGCGCTTCCTGGCGACGCGCGCAGCGGCGGATCATGCGCACAACTACCTGGGCGTCGACCGCCAGTTGGTGCGCCTGCGCAAGACGGCGAAAAAACTTCATCGGCTGTCGCTGACGCATGTACGGCTGCTGCGCGTTGAAGCGTCGTACGCCATCAACTACCTGGTTCCGGACAACCGTGTCGCCGCCTATTTCATTCTCTTTCCGGACCCCTGGCCCAAGAAGCGGCACCATAAACGCCGGTTATTCACCGCCGCCTTTCTCGACTCGCTGGATCGCACACTTGCACCGGACGGGTGCATTCACTTCGCAACCGATCACCTTGCCTATTTCGACGAAGTCCACGAGGTGCTTGCCACGGACGAGCGATTCGAGAGCAAGGACCCGTTTGTTCCGTCGGACGATGAACGTTCCGAGTTTGAAACAATCTTTCTCGAACAGGGCGCCACGATCGGACGCTGTTCTTTCCGGCGGAGCAACACGGCAACGACGACGTAAAGCCCGGTACCCGCGACCGTGTACGCTTAGGGCATCCCATCCGCCGGCGCCCCGGCGTCCAATCGCCGCGGAAGGCCCATCAGCAACGCATAGGCGATCAAGACCTCGGAATCACCGATGTTGTATTCGATCATGCCGTTGATGAAGAGCCCAAGCAGCATCAAGAGCGCAATCGTTGCGAGCGTGCGTTCCGTTGGTCCGGCGCGCGCGGACCAACGAAAGCGGGCGATCGCGTCCGCCAGCACCCATGCCATCCAGACCAGGTAAATCGTGAGCCCCAACCAGCCGACCGATATCAGGACCTGCGGAATGTTCGAGTGTAGGTGATCGCGGTACGGCTCCACTTCTGGAGCACAGTCCTTCATCATTTCACTCGTCAGGGCGCCGTAGCCAATCCCCCATGGGTGAGCCTCGATCAGGCAGGGCGCAATCTTGAACCACATGGTGATGCGCCCCCCCTTGTCCGCGCGAAACTCCTGCTTGATCTGCATCACGCGATCCTGGATCGGCGGCAGGAACGCCAGCACCACGATCAATCCGACAGGAATCAGCATGTATCTCCAGTTCGCCTGCAGCAAAATGAACAGCACGATCAGGACCAGCGCACAGGCCCACGACCCGCGCTTGAAGTTCACAATCAGGGCAAGAAATTCGAGTGCGACCAGGCACCACCACCCGATCACGGGGCGACCGTTGCGCCGCGCAATGGCGATCACACCGAGACCGGCCACGATCCCGATCATAAGGAATTGTCCGTCCGTCATGCCGCCCTTGGCTATCAGCGATCGAAGATACGTCTCGCAGCCGATCACGCCTTCGCGATAGTCCCGCAAGGCCCGAATCGGATTTCGCACCAGAACGTAGACCGCCAGCACCGCACATCCGGTCGTGAAAGCCTGCATCAGCCTCAGCATTCGGCCCGGTGTCCGAATCGTGCCGGCCGTGATCCACACCGCGCCTAGCCAAAAAAGTCGCTCGACGCGGTCGATGCCCTGCTCGCGGTTGAGTCCATAGAGGACACTGGCCCAGGCCAGGGCAACATAGATCACGATTATCCACCCAACCGCGGGAAAAACGAAACGCTCTTGTCGGCGGGCCAGCGCCACAACCCAGCATATCCCGGCGAGTGCAAGTAAGCCCTGCCCCAACGCGATCGAGAACGTGATCCCGAATGCGGCCGCGAGAAAGACAGGATAAAGGGGCTCCCTGAGAAAACCCCGTAATGACTTTGGCGTGTTCAATGGTCTGTGTTGCTCGATCCGTGAAGCGACACATCCAGTTAATCCCAACCGACCGCGCTTTGAAACCGGAAAATGCCACGGCACGCGCAGGCTTTTCTGCTGAACATATTCCCCTTTTTGAATTGAATCCCAGCCGCCCGCGTGGTGATCTGGCCTCCCGCGGAAGGCTTCAACCCCATGCGCATATTGATTGTCTGCAGCGAGACCGACAGGACCGAGGATCACCTCTACCGTTCCCTTTCTGCGCAGGGACACAACCTGCATATCGTCTGCGATCCAAATGAATCGCGCATGGACGACTGGCGGGGGGCGGGGATGAACGTCACACCACTCCGATTCCGGAACCGGCTGGACGGTCGCGCAACCGGCGTACTTGCGGGCCTCATCCGCGAGTCGGGTCCCGAGATCGTGCAGGCCATGACGAACAAGGCCCTCGCCTGCACGATTCGCGCCATGCGCGGAAACCCCGCTCGGCTGATCACCTACCGCGGCACAATCGGCCACGTGAGCCGGCTCAACCCCGCGTCCTATCTCACGCATTTGAACCGCCGCATCGATCGCATCGTCTGCGTATCCGATGCCGTGCAGAACTATCTGCACGACGTGGGCATCCCGATGTCGCGATTGGAGCGAATCTACAAGGGCCACGCCCCGGAATGGTACACTGCCGCGCCCCGCGAAAAACTGGCCACGCTCGGCATTCCCCCGGATGCTTTCGTCGTCGTGCTCGCCGGACGGTTGCGGCCCGTCAAGGGCGCACACATCCTGCTCGAAGCGGCACAGTCGCTGCCGGCCGACGGATCCCTGCGCATCCTGCTGCTCGGAGAAATCGCCGATCCACGCCTGGCGCGCATGCTACGCCTGCCCGCCCGACATCCGGTCGTACATCATGCCGGCTTTCGCCCGGACGCGGCAGCACTGATCGGAGCCTGCGATGCACTCGTCATGCCGTCCATCGCACGCGAGGGTCTGCCGCGCGCCGTGCTCGAAGGAATGGCCCAGGGCGTCACGCCCATCGTGACCGATGTGGGCGGGCTGCCCGAAATCGTATCCGACAATCAAAACGGCATGGTTGTCCGAGCAAACGACGCGGGCGCACTGGCGACCGCGATCGGCGCATGCATGGCGAATCCGCAAATGTGCCGACGGTTCGGCGAGCGTGCGCGCGAGAGCATCCGCACGACATTCAACGTTGAGGAAACGGTCAAGCAATACGTAGCGCTCTACGAACGACTGACGTGACCCCGCCCTAACCCCGATATGGCATGGGTGGTCTACGGCGAGCGCAACGACGACTCATGCCATGTCGGGGCTAGACCCCGTACAGATAAACCGGGCGGGCGTTGAGTGTTGCCCGGCACCCGGACGCGGCGACGGGCTCGCCCAGGGACGTCACGCCGCGCACCACCTCAATTGGTAAATCTATCGTCCGTTCTCCAACGGCGGAGTAGGCGACCGTCACAACCCCCTGATCCGCCAGGCGGAAACCGAACATATAGATGCCCGACTCGCTCGGCAGCCGGCGCTCGAAGGTGGCATCGCCCAATGTCTCCAGGAAGAACCTGAGCGCCTGGTAGGCCGGTCGGAGGCGCCACTGGGCGGCGTCCGAATCGTCCACCAACCCGTAACCACGCGCCACAAGGCGCCACCAGTAGACCTGCGCAACCATGCCGGAACAGAGCGCTAAAAGAATGTAGCGCAGCATGAAATCGGCGTAACGGTTCTCGTCCACGCTCAGATCGTTTTTGCGCGGACGCGGAGACACATACGGTGATCCGACCGGAGAATAGACCCCCGCTCCCTGCAGCGGCCAGTTCGTTTCGGTGACAACCAGGCGATCATCGCAGCCCGATGAACAGCGCGCGATGGCGCGCGCCAATGCAAATTTTCCGACCGCATCGAATGGCCCTTGCTTGTTCTCGGGTGCGCCGCGCCGGTCGACGTAGAGCAGATGCGATAGCGCGCTCAGGTGCAACTCCTCGGGCATGGCATCAAGGGCGGTCACAAGAAAAGGGTACTCGAAGTCGATCACCGACGGGCCCATCACCGGTAGATCCGGATACGGCTCAAGCGCCTTCGCGACCCGGCGCATCATTTCCGCGTATTCGTCGAAGTTCCAGACGCCCCATTTGACACGATTGATCGCATGACCGATTTCCACCGACTGCACGTGGGGCGCAACGCGCTCCAAGACGTGGTGGCAGAATCGCTGCCAGCGATCCGGCTCCCGTACGGCGGCGCGGTCCTGGACCAACGCCACGGAGACAGAGATCCCGTCACCCGCAAGCCGTCCAACCCAATCAGCGGAAAAATCCCACGACGCCTCCGACTCGTGTGCGTAGAACCGCAGACGAACAGGTGGGTTGCCGAGCCCCTTGAGCACGTCGACCTCGGCCTCGATAATGCCGGGGCGCGGGTTCAACGCGACGCCAACGCGATGCTTCATCTCGACCGGTGCGCGGAAACATTCAGCCTGCAGATCCCGATACGCGCGCCACAGCACCGGACCGCGCCGCGCCACGGCGGCAACCTGGCGCAGATGATTTTTGAACGGATAGATCTTGTTGCGATCTGAGGTGGTCAGCGCGTTGACCGCCTGCGCCGAGCGTTCATCCCAAATCCACATGTCCTGCACCGGCGGGTAGGTCTCGCGATCCCGAACAAGTCGCTCACGCAACGGGTGGCGCCAACGCCGCGTCTTCGTGTGCCAGGCAAACCAGCTTCGGTAGCGCGACTCCCATTCCAGGAACTCGTCCGGGGGCGTACATTGAAAATACATGTCGACAAAGACGCGCAGCAGGTCTGACGGCAACGCAATGCGTGAAATGTCGCGCGCGCATTGCCGAATCGACGGACGATCCGATTCCCGGGCACGATTCAGATCGATGAAGCTGACGTCGGCCCACTCCCCATCGCTGACGCGGCGGACGAGAATATTCTGGTTGCCCAGGTCGTAGTGCACGATTCCGGCGTCGTGCATCCCGCGCACGGCTCGTGCAATGCAATTGATGAGGGCCATGAACTTCGAACAGTCCGGATCACGCCGGTACAGCTCGATGAGTTCGTCACGAAAACTGGGAAAATCGACGAACTCGGTCAGCAACATGCTGCCCCTCAATCGTCCGTCTTCCCAGTTTTCGAGATAGCCCACCGGGCGGGCGGTTCCGACCCCGGCTGCGACCAGGCGTTCGGCCGATCGCCATGACCGCTCCGCGGCCGACCCATGACGAGCGGCGTGCCGGTCTCGGTACCACACCCGGCGCGCGAACCGCTTGATCGCGATCTTCAGCGTCTTTTCCCCGTGACACAACTCAAGCAAGTCCACGTCTTTACCGTCCGTCGACGTCATGCTCGAACCGGCGAGAAACTGCTCTTCGAATGACCCAACAAATGCCGGATCACGGAAGGCCTCGGAAAACCGTCCGGCGTAAGGGCCGATACGCACTACTTGTTCACTGCTCATCCCGTGAGAGCGTATGCGCGGCGGTGTTCCGGGTCAAGAATGCCCCGGCCGGATTCAGAATGGGATTGATTCCCCGCAAGCCGTCGCCCAGTATACGCCGCCATGTCAAACGACAGACAGTTAACCCCGCTCGATACAATCGTATCGCTCTGCAAGCGGCGCGGGTTCATATACCAGAGCTCCGAGATCTACGGCGGCATCAACGGCTTTTGGGATTACGGCCCACTGGGCGTTCAGCTGAAGAACAACATTCGCGACGACTGGTGGCGTTCGATGGTTGAATGCGCGCCGCTCGACGAGAACGGAGAGCCGGTTCATATCGTCGGGCTCGATTCGTCCATCATCCAGAACCCACGCGCATGGGTCGCCTCCGGCCATGTCGGCGGCTTCAGCGATCCGATGATCGACTGCCGTGCCTGCAAGGCTCGTTTCCGCGCCGACCATCTCGAGGAATACGACTGTCCGCGCAAGCCAAGCAAGAAAGCCGGCGCGCATGAGAGTTGCGACTTGACGGAGCCGCGCGAGTTTAACCTGATGTTCGAAACGTTTGTCGGCGCGGTCAAGAGTGACGAGTCGCGGGCCTACCTGCGCCCCGAGACGGCCCAGGGAATCTTCCTGAATTACAAGAACGTGTTGGATACAACGCGCGTGAAACTGCCATTCGGCATTGCACAGATCGGCAAGGCTTTCCGCAACGAAGTCACGCCGCGCAATTTTGTGTTTCGCTCGCGCGAATTCGAGCAGATGGAAATGGAATGGTTCTGCCACCCCGACGAATCGGAAAAGTGGATGGACTTCTGGAAACGGGAGCGCATGCGCTGGTGGCGCAGTCTGGGTATCCGTGAAGAACATCTCATCTTTCGCGATCACGAGGCTGACGAATTGGCGCACTACTCGAAAGCCTGTGTCGATGTCGAGTATCTCTACCCCTTCACCGCGCCCAAATATGGTGAACTCGAGGGCATTGCGCATCGGGGATGCTTCGACCTCACGCAGCACGGAACACACGCCGAGATGAAACTGGACTACACGGACCCCGTGACGAACGAACGCTTTGTTCCCAACGTTATCGAACCCGCATCGGGTTTGACGCGCGGCGTGCTGGTCCTTCTCTGCGAAGCCTACACGGAGGAATGGGTGCCGAAAGAGGGTGTCGAAGGCGGGCCGCGCGAGGCGGTGTCCGGCGAGTCCACGCCGGAGGGCTACGAATCACGTGTTGTCATGAAGTTCGCGCCGCGGTTGGCACCGGTAAAGGTTGCCGTCTTCCCGCTGTTGAAAAACAAGCCCGAGCTCGTCGCCAAGGCACGAGAGGTTTTCAAGGAACTACGGCAGCACTGGCACTGTTTTTATGATCAGACGGGCGCGATCGGCCGTCGCTATCGCCGCCAGGACGAGATCGGCACGCCCTACGGCGTGACGATCGATTTCGACACGCTCGCAGACAACACCGTGACCCTGCGGGACCGCGATACGATGAAGCAGGAACGGATCTCGCTCGACGAACTTAGCGGGCATCTCGCCGGTCGGCTGGCGTCATAGATCCCCTCAACAGACCGGTTACGCCGGCCGATTGACCCCCTTGCGATATTCTGCCATCAACCCTAGACTGCACGACGACGTGGGACGATACGCCATACTTCTGACCTGTGCTCTGCTGACCCTCACCTCGCAACTCGCCCGCAGCGCGGAAAAGGCCCTTGTCGTCAAGATCAAGGGCTACGACAGCGAGACATCGTACGACGTCAAGACGCCCGACGAATTCAAAGCCGCCCAGAAAGAACTTACGGCAGAAGCACGGCTGTTCCCGAAGGCCTATCGCCTGGCTGACAAGCGCTGGAAGAAAGAGACCGGCAAACCTCGAATCACCCGCTCCGCGGTCTCCATGCGACGCATTACGATGGTCGGCCGGCCGTACAAAAACGCGGACGAGGCCCATGATAAGGTCATGGACCTTCAGGCCCGGCTCGCGGAAAAACTGATCGCCGACGCGGAAAAAGAGAAGAAGCGCAACAAACGGTCGAATAAATCCAAGGCGGCCATTGCACGGGAACGGCGTCGAGAGGCCAAGCGCGAAGCGGATACGGAAGCCGCACGATCTTTTTTCCTGAACATTCTGGAAGAAGTCAAGAACCCGCCCGCAGATGACGAGGCCGCGGATGACGAGGCCGCAGAGAAAAAGGAGTAGGCGGCGGACGGGCTAACCGGTCAGTGAACGCTACCGCCTTTCGACTCCAGTGACTCGGGCGCATCTTCAAGCGCAATGCCGGGGCAGCTGTCGATCCAGCGTGTTCCCTCCGGCGCGACCCACTTGACGGCGTTCTTGATCACCTGCTTTACCGTCGAGTGGTGGTAAATCGGATACGTCTCGTGCCCGGGCCGAAAATAGAAAATCTTGCCGTTGCTGCGGCGATAACAGAGCCCCGAGCGAAAAACTTCGCCGCCCTCGAACCAGCTCACGAATACCGTTTCGTCCGGGGCGGGCACGGCAAAGGGTTCGCCATACATCTCCGTGTTCTCGATTTCAAAGTACCTATCGATCCCCTGCGCTATCGGATGCCCCGCGTTGCAGACCCAGAGTCGTTCCTTCTCGCCCGCCTCGCGCCAGGTCAGAGAACAGGTCGTGCCCATCAGTCGCCGGAAAATTTTCGAATAATGCCCGGAATGCAACACGATGAGCCCCATGCCCTGCAGCACACGCGCCTGGACACGATCCACAATCTCGTCCTCCACCGCCGCATGGGCCGTATGCCCCCACCAGGTCAACACGTCGGTATGCTCCAACACGTCCTCGGTCAACCCGTGCTCATCGTCTTGCAGCGTGGCCGTGCGTACCTCGAAGCCCTTGTCCTCGCGCAGACCGTCGGCAATGCAATTGTGCATTCCGTCCGGATAGTGGTCTCGTACGACCTGATGCTTCTGCTCGTGAACGTTCTCGCCCCATACGGTGACACGCAACATGATCAAACTCCTCTGTTAGACAATAGACGGGATCTCGAACAGCAACGTATGTGGATCGCGCAAGCGATGCAAGCCGCTCAATCATCCAGCTTGCGGGTCGACTGGATGCTGACCTCGGCGCGCACGTCGCCGATTATTTCTTTGGCCCGGCGCAGGGCGCCCGCCGTTGCCGCCGTCGGATTGTCGAGGTCGTCCAGAAACAAGTCCGCCTCGTCCAGAATGCTCAGTAATCCAGAGTCCCGAAACACCTTCAACGTTTGCGGCCGCACTTCGCTGACCATGAGCGTCCGTTCCGTGGCGCGTGCAAACAGGATTAATTCCTCGAGGGCCATGACGCTCGTGGCATCGAGATGATGTGCATTTCGAAGCTTGAGCACGATCACACGCAGGTTTTCGTCTTCGTAGATGCGCCGCGTCTGGTCACGAAACAACTCGGCCGCTCCAAAGAAAAGGTTTCCCTCAACGTGAACGATCGAAACCTGCGGGTCCGGTCGCGGTCCGCGATCGGCGATCTCCACCAGTTGTCCTTCGACGTCGAATTTGTACTCCACCATTTGCGGCATGGCCGCCTTGCGCATGAAGAGCACGATCGATGTCCCAACACCAAGGTACACGGCCACGTCCAGTGGAAAGAGCAGCCCACTGATCAACGTCGTGAAGAAGACGAGCGCGTCCGAACCGGTGGAGCGCGTCACAATCCGGATCTGGCGCCGGCTGATCAGGGAAACGCCGATGCAGATAACGAGCACCGCCAGAACCGATTTCGGAACGAATCCAATCAACGGCCCAATCAGGAAGGCGCATGCCGCACAGATAACACCATTGTAGAGACTGGCCATGGGGCCGGTCGCACCGGACGAGAAGTTGAGCGCTGACCGCGTCAGGGACCCCGATGCCGGCATGCCGGATAGCAGCCCACACCCCAGGTTGGCCATGCCCATGCTGAAGACCTCCTGGTTCGTATCGAGGCGCTTGCCCGCCCGTGCCGCGAGCGATTTTCCGATCGAGACGCCTTCCAGCATCGAGAGCAGCGCAATGGCCAGCGAGACGCTGGCCATACGATTGATCGTCTTGAACCCAGCGTCTGGGACCGTGATGCGCCAGTCCCGTGCATCAATCGCATCAAGGAACCGCAACTCCTCGCGACCGGGTATCAGAAACGTCACGATGCTGAGCGCCAACAGGCAGAGCGCGACATTAGGGAGCCGCGGCAAACGCGACTGGAGCAAGACGTATAGCGCAAGCGCCCCGCCGGCCACCAGCACCGACAACCCGTGTGCGTGGCCCAGGCCCGCCAGGGTCAAGCGCGCACGGCCGAAGAACGTCGCGGACGAACGCTCGATCTCGAATCCCAAAACGTTCGCCAGTTGGTTCGTGATGATCAGGATCGCCGCGGCCGTGATGTATCCGGTTATGACACTGCGCGAGACGTACTGCATCAGGTTCGCTATGTTTAAATGCGCCGCAATGATCAAGAAGAGTCCGCTCATCAGGACGATGACCGGCAATAATTGAATGCGTTCCGCCTCCGCAATATTCATCGAGGCAAAAGCGCTGAGCAGGAGAACCGAGGTTGCGTTCGTCGGGCCCAGTGTGATGTATTGTGATCGGGCAAAGATCGCGCCGACGATCGCCGCCACCGCCGAGGCGTAGATGCCGAATTGAATCGGCAGGCCGGCAATCAATGCGTAAGCCATTCCCTGTGGAAACGCGAGCAATGCGACGTTGAATGCAGCGCAGATATCAGACTGAAATGCCTTGGCGTTGTAGCCACGCAGGGTTCCGCGCAGCGCGAAGAAATCAAGCTTCGCAAGCAGATCGCCGGTGCTCCATCCGCTGGGTTGAGTCGACATGCCCTACTCCTCGATGAAAGGCTGCCTATGGCCGCCTCATTCGGCGAATGTAGCAGAATTCCCCGCCTGATACACCTGTCGCCTTGGCGCGATTGACATTCATGCCGGTTGCCTATTGGCTATCGGCAACAGAT
>CAJWTS010000040.1 GCA_913047795.1 uncultured Verrucomicrobiota bacterium | reverse complement strand
TATTCTTCTGATCGGGCTGCTGCCTGTCCTGGCCCGCAGCCTGCCGTCGGCGTACGAACGCGCGTTCCTCTCGTCTGTTCCCGAACATCCGGTACAGGCGCGGTTCACGATGAAAGCAACGCAACACCTGCCGGAAGTCGATCGCTGGAGAGCCATAACGGTTCTGACCGAAACCATTTCGCAGTTTCCCGAAGGCGCCGTCGCCTCCATGTCGGAATATGGCTACATCGGAGCCCAGGCACCACATGTCGCCATCATCGACCCGCTCGGCCTTCACGATCGAATCTACGCCCTTCACGGCTTCTCCGCCGAAGATTTCTTCGCACGCAAGCCGGATTTTATCTGGTTGCCCCACCCTGATTACACATTCATCGTGGCCGAGATGCTGAATTCGCCGCACTTCGCCGCAGCCTATGACTACTTTCCCGGTGCCTTCGGCTACGGGGTCGCGATACGGCGCGCTAGTCCGCATCGCGATATCATTCAGGCAGCCTTCGCGGCGGCATGGCTACGGGTGTATGGACCCGGCTACAAAATCAACGAATACCGTTCAGAATCCACCGGGCCAGGTATGTAATCATGACCGCGTACGATCGATACGAGTCTGAGCACTCCTCGATGTAAAGAACGGACAGGAGGAAAACACTTGAAGCGTATGTTGAGAATGATACGGCGCGGCTGCCGGGCACTGTGCGGGGCATCGTGTCACACGATCGATCAACGGATCAACGGCACGGGTAACACCGTCCAACTCGCCAATCCCGAGAGCAAGAACGTAAAGATAGCCATCACGGGCGATAACAACCGGGTGACGGTCGAACCGGACTGCGTCCTTAAGAATGTTTCGATCTCGATCCAGGGCAACGGGCATGTTTGCCATATCGGAAAGGGCTGTATCTTCGAGGAGTACGCCGAACTCTGCATGGAGGACCAGGACGGACGAATCGAAATCGGCGACCGGAGCTATTTCGGGAGCGTCAAGCTCAGCACCGCTGAACCCGGGTCTTCCATCCGAATCGGCCAGGCCTGCCTCTTCGCTTACGACATCGATGTGCGATGTAGCGACGCGCACTCCATTCTCGATGCCTCAACAGGAAAGCGGATCAACCCCGCCCGGGACGTCAACATCGCCGACCACGTCTGGGTCGCGGCGCACTGCATCATTCTGAAGGGCGTTTCAATCGCGACCCACTCCGTTGTAGCGGCAGGATCCGTTGTAACGAAATCGTTCGAAGATGACGGCGTCGTGATCGCCGGCAATCCGGGCCGGGTGGTAAGAGAGAACATCACATGGGACGCCAAGCGGATTATTGCTCGCGACTCCCCATGAAGACGTCTGCCTGGAAGCAGAATCAGGACCTCGTCATCATCTGCGTCGTGCTGGCCCTGACGTACGGCGCCCTCCTGGCCCGCTTCTACATGCTCTCGCGCAATACGCTGCACAACAACGGCGACTGGATATCAACCAAGACAACGCTCGAAATGGGCGTGCCCGGCAAACGGGCGTTCATTCATCGGCGCCAGGCTCTCGCGCGCGGCAATCTCAACCTGGGCGCGTGGTGGGGTTTCCAGGAAGTCATCTACCACGAACCGATCCCCGCTACGAAGCTCACCTTCAACTTCCGGCCGGCATCAAATGCATATCTTGTCGTAACGTTCAATCGCACCGCCGACGGCTTCTCCGGCTTCCGCTTAAGCAGCGACCCCCGCTTTCCCTGCATGCGCTTCCGTGCAAGCTCGGCAGGCGCTTTCATGACGAAGACCCCGATGACACCGGCGCTGCTCGCACCCGCGCAATGGCACCACGCAGAAATCGCCTGGTCACGTTCGGGCACAGCGCTCGTACTAAACGGAGAGAATGTCGTCGCATGGAAGGAACGGAACACCGGGTTACAGTCGATCGGTTTTCGGAGCGGGCGCAACGATGTCTTTGTTGATGATGTGCGGGTGGAGGGGCCGGAAGGACTTGTCCTGAAGGAATCCTTTCGGCGCCACGCGGGCGCGCCGGGACTCACCGCCATCGGCATGGGGCTTGCGCTGATGATCAACGGCTGCGTTCTCGCGATTCTCTTTGCGCGCGATCGCGACGGCGCCCGCACAAAGATACTGCGTCTCGTTATGCTGAACGTCATGCTGACCATCGCCGCAGGCGGCGCCGTACGCTTCGCGCCCTATATCGTCCAGTTCTACCCCAAGCTGACCTTTCAGATGCAAGCGTCCGAATCCAGATACAAGAGCTGGTCAGCCGACGGCGTGCGCCAGCGCATACGGAACGAAATGGACACCGAACGTCGTCCCGGCGTTGCGCGAATCCTCCTGATCGGAACGTCGCAAACATGGGGTGCCGGCGCAGCGGAAGCCGATCACGTCTTTGCCAAACGACTTGCCGCGCGGCTTCGAGCGGACCACGGGATCGTGGCCGAGTGCGTCAACGGCGGCGTTCCCGCTGTCGACTCGATCATGCTGCTCAAGATCTTCAAAGAAGAATGGATCAAACTGAAGCCCGACCTCGTCGTTATTAACCTAGCCAGCAATGACCAGCAGACCGATACGCTACGCGCCAACCTTGATGAACTTATCCGCTCGGCGCGATCCATTGCCGCACGCGTCCTGTTGATAGCTGAACCGAATTCGATCGAACACGACACGGACTACCTGCTCAAGAAGCACGAAGTCGTCAAGTCCGTCGCAAGCGAACACAGCGTAGCCCTGCTCGACATGCATTCCCGGCTGGCGGAACGCTACGATGATGGTTTCCTGTGGTGGGACTTCGTGCATCTCTCGTCGTTTGGACATACGCTGTTTACGGAGTATCTTATCGACGCAATGAGCGAACATGATCTGCTGGATGGAATGCGCCGTGACTGAAGAAGTCGGATCCGAGGAACAGCATCGATGGTTGCCCCTGGTCGGATTGGCTGCCCTTGTCGGCATCTACCTGGCACAGGCGGGCTATTACTGGCACTACATCAACGACGACGCCTACATCACCTACCGCTACAGCCGCTTTCTTGCCGCCGGTCACGGTCCCTTTTTCAACATCGGCGAGCACGTCGAGGGCTACACGAATTTCCTGTTGATGTCGTTGCTGGCCGCGGCGATGAAGATCTTGGGCTGGGCCTGCGCCCCGGTCGTCTCCAAGACAATCGGGGTCGTCTCGGGCGCACTCTGTGTCGTGTTCAGCTTCCTGCTGACCCGCCTGCTCGCTGGCCGGCTCCCTCGGCTCGATACGCATGCCGCCTATTGGGGCCTGGCCGCCGCCGGCATTGTCGCTGTCGCGCCGGCATTCGCCTTCAACAGCACCAGCGGGCTTGAGACAAGCTTCTTCGCGATGTTCATCACGCTCGGCGCCCTGCTGGGGACAAAAGAAATTGATCGGCAACGGTGGTACGGCTCCGGTATCGCCCTGGCCTGCGCGGCACTGACGCGCCCGGAAGGCGCCGTTCTCTTTACAGCCTTCTGGATCGCCCAGGCCCTGACCTGGCTGCTCGCCTCTCGTCCATCACGCGAAGCAGGCGGATCGTTGTTTCGCCGTCTGTGGAACGACCCAATGGTGCGCGCACTCCTCCTTAACGGCGTGATCTTCACCGCTGTCTTTCTCGCTCAGATGGCCTTTCGCCTCGTCACCTACGATGGCGAGTGGCTACCCAATACCTACTACGCGAAGAAAGAGTTGATCGCCGACGAATGGGAGCAAGTTGGCAACGGCATGCTCGCGCTCTTCGTGGGATTGCCGGGCATCGCTCTCGCGGTCGCCGGTTACCTGCTGCACATCCGCCGCCTGCGGCCGATCATCCCGATCATCGTGCTGGGTGTCATGGGAACCTGTCTGCCGTTCCTTACCAACGGTGACTGGATGATTGGCTATCGCCTGTTGATGCCCTACCTGCCCGTCATGGCTGTCGTCGTGATACTCGGATGGGCACTCATCGCAGGCAGGGTCTTGCGCAACGGGCTCCGCTTCGCGTTGCTCGCCGCGGTCCTTTACACCCCGCTGCTGTGGAAACGACAGACGCACAATCGCAACAAGTTCTACACAACGTCGGTCGCGCGCGTACAGGGCTACGCAACAGGGCACGGCGCCCTCGCGGACTGGGTCCTTGCGGGTGGCGTTCCCGCGGGCGGCACCATTGCCGTGATGGACATCGGCATGATCGCCTACCGCTGCGTGGATCATCGCATCCTCGATATCAGCGGACTGACGGACCGCTTCATCGCCATGAGTCCCGGCGGCTTCCTAAAGAAGAAGTATGACCCCGCCTACGTGTTCGATAAAAAGCCGGAGGTCGTCGTCATCGTATTCTCAACACCCGGCGTTTCGTACACGCCGCTGGATGCCGATACCGAATTTCGCTTCTGGACCCCAACCGAAGAGTGGCTATACGCGAGCGACGCCTTTCAGAAAGACTACATTCAACACAACGATTCGCGTGAACCGGGCCCCCTGACAGCGTTTGCCGACCGCATCGGAGCCGAACGCATCTTCGAACACGGATTTCCCGGTTCGCGCTACCTGTTGGCCGTGTTCCGACGCGCCAATCGCGAGTGAGGCGCGTCCCCACGTTTCAGGGCAACGCCTCGGCCGGCACTTGTGATGCACGAATATATCGCGTAAATCCACCAACGATGCCCGCGCGTCTATATCCGGGCATGTGTGCGTCCACGAATCCAATCGTCTCGAGATAGACCGTTATGTTGAATCCGTCCGGGCAACCGGAACACCAGCCGTCTCCGTCGACAAAAATGAGCGCGGGCTGACGCTCCGCAATGTCTTCCGCGAGTCGCCCCAGAAAGCGCTTCTCTTCCGGCGACTGCTCCTCGGCCCGGTGATACGGAACGCCACCGTCGGCATCCGTGGTCGCGCCCTCGTAGAACATCGCGATCGGAAAACTCCAGAGATATCGGAAGCCCGGGCGGCGATCCGTCAGCAGCAAGGACGGATACTGCGGCAGGACACTCGCGGAGACGAAGGCGACCGCGTCACCATCCTGACTGTCGGACTCAATTGCGCGCACGAAGTCATCGACGTAAGGAAACGGCGGATTCTTCAATCTGCGCGTGATCATCGCCGTGCATCCGACCACAACGACAATGATCGCAATCGTCCAGGCGGCACGGCGTCCCACAATCCAGTGATAGCCGGGTCCGTCCGCATCACCGGGCGCGACAAAACGCACGGCGCAGATGTAGATCGCGCCCAGCATCAAGCCTGCCGCAAGCGCGGGAGAGTAGTGTTGTGGCCAACCCCGCATCTGCATCGTATAAACGATGAGAGCCCCGATCATCAGGCACGCCAGTGGACGCGCAAGAGACCAGACCCGTTCATCACGGGCTGGACGCACAAGGAACGCGAACAGTGCCCCGATACCGAGCAGGCTCGGTATCGCGCGCTGCACACTGCGGTAGGTAGAGAACAGGAAATTATCAACGAAGAACTCCCTGAGTGATGCGTACTTGTGAATGTCATATCCCTGCGCCACAAGCGGAACAAGTTCGTCGAAAAACACGGTTTTCTGCGCGGCGGGCATCAGGAGCAGGCTCGCCAGGTAGACTGCCCCGACCGCCGCGAGCGCAAACACCTCCGGGACAAACACGGCGCGAAGCCGGCGATGTATAAGCAGCCAGTAAAGTTCGGGCAGAAGCGCGATGATCAGAAAGTGCGGCTTCATACAGACGGCCGCACCGGCCAGCAGGCCGAGCACGACCGCTTCGATACGACCGATCGAATACCCCTCCCATCGACGCCAGCGCAGCAGAAATCCCGGCAGATACAATAAAACGAAGAGATGCTCTTTCTTACCGAACTCGAACTTCTCCAATTCCCACATTGAGTACGCCACCCACATCAGGAGGATCAGGCTCAGGTGGCCTGCCGCGATTCCCGTCCGCGACAACCCGCGGCGCATGACAAGGTACATACCCGCCGTATAGAGGGTCACAAACAGAAAGAAGGTTCGGACGATATCGAGTGGCACCAGCTTGGCGATCATGGCCGGCACGGCAAAGAGATACATCACGAACGGCGGATTAAGTTCGATAAAGTCCAGGTACGGCAGCTGGCCATCGAGGATGAACTGCCCGCAGTGCAAGTACATCGCCGCGTCGTCATTGATCATACGCGGCTGCAGCATCGTACAGACGCCCATGGCCAGGATCAGGACGAAAGCGAGGACATCGAATCCGTTCAGACCGTGTCGTGAATCATACGACGGTCCGTCCGCGCCGTTTCCCGCAGATAAAGTTTGATCGTTCACGGATCTATCGTGGTGGACGGCGATATCACCAACCGGATGCAAGCACGTCACAGACGCGCTCAACATCGCCGATGCCCATCTGGGTGTGAAGTGGCAACACCAGGTAACGCTCCTCGACGCGATCCATCGTGGGCAGATCAGGCCGCCGCCCTCCGAATACGTCGTGGCGGTCGTTCCGGTAGTGCACCTGGTTCGAGTCGATATTGTGTTCCTTCAACTTGCGTTCCAGCCCCGCCCGGTCATCGACGTAGACCGTACACAACCATGCCGCGTGCTCGCGGTCGGTGTATCCACTACCAACCACATCGACGCCTGCGACATCACGCAGACGCTCCTCGTATGCGTGCAAGAAACCCTGGCGCAGACGCAATGTCTGATCGAAGTCCTCAAGAGCGGCCAAACCCATCGCAGCGGCGATGTCCGTCATCTGATACTTGTATCCCACTTCGCGAATATTATTGTCCCAGCCGCCTTCCAGTTTCGCGCTGCGGTCGATCCCGAACCATCGCATGCGGCGGGCCTTGTCGGTCAGTTCGCGTTCACGCAGCACCAGCATGCCGCCGTCAGCGGTTGTGATGTGCTTGATTGCCATGAAAGAGTACGCCGTGAAATCGGACAGAAGCGCAAGATCTTGACCCTTGTACGTCGCGCCGAAGGCGTGGGCGGCGTCCGTTATCAGCGGGATGCCGTTCTCCGAGGCGATCTCTTGCAACTCCTGCATGTCACAGGGCAATCCGCCGTAGGGCATGCATACGATCGCCTTCGTTCGCTCATTGACGAGCCGGCGCACGTGGTCAGGATCGATGTTGAGCGTGTCCTCCTGCACATCGGCGAATACGATCTTTGCGCGTTGATAAAGAAGCGGCGTGTTCGTGGCGGTGCAGGTAAAGATTGTCGTGATGACCTCGTCGCCCTCGTCGATCCCCGCCAGCAGGTAGGCCAGATGTACCGCATCAGTGCCCGCGCCAACTCCCACAGCCGAGTATCCGGGCGCAAATCGGCCACCAAATTTCTCCTCGAAGACCGCGACCTTCGGGCCTTCCCCGATCCAGCGGCTTCGCAATGTATCCGTTACAGCCGTTATCGCCGCTTCCGTCACATGGGGTGAAAACAATGGGAGTCTATCTTCCATAGAGAATACCTGAGCCTGTTTCGCCTTTACGCAAAGACAGGTTTTTCGAGCGCCTCAGAATACGCATCCCTACCAGCGGCGAAAGATAAAAATGAAGGGCCCCATCGGATGAGGGGTTCATACCGCGTGAAATCGCGGTCGAACTTGACATCAGATAGCCCTTTACGGAGTATTCAGCACACGAGCAGATGCCGTTGACAATCGGCCCTACGGCGAACGAGGCCCGTTCTTCGGGGCAATTCGCGCCCATGTCTATCGACGCAATCCAATCCGGAGATCGTTCCACAATGCGCAATGGCAATGCGCTGATCCCGACCCTCTTTTTCTTTGTGCTCTGTGCGATCGAGCTCGTCGCGATACTACGCCTGAACGAGGGGCAGCTGGCCTATACGCTGGACGATCCCTATATCCACCTCGCCCTCGCGGAGAATGTCGCGCGCGGCCACTACGGGGTCAACGCCGGGGAATATTCGGCTCCGGCCTCGAGCATCCTCTGGCCATTGCTGCTGGCACCGCTTGCGGGAACGGCGCTTGGGCCCACCATGCCGCTTGTACTCAACCTGCTCGCCGCAGCCCTCGCGATTGCCATCTTCAGTCGAATCGTGGCCGCGGCCCTGCCCTCCGGAAACGGATCGGCGACCCGCGTAGGACAGAATCTGCTCGTATGCCTGCTCGTCCTGGCAACCAATCTCGTTGGCCTCGTCTTCACAGGCATGGAACATAGCCTGCAGATCCTGGCGACAGCGGTCGTCGTGCTGGGAATCATCCACATCGGCACAAAGGACCGCGTCCCATGGTGGTTATTAGCAGCGATTATCGTGGGGCCACTCATTCGCTACGAGAACGCTGCCGTGTCTGCGATCGGGATCCTCTATCTCCTGTTTACCCGGCGTTGGAAGGCATTCTGGATCGCCTCCATCGTCACCGGGGTCGCGCTTCTCGCGTTCTCGGCCTACCTCCACTCGCTCGACCTCTATCCGGTGCCGACGTCTGTTGTCGCCAAATCGGGCCCCGTGGCGGGCAAAGGCGACATGCTTTCCATCTTCCGAAACCTGCTCGATAATCTCACACGCACGCAGGGGATTCTGGTCGCACTGGGAATCGTGCTCCTGATCGCAGTCGCCCTGCGCCGCGACCGGACGCCGCATGACCGTATTCTCGCGAGCAGCGCAGCCCTGGGCCTGGCACTGCACATGGTCATCGGGCGCTTTGGGTGGTTTCATCGCTACGAGATCTATGCCTGGTGCGCGCTGCTGCTGACACTTATCTACCTACACCGCGACACGATCAACACATGGGTTCAGTCGGAACCCGGCTGGAAGCTCGCGGCGGTGGTCGTTCCCATGACGCTTGCGATCTCGTGGTCGTACATCTACGACCTGCGCCTCGTGCCGCTGGCTTCGAACAACGTATACGAGCAGCATTTTCAAATGCACCGCTTCGCGACGCAGTTCTACCGCAAGCCGATCGCCGTGAACGATATCGGGTGGGTCACATACGGAAACGAGGCATACGTGCTGGATCTGGTCGGCCTGTCCTCGATCGAAGCCCTGCGCGCGCAATGGGAGAACACCGGTCCCGCATGGATGAACCGCCTTGCCGAAAAACACGACATCAAGGCTGCTATGATCTACCCCTCCGTCTTTGCGGCCATTCCCGACAATTGGAAGCTGCTGGCGACCCTGCACCTCAGTCGCCGAAAAATTACGGTCTTCAAGGATGCGGTTGCGGTCTACGCGCTCAACGCGGAGATTGTGCCGGAGTTAAGTGCCGTCTTGCGCGAGTTCGCTGCGTCGCTTCCGAAGGACGTAAAGCTCGAATTCGCGTCCGCCAACGGTGCCGTGCAATCGTCGCAATGAAGGATCTGTTGAAGCGACGAGCCTGGGTACCGGCCGCCGTAGCCGCCGTACTGGCCGGGGTGCTGACGCGCCTCATCCTTCGCAACGGAATTTTCACCACGCCCGACTCCTGGGCCTACTGGGAAGGATCGATCTCTCTGCTCCAGAACCAGCGTTACGAGTGGTTCGGAGGCGAAACGCTCTACCTATGGCCGCCGCTGTATTCGATCTACCTGGCGATCTGTCAATGGATAGCAGGACCCAGCGGAGTCGGCCTGATTTGGGCCTCCACCCTGCTTGCCGCCGCGAGTTGCTTTACATGGTGTCTGTACGCCCTGCGCCTGACACAGCAATCGAATCTGACGCCGCAAGCTAAGGTCGGCGTGGGCCTACTGGCCTGTGTCTTCATCTGTTTTTTCGTTCCGGCAACGACCTTTAAACTGCTGGCACAAACCCTATCGATCGGCCTTACGGGCTTAATCTACTGGCTGATTATTCGAGAACCGAGCGGATCGTCGGCTCGAGCATATCGCGTTCATTGCATCGTGCTCGGTTGCGTACAGGCACTGGCGCTTCTGACCCACAACGCGATCATCGCGATCCTACCCGGAATTGCGCTGGCGCTATTTACGTACGATTCGTACTCGATTCGCACCAGGTTGAGCGGCATCGTCCTAAACGTCGGGATCAGTGTCGCACCATGGCTCGCCGTACGAATCGCGCTACAACAGGGCGGCAGCCATCCCGTAGGTGCCGGTGACCAATTCTTTCCGGTGGTCGCTTATCTGCATCAATCAGCACTAACACTTGGCCAGTTCTTTTTTTCGAATGCGAATGAACACCGCACACTCTCCTTGATCCTTGGCGTGGGGTTTATTGTGACCAGTCTCGTTACGTGGCAGATGACTCGCGTCACCGATCGTTCAGCATGGCGCTCCATGCTACTCACGATCCTGTCCTATCTTTCGCTGCTGGCCCTCTTCTGTTGGACGCCGGTATACAATCCGATAAGCAGCCGCTTTTTATGGGCGGTCCCTCTCGGCGTCGTGCCGGTACTCTTTGTTATGGCCCACAGACAGGCGGCCTGGCTCACGATTGCGCTCGCCGTTCTCGTCTGCACATTTCCTGCAAAACGAACGGTTCAATTTGCCGTCCGAGGCAGGCTCCAGGAGCAGACGTACTCGAACGAGTATCAATCGAGTTTCATTATCTACCCGCGCTACGTGCTCACGACGAAATCGGATCCCGTCTCTAAGCCCACCTGGTATCACGTGCGCCCCCCCACCTACCCGTGGCAAAAACGATACCGCGATGTTAACCCCGCCGATCGGCCGAAATGGGTCAAGCTACGCGCCGGATCGAAAGATGAAGACAAACGTCGACAAAGTCCCTAGGGGAATTTAGTGAAGCCCATCACACCCAGGCGATACGAGTACATCGATGCCCTCCGCGGATTCGCGATCCTGGGCGTCGTTCTATTTCACTGCCGCTGGATACCGCCTTCTTCATACACGTTGATGGAAATCGTCCTGCAGGGAGCAAAAGGAGTGCAACTCTTCTTTCTGGCCAGCGCATTGACGCTATTCTTGTCTTTGGATGCACGGAAACCGCACGAGAAACGGCCGACGACCAACTTCTTCATTCGGCGCTTCTTTCGTGTCGCACCGCTCTTCTATCTCGCAATCATTGTATACTCGCTACACGGGGGCATGGGACCCCGCTTCTGGGCTCCAGACGGGATTCGGTGGTGGTATATCCCATTGACCGCAACGTTCCTTCACGGCTGGGACGCGAAGACAATCACCTCTGTCGTGCCTGGAGGGTGGACCATCGCGGTCGAGATGACGTTCTACCTGTTCGTGCCCTATCTGTTTACAAGACTGACGAATATTCGAACGACGCTCATGGCTCTTCTGGTCAGCCTCGTAGTCGCAAGACTTTCGTCCATGATCGTTTTGCATCATCTCGGACCGAAATACCCCGGGAGCCTTTATCCGCTCTTAGAGTACTTTACTTACTTCTGGTTCCCTTCGCAGTTCCCGATCTTTCTTATGGGAATTTTGCTCTACCATCTCGTCAAGCGGCACCCGATTCAGGATAGGCGAATTTCGGTTACTTTGCTGCTGGCATCCGCCGGTCTATTCGGCTGGACCCTGACTGTTGGTCTGCTCCCGAGTCTAATCCCGCAGCTTTACTCGTATGGAATCGCACTGCTTCTGTTCGCCCTGTCACTTCACTTCTTCCCGCATGCCCTCCTGGTAAACAGGATCACCACATGGATCGGAAAGCTTAGCTATAGTATATACCTGATTCACTTCCTGGTGATCAGCATCATGAAATCCGTCGTTTCCGACGGATTCCTCCCGAATGGCAACATCGGATTCTTCATGGTCTTTCTCATCGTCGTGATCACGTCGACGGCTATCGCATACCTTACGTATCGAATTATTGAGATTCCCGGAATTAATCTTGGCAAGAAACTAATCGAGCGTCTTCAAGCGCGAGCGTGTCCGGCGCCCACCGGCAATGGCTAGTCTTCGCAAAAGGTCCGCCGGCATTCGGACAACGGAAATGTTCCTGGAAAAGGTTTACGCCGATCGCGCTGAGTATGCAAAACGAACAATAACAACGACTGTGACCCCGTGAATTCGTCATCTCCATCAATACGGCGCACCTGTCTGCGCAACCATTACAATCCCCCCTGGCGTCATGAAACTGCCGCAACCCTCGCGTCTGCCGTCAGATCAGAAGCAATTGCCTGTGACCTTGTCGCGTGGACCCGCCCCCGATACGGTCTTGCTAGATTCAGACATGGGCCGCTACAGTATCGAGATGAGGCCGGACTGCTAAACGAACCAGAACGCCGACAGAAGTTCACCAAACAACCTGTTCTGACCGAATGCTCTCTATCTGTGTTATCGCCACCCTGACTGCCATATCCGATTCGCACCTCTCATCGCTTCTCGATCCACCGCCAATTCTGGGGCTTAGCCTCATCTTCTTGACCGTCGTGATCCTGCACTACGTCGTCAAGAATCGGCAGCGTCTATACCTATTGCTCGTGACGACCGCCCTCTGCCTGGCTGCACTCGAAGCAATCTGCCGAGTCCTATCAGTCGGGGATCCGGGCGTGGCAACATGGATCGAATCCACGGCTCACGATATCGAGAACAGACACCTCTACGAACCCAACTCTTCGCTGATCTATACGTACCCCGCCAATCCTCGGGGATATTTCGACGAAGAGAATCGCGTGCTCGGCACAATCAATGCCCAGGGATTCCGAGGTCCCACGCGCGAACCGGAGAAGTCGCCCGATTCGACGCGAATCCTTCTCCTCGGCGACTCGTTCACCCTGGGCATCGGTGTTCGCGACGAACATACACTGGATCGTTTCGTCGAGAGCGCGCTTGGCACACAGACGGCTAGCATCGAAGTCATGAATCTCGGCATAACGGGCTCGAACACGCGCTATCAGCAAAGCATTCTGAAAGACTATGCACTTCATTATCATCCGGACGTCATCGTGATGGTCATGTTCCCGAATGACGCGCAGCTCAAGGGCACAATCTCATTTCTCTCGCAACCGGTAGTCCTTCGACGCATTCGGCAACGATCCTACTTCCTCAACGCGTTCGTGGGACGCTTCGAAAAACGTACGACCCATCGCAGGCTGATCGAACACTACCTCGCGGGGTACACAGATAACCACGCCGGCTGGCGAGAGATACAGGCATCACTTCAAGAAGCGTACAAGATCGCTCGAGCCCACGGCATCCGGTTCGCCGTGGCACTCTTCCCTGTGCTGATTCATCTGGACACGCGCTACCCGCTGGATGCTGTGCACGAGATCGTTGCACAATTCTGTGCCGAGGCGAATATTCCATTTTGCGATCTTCTGCCTGCGTTTCGGGGCCAAGATGCCCCCGCGCTGTGGGTCCATCCAGCCGACCAACACCCCAACGAGATCGCCACGAAAATCGCAGGCACGGCGTTGGCGACATTCTTGCGTCAAAGCGGCCTCGCCGAAACAAACCCGAGCGTGGGCGCCACACCGGAGGACGCCGACAGTCGCGACCCCTAAGTTCTGTGAAAACTGTTCAGAATCTTATCGACTAGATGGGGCGTCCTTCTCGCGACGATTTCGGACATGGAGCACACCCGGCCAAGGACGTTACCGGCCCCACTTCAATCCAAAGTCAGTGTAGGAAAAGGCACAACGATTGTAAGTCCTCCGCACGGACCGGAATCCGACCACAGCAGCGACTCTGATCGCGGACAGATTGGAGCAGATGAATCAGTTCGAAGACCCGTGCCACCTCTGGAACGAGGGGTTCAAGGTGTGCAACTCGGAACTCGTGAAATTCATCACCGATCATCTCTGACCGGCAACGGAGGCAGAACGTTTTACCGCGAACCGCGCATCATACCCCCAGGCGACCAGCTGGAAACATGATTGCATCCCCCTTCTCTCGACGGGCATACTTATTATCGGGATTTTAAATAGACGGTGTGCCCGGACACCGACATTTTCCACAAACAATGCGCTCCAGTCTCCTTATCGTGATCTGCGACGGTCTGGCCTTCGCGATCACGAACCACCTGGATAAACCTTTCACCCACCGCATGCCGACGTCTGCCCGTGAGTGAATCATCATTATCTCCTGAAGAGACGGCTGCCCCTCGCGGACTCCCGCTGCTCGTAGGCGGCCTCTGCCTACTCGTTCTCGTCGAAATCGTCTGGATGATCTGCCTTCGCATCGCGTCGCCGACGCGCGGCGTCATCGTCCTCTTCATCGCCTGGGCGCTCGGGCGCGTCGTCGCGCAATGGTCGGCGCCGAAAGCAGATGCGACCATCGCGATAGAGACCGTCATAGGTTTCGCCACACTCGCCGCGCTCTACGGCGTGTTTGCGTTTCTCGGATTCCAACCATTCTTCCCGATCGTGGCCTGGGCACTTGGCGCCGCCGCCGTGTTCGCCGCCAAATCCGCGCTGCGGCGTTGCCCCGCACCCTCCCTGTCATCCGTCGTCCTACTGATTGCCTCGCTCTTGCTTGCCGGATACGCATCCTATTTCGTCGATCGCCTTCCCCTGCACCGTCCTCACGTCTCCGGATTCGCATGGATCGACACGTCGCTCTGGTTGTCGATTGCCTACGGCCTGGAGCGCGCCCTTCCGGTGCCGGACCTCCTGTTCAAGGACGGCATCGCCAACTACCACTTCGGGTTCGCCTTTCTGCCGGTCATCCTCCGTAGCCTGACCGGACTGCCCATGCACAGTGCCTACGTTGTCGGTCTCTTCGCCTGCATCCTGGCCGCCATGTACCTGCTGCGCGATCTTCTCGCGGATCGCATGGGGAAGCGTTCGGCCCCATGCGGCCTGTTCTGGCTAGCGACGCCGATGATTGGACTGATCTGGACCGAGACGCATATTCAGAATTTCCCGTCGGTCGTTGCGACGCCACTCATGCTCAGCCTGATGTGGTGGAGTCGCCACCTGCAGGGAGTGCGAACGGCGCTCGTTCACCTACTGCTCCTCGCACTCTGTGTGCTGACCAAAGAAGTCCTCTACGTCTACGCTCTCGTTTTCGCAGGAACGCTCTGGTTGTGGCAGGACCTTCCCGCACGGCACTGGAAACGCCTCGCCTTTCTCGTCGCTGCTTTCCTGGCCACCCGGTGGTTCGGGCATTGGCTCACGCGGCCCGATCAGAACGCCTTGCTCGACGTGACGTTCGATCACGTATCGCGGAGCTGGCTTTTTTCATCGATCAATATTGGCTCCGCCGCCGGAGCGGTACTCCTGCTGGCGATCGCACGCTGGAAACGATGGCTCCCCGATTCGTTGCAGGGCCTGCTGCTCCAACTCGTGTGCGTCTGTGGCGCCGGGACCTTACTGTATGTGCTGGTCATACCCCGCTTTGACCCGCCCATGGACCCCTTCAGCTACAAATGGATTCTATTCGACATGAGCCAATTCGAGAGCGAGGCGCGCTATCTCACAACCGCATCGCTCTTCGCCTGCCTCGCGCTCATGATCGACCGATCGCTGTCGCGCACGGGAGGTGCCGCCCGTGTCGCCGTGATCTCGATTGCGTTGATCTCGCTGGTCGCGACCTTCAATCACAACATGTGGAAAATCCGTAAACCGGGTCCACAGGTCCATCGTCCCGAGTACCGTGGCCCGGACGACGTCGTCAATATCCTGAAAGGCATCGATCCTGCTACAGCCTTGATCGCGGCCGATCATCTGAACTGGAACGAGGAGAACCCCCACTGGGCCGCCTTTTTCGGTCACCGCTTCTACCGCCTGCGCCTGGGACGCTGGACAACCGCTTACGCGCATTACAACCAGGTTCTGCAGAACCACGAGATCCTCTTTCGTGGCACGGATAAGGATGCGGCCCTGGACGTCCTTGCAAGCGAAGGCATTACGCACATTATCGAGAAGAAGACCGAGCCGATCCAGTGGCTAGGCGCCATGACACCCGACCAGACGACTGAGATCTACAATCTCTACGCGGCCGCCCGACTCGGCGTCATTATTGCGGATCCGACCCCATAGACGCCCCAGCGGCAACGGCACGTTGAATATTCCCGGTCCCGCGGGTCAGCGATGACTCAACGATCTTCCAGATCACGACGTCAGGACGTTTTGCCGCGAACCGCGCATCATACCCCCAGGCGACCGGTTGGAAACATGATTGCATCCCCCTTCTCTCGACGGGCATACTGATACCCGTGATCTTGAACCGTCGGCGAATCCGGGCGCCGGCATCTTCCACGAAAAATGCGCTCCATACTTCTTATCATCATCTGCGCCGGTCTTGCCTTCGCCGGGGGCCTGTGGCTGGGCAAGCGACAGGGATCGCATGTCACCGATCAGTCCGCGGGGACAATTGCAGAAAACAACACGCCGGCGCAGGGGCGCTTCCGCAAGGCGCGCCCTACCGGTATCGAAAGCCAGATCGATCCCGAGACCCTCGAACATGTCGGCGCAATCGGATATTTGCAGGGTTACGAAGCCGCACCCAACGGCGTCTCCGTTACCGCGCACGACAAGCAGAACGCGTTCCAGGGACTGAACCTCTACGTCTCCGGACACGCGCCCGGTGCCTTCCTGATCAACATGGAGGGCGATCTTCTCTACGAATGGCAATTGCCCCTGGGTGACGTCTGGCCCGGTCCGCTCGGATTCATGGAAATGGATGAGAACAAGACCTACTGGCGGCGGGCTCATCTCTTCGATAACGGCGATGTGCTCGCCATCTTCGAGGGCATCGGCATGATCAAGGTCGACAAGAACTCGAAACTGCTCTGGGCGCACAAGGGACGCTGTCATCACGCCGTGAACGTGACGGACGACGGCACAATCTACACCCTCGCGCGGCATCGTCGCACGGACTTTGAAGAACTGGGTTTTGAGGGCCCCATCCTCGAAGACTTCATTCTCGAACTGGGCGCGGACGGCGAAGAACGCCGGCGCATCTCGATTCTCAAGGCATTCCTCGATTCGGAGTACGCGCCGCTGGTCCACGCCGCCACGAAACGGCGCGGCGACATCTTTCACAGCAACGGGATCGAGTGGATCGATGGCCGTCATGCCGAACGCTACCCGATGCTGCGCAAGGGCCACATCCTGATCTCCGTACTTAAGCTCAATACCATCGCCGTGATCGATCCAGAAGCCGGGCGCGTCACGTGGGCCCTCTCCGGGCTGTGGCGCGAACAACACGACCCAACCGTACTCGACGACGGACGCATCATGGTCTTCGACAACCTCGGCAACGGCGGCAAGTCGCGCATCCTCGTCGTCGATCCGTTAACCCAGTCCGTCGCCTGGTCCTATCGCGGCGATGCAGAGAACCCGTTCGCCACGATCTGTTGCGGAACGAATCGGCGACTGCCCAACGGCAATACGTTGATCACGGAATCCGATTCCGGGCGCGCCTTTGAAGTGACACCTGAACACGATATCGTCTGGGAGTTCTGGAATCCACATCGCGCGGGCAAGGATGATGAACTGATCGCAACCCTCTTCGACGTCATCCGCATTCCGCCCGACCGCATCGGCGTCTCCGCCGACGGACGCGATGTCGTCTTCCGGTAGCCTATGTTCGCCTCCTTCAGGAAAAAAAGGCTGCGGCGCAAGCTTGGGCCATCGATCGTGATCGTCAGCGGCTTGCCACGTTCCGGCACGTCGATGATGATGAACATGCTCAAGAGCGGCGGCCTCGCGATCGTGACGGACGAACAACGCGGGGCCGATGACGACAACCCCAAGGGTTACTTCGAACTCGAGCAGGTCAAGGATCTCGACAAGGGCGGCGACGCGGCCTGGCTCGCGGATTGTCGCGGCAAGGCGGTCAAGGTCATCTCCTACCTGCTCAGCCGTCTCCCGGAGGAGCACTACTACCAGGTCATCTTCATGATTCGCGACCTGGGCGAAGTGCTGGCCTCGCAAGGCAAGATGATCGAACATCGTGGCGATGGCGACACCGACGCCGGGGACGCGGAGATGATCGAGCGCTTCGAGCGTCATCTGCGCCGCGTACGCATCGAACTACGCGATCGGCCCAACGTTGACGTCCTCTATCTATCGTATCGAGAGGTACTGAATGCGCCGGATGAACACGCGCAATCCGTTGCGCGCTTCCTGGATTCGAGCCCGGACGTCGCGGCCATGGCAACGGCCGTTGATAAGGACCTGTATCGGAATCGCAGCGCTTAGAAATCCGCACATGACCGCCACTCATCAACGTTACCTGCGCGCGGCAATCCTCCTGGCCGCGCTTCCGTTACCTGCCTTTGCCTACATCGGTCCGGGTGCCGGATTCGCCTTCGTCTCGTCGTTCCTGATCCTGCTCTCCACTTTTTTCGTTGCGTTTTTTGTGCTGCTGACCTGGCCGGTTCGCCGACTGGTTCGCTTCTTGCGCAACCGCAAGGCGCTCCGCTCCAGCCGCGTCAAGCGCGTCATCGTGCTGGGCCTCGACGGCCAGGACCCTGAACTCACGGATCAATTCCTGGCCGAAGGCGTCCTGCCGAACTTTGCCCGGCTCAAAGAACAAGGCGCTTACGTCCGCCTGAGGACAACCTACCCGGCGGAGTCGCCGGTCGCCTGGTCCAGCTTCCAGACCGGATGCAACCCGGGCAAGCACCGCGTCTACGACTTCCTGGTTCCCAATCGCAAGTCTTACCTGCCGGAGATTTCTTCCGGCAAGGTCTCGGCGCCCGAACGTGTATTGAGACTGGGGCCGATCCGCCTGCCGATCGGGAGACCCGCGATTGACCTCGGACGCGGCAGCCAGTCCTTCTGGAAGATCCTCGGTGACCACGGCATCTTCAGTTCGATCCTGCGCGTGCCCGTTACCTTTCCGCCCGAAAAGTTCAACGGCACGTTGCTGTCGGCCATGATGGTTCCCGACCTCAAGGGCAGCCAGGGCACCTTCACGTACTTCAGCTCAAACCCCGACGAGGCGTCATCCTTTACGGGCGGTCAGTTCATCCCGATCGAAACGAACGGATCCGGCTATCGCAGCTATGTCTCCGGCCCCGAAAACAGTCTTCGCGAGAACGGTGGCGACATCCGCATTCCTTTCCAGGTCCGACCGTCAAAGCATGGGGATCTCGAGATGCGCATCGGCGGTGAAACCTACGCGCTGCCCTTGCGCGATTACACGCCCTGGGTTCCGCTTCATTTCCGCGCCGGCCCGGGCGTCGCCGCCAGCGGCATTGCGCGATTTTACCTGCTGGAACGCGCGCCACACTTCCGGCTGTACATGACGCCGATTCACATCGATCCCGACAAACCCGCCCTCCCGATCTCGCACCCCTTTTCGTACGCCATGTACCTGGCCAAGACACAGGGCCGCTTTGCCACGCTGGGCGTCGCCGAAGATACCTGGGCACTCAACGAACGTGTCATTGATGAAGAGGCTTTCCTCAAGCAGACGTACGACATCCACCAGGAACGCGAGAAGATGTACTTCGACGCCATCGAGAAGACACCGCGCGGCGCCGTCGTCTGCGTCTTCGACATTACCGATCGACTGCAGCATATGTTTTTCCGCTATCTCGAGGATGACCACCCCGCCAATCACGACAAGGATGTCACCCTGCATCGCGACGCCGTGCGCAAACTCTACCTGGAGATGGACGATCTTGTCGGTCGGACGATGGACGAAGCGGATGACGATACGGTTGTGATGGTGATGTCCGACCACGGCTTCAAACCGTTTCGGCGCGGCGTCAATACGAACACCTGGCTTTATGAAAACGGCTACCTCCACCTCAAGGGCAAACCAACCGGCGCCCAGTGGTTCGAAGATATCGACTGGTCCCAAACGCGTGCGTTTGCCGTTGGCCTGGGCGGTATCTATCTCAACCTCGAAGGGCGTGAAGCGCGCGGCATTGTCGCGCCCGCCGATGCGGCCGCGCTGAAGTCCGAGATCAAGGACAGACTGGAAGCACTTAAGGATCCGCAGAATAACGAGTCGGCAATCGCGAGCGTCTACGTGGACGACACGATCTACAGCGGGCCGTACGTCAACGAGTCGCCGGACCTGCTCGTGGGGTTCAGCGTCGGGTACCGCGTATCATGGGATTGCGCCAAGGGGGTCATCAGCCCGGAGATCTTCGAGGACAATACGCGTAGCTGGAGCGGCGATCACTGCATGAATCCGCCCGATGTGCCGGGCATCTTCTTCACGAATCGAGCCATCGACGTCGATGAAATTGACATCATGGACATTGGGCCTACCGTGCTCGACCTATTCGGCGTACCGGTACCGGCGCACTGCGATGGCCGGTCGGTCATGCCCGCGTCCTGAACGTGGGATCGCCGTGCCCGCGTCAGTTCGACTCGGATGAAATCAACAATCTGAGATTTCGACACCCGATTGTCCGCGACGAAGTGGCGCAACGCCTGCCCGTACAGGCCGCTCAGTTCTGTTAGCGAGCGAACAAGGCGGCCAGTTCCTCCGCGATAATCTGATTCCCTCGTCGATTGGGATGCACCCAGTCGTGAATCAGCGCGGAACCAAGAAAGTCAGGATCGGCCTGCTCAAACGCTCGGGGAAGATCGATCCATTCGACCGCCAGATCGCGCACCACCGCGTCAAAGTGTTCCTCGTAATCCGGACTCATGGCAAACGGAAAAATCTTTCGCGCACGTACAAGCGACTGCTTGGCCCCCCCGATATCTCCTTGCAGGAACTTGGCCACGCCAAGGTAGTAATGCAGGAAGCGAATTTCGCGGATCGAGGCACAGCCGTCACAGGCGGACGCGGCCGCAATCGCGGATTCGAACCATCTTCGTGCGACGGCTGGCCGATTGTGTACCAGTTCCCATGCGCCAAGATTGTTGCATGCACGCACGCGATCCAGACCCTGTCTGTCCACGCCTGTAGCGAGCTCACGACCGATCGACTGCCGATCGCACGCCATGGCCTTCATGAGCAAGTCATCAAAAGAACGCGGAGTCGGCAGACTGAGATAAGGATGTCCCCCGAGAGGACGAACCCTCTCGTTTGGCGGCTCTTCTTTAAGATATCCTGATGCAATGCCCACCGGCCACCAAAACCCGTCACGCGGGGAGATGTCCGGAATAAACGGGCGCACGCTGGGCGGCCACAAGAGGTTCACTGGTACCTTGAGAAGGATTGGGCGCGCCCCGGCATCACGAACAATACGGACTATCTCGCGCAGGTTCTGCGCGTATTCGGCTGGGGGCACGCGCACCGTGACCTCCGTCCCCCGCGCACTGACGCTCGCATAAAAGGAATCTTTTGTTCGCAGCCACGTCTCCCTTTCACCGAGCTTTCGAATGCGCGCGTCACGCGCCTGTTCGTACACCGCCTCCAGTCGCCACGCCACGACTCTCTTAGCCAGGAGGCTGAACCAGTTGTAGTGGAGGAAATCGTATGTCGACCCGCCGGGGCCTGAAATCCTCGCGGCATCGCGTCCGCTCGGCGCGGGATCGTTGTTGCCCAGATAGACCGTGACGATATCGGGGTCGATGTCCGCAAGGATGCGCAGAAGATAGTTCCGCCCCTGAGTTGTGCTGTAGCCCACGATGCCGGCGTTGAGAACTTCGAATTGCGGCGCGTTCGAACGGACCAAGATCGCTTCGAGCTGATCCGAATACGTGTCGCGCCGATTAGGGAGGTTCAGTCCCCAGGTTGCCGAGTCGCCCAAGGCCAAGACCCGTCTTCGGTTCGCCTCGCGGGGCAACGGCTCGTCATCGCGATGACCAAGCGAGTTGAGCCTGAACCTATTCTCTACGCCCGCATAGGCATAGGGCGTATGGCCGGAGAACCCCGGCACGGGCCGATACATGAGAGAGGGATCAGCCACAAAACAGGCCATATGTGCAAACGGATCACCCTCACCCCATAGACTTGTTGCGTTGATCCAGGGATGGTTTTCAGGCTCCCCGATGAAGCCGATACACAAGAACAGGGGAACGATTAACACCCCGCCCGCTAGGAACGCCAATCGTTGCTTAACCGTGGCGCGCGGACGCGTACTCGCTCCGTTCGCGACCGACGCAGGCATCTCACGACGCGATTTCATTCGCGCTGCACGGTGCGTCATGTTCGATCGCAAGTCGACGAATCATTGGCCACGCGACTGTCCAACACTCGGCCGCCCTGCGGATCTGATGACGTGGTCTCATGCTCCACGAAACTACGGGAGACAACATGGCGGGTCAAGGCCGAGGGACGTCCGGCGATCTTGACCCGCCGAGTCAACGCTGTCCCGATCGCAGGAAGGCCTAACCCTGACTTCATCGAACCCCATCTCCGGGCCGCAAACCTTGGCACAGGGATGGACCTGCGTAGCCTGTGCGACTTGAGCTCGAACCCGGCCTACGCTACCCTAGCTCCCGTCATGCATCAGCGATCACTTGCGTCCTGGTACCGTTTCAACTACGGCGCGATATGCATCGCCAGCTTGCTTGCCCTGCAGGCCGCGACCGCGCGCGGCATCGTGGAACCCGCGAATGCGCCCACACTTAAGGCTGAGATCAAGCAGAAGATGGAGGCACTCCAGGATCCTCAGAACGGCGCCGCCGCCATCGCGTGCGTCTACATCGACGAGACGATCTACGAGGGGCCCTACGTCGATGAAATCGACATCATGGACATTGGGCCTACCGTGCTCGACCTATTCGGCGTACCGGTACCGGCGCACTGTGATGGCCGGTCGGTCATGCCCGCGCCCTGACCGCTCCCACTTTATTTATGCGGAAACGAGAATGTCGCCGAAAAGGTCGTTCTCCGCTGGCTCAGCTCACAAATCTTCTCCCGCCGTGACGACCTCGCCATGGGCTTGTCATCCCGCAAACGCTCCTGCGCAGCCCATCAAATGTTAAGGGTCTAGACGTGTGTCCTGAATCACCCATCGCTTCGTGCCATTCAGGGCTGCCTTCTTCAGGCCCGCAGGGAACCCTTCAGCCGTCGGCGCGCTACAGCGCGCCAAGCAGGTCGGCGACGGCGGTTTGCTCATCGAGCAGTTCCTGTCGCGTGTCGGCTATTTTTTCCTGTCCGAAGGCACTGTGTTCGATACCCGTCACAATCGAAACGTCGTTGCCGTCCGAACGCACGGGAAAGCTGAACATCAACCCTTCGGGCACGTCATAGCTGCCGTCCGAGGGCACGACCAGTGAGAAGGCTGTCTCCCCGCCGGATCGAACGGCATTGACCGTGTCGATGATCGCGTTCGCAGCCGAGGCCGCCGACGATGCTCCGCGCGCATTGATGATCGCCGCGCCGCGCTTCTGCACGGTTTCGAGAAAGTCGCCGCGCAGCCAGTCCTGATCGCTGATCACCTCCGGCACGGGCTTGCCATCAACCGTCGCATGCTCAAAATCAGGATACATCGTCGGCGAATGGTTGCCCCAGACAATCATGTTCCTGACGGCCCGCACGGAAACACCCGCCTTCTGTGCAATCTGCGTCACGGCCCGGTTCTGGTCGAGCGTCGTCATGGCATACACCTGTCCGCGCCCACCAGAGGCATGCCGGCAAATCAACGCGTTCGTGTTGCAGGGGTTGCCGACCACCAGCACACGGCAGCCATCGGCAGCGTTCGCACCAATGGCCTTGCCCTGCGTGGTGAAGATGCCGCCGTTAATGCTCAGCAGATCTCCGCGTTCCATCCCTTTGCCGCGGGGCACCGCACCAACCAACAGACACCAATCGGCGCCTGTAAAGGCCTCATCGGGATCCGCCGTGGCGGTCACACCACGCAGCAGTGGAAACGCGCAATCGTCGAGTTCCATACACACACCTTCCATGGCCGGTAGAGCGGCTTCGAGTTCCAGCGCCGATATCTCCACCTCGGTATCTGGCCCAAACATCTGGCCGGATGCGATTCGAAAAAGCAGTGCGTAACCAATCTGGCCGGCACCGCCTGTCACGGCAACTTTCACAACGTGGTTCGACATTATTCCTGCGGTGTGGGCTGGGGCGATTCAGTCATCCATGTCGCGGCCATTTCCACGGCCGCGTCTCCACCATCCGCCGGTTCCACCCGGTCGGACAGCACAACCAACCGATCCTTACGAACTTCGGCGAATCCGCCTTTCACAACAAAAAAACGGTTTTCATCCCCGCTGACGACTTTCAGTACGCCCGTAGCCAACGCGGCAATCATCGGCGCGTGGCCTTCGAGCACGCCGAATGACCCGTTCACGCCGGGCGCGATTATCGAATAGACCTCGTCCTCGAAAGCCTTTCCTTCGGGCGTCAAGATGGATACCGCCAGCGCCATACAGCCTTACTCCTCGTCCATGCCCTTCGCCTTCTCGATCACGTCTTCGATGCTGCCGACCATGTAGAAGGCCTGCTCGGGCAGATGATCGTACTGTCCATCAAGAATGCCCTTAAAGGAACGCACCGTGTCTTCAACCTCGACATAGCGGCCCTCGAGTCCGGTGAACTGCTGGGCCACAAAGAACGGCTGCGATAGAAATTTCTGAATCTTGCGCGCGCGACCCACGGTCAGGCGATCCTCGTCGGAGAGTTCGTCCATACCGAGGATGGCGATGATATCCTGCAGCTCTTTATAGCGTTGCAGGATCTCCTGCACGCCGCGCGCCACGTTGTAATGCTCTTCGCCCAGCACCTCCGGCGCCAGGATGGTCGAAGAGGATACCAACGGATCCACGGCGGGATAAATACCGAGCTCGGAAATGGCGCGCGACAACTCGGTGGTGGCGTCCAGATGCGCAAAAGTCGTTGCCGGCGCCGGATCGGTGTAATCGTCGGCCGGCACGTAGACCGCCTGGATCGACGTGATCGAGCCGCTCTTGGTCGACGTAATGCGTTCCTGCAACTCGCCCATCTCCGTGCCCAGCGTCGGCTGGTAACCCACCGCGGACGGAATACGGCCCAACAGGGCCGAGACTTCCGATCCGGCCTGTGTGAAACGGAAGATATTGTCGACAAAGAGCAACACGTCCTGGTGCTGTTCGTCGCGGAAGTACTCCGCCACGGTCAAGGCGGATAGTCCGACCCGCGCGCGCGCGCCCGGCGGCTCGTTCATCTGGCCGTAGACCAGCGAGGTCTTGCTCAACACGCCGGACTCTTTCATCTCGCCGTAAAGCTGCGTACCCTCGCGGGTGCGCTCGCCTACCCCGGCGAAGACGGAATAACCGCCATGCTGCGTGGCGATGTTGTTGATCAGCTCCATGATGATGACCGTCTTGCCCACACCGGCGCCGCCAAAGAGCCCAATCTTGCCGCCCTTGCGGTACGGAGCCAGCAGGTCGACGACCTTGATTCCGGTGACCAGCATCTCCGAGGACGTGTCCTGCTCGTCGAATGCGGGTGCCTCGCGGTGAATCGGCATGCGCGTGGACGTCTCGACATCGCCCGCCTGGTCCACCGGCTCGCCAAGCAAATTCATGATGCGGCCCAGCGTCGCATCGCCGACCGGCATCGTAATCATCTCGCCGGTGCTGCGCACCGGCTGTCCGCGAACCAATCCATCGGTCGAATCCATCGCAATGGCGCGCACCGTGTTTTCGCCAATGTGCTGCGCCACTTCGAGGGTCAGGTTCTCCTCGCGATCGTCGATCGTCGCATTCGTGAGCTTCAGCGCGTCATAGATATTTGGCATCTGGTCCTGGGCAAACTCCACGTCAACAACGGGGCCCAGCACCTGCGAAACCTTGCCTGTCGTACTCATCGTCTTCTCTCCAGTTATAATGATTCCGCGCCGGTCACAATTTCGATCAACTCCGTGGTGATCGCGGCCTGGCGCGCCTGGTTGCGTTCAAGGGTATAGTGGTCGATCAAATCGCCGGCGTTGTTCGTGGCACTGTCCATGGCTGCCATGCGCGCGGCATGTTCCCCCGCCGCATTCTCAACCATGGCATGGAAGACCCGAAAGCGGATGGCATCGGGCAGCAACCGTTCCAAAAGGCGGCTCACCTCGGGTTCGAACAGCGGGTCAGCCGGTGCGTTATCCTCGGCCGGCTGTTCCACGGGGAGCAGCTGCTCGACAACCGGCACCTGCGACAGCGCCGATCGAAAACGGTTATATGCCAGATAGACCCGATCGGTGGCGCCCGCCGTGTAGGCCTGCATCAGCCCGGTGCCGATCTCGGCCGCGGATTCGTAGCGCGGCCGGTCCGCCACACCCTCGTAGTTTTGCACGACTTCGCAACGACGGCGAAAAAAAGTATATCCACGGCGACCGCAGAAACTCATGCTGACAGCCTGCTCTTCGGCCTCGCGTTCTGCGACCCAATTCGTCATGTAACGGCAGAGGTTGTTGTTAAATCCACCACATAATCCACGATCCGACATATACAGCAGGACCATGACTTTTTCGGCGGGATCACGTGGCGTCAACAGCGGATGATCCAACCCGGTCACCGATGCGGCAACACCCGATAGCATACGCCTGAGTTCCTCGGCATAATCCGCGGCGTTGGCCTGAGCCTGCTGAGCACGGCGCATCTTGCTGGCCGCAACCAGCTTCATGGTGCGCGTCATCTTCTGCGTGTTCTTAAGACTCGCAATCTTTTCGTTCAGCTCTTTGAGACTCGGCATGGGGGATGGGGGAAATGTTATGGGTTGTTGGGGCGACTTGCGAATGGGCCGGGCGTTTACACGGCTAGCCGTCTGCGCCTTCGTTGCTCGTGTCAGATTCGTAGAGACGCAAGAAGGCCTGCAGAATCTTGTCCAGCTCGGCCTTGATCTCGTCGGTCATCGCCAACTCCTTCTCGAACATCCGAAGGAATTCCGCATAGCGGGACTCGAGCGCTTCACTGAACTGCGCCTCGAAATCGCGGACCTTATCGACGGCCAGTCCGTCGAGATGTCCGTTGACGCCGGCGTAGATGATCGCGACCTGCCGGGCAACGGAGATGGGTTCGTTGACACCCTGCTTGATGATTTCCATCAAGCGCTCGCCGCGTTCGAGCTGCCGCCGCGTGGCGACATCGAGATCGGACGCGAACTGCGAGAAGGCTTCCAACTCGCGGTACTGGGCGAGATCGAGTCGCAGCGAACCGGCGGTCTGCTTCATGGCCTTAACCTGCGCATCGCCACCCACACGCGAGACGGACAGGCCGGGGTTGACCGCGGGGCGCTGACCCGCCACGAAGAGACTGGCCTCGAGGTAGATCTGTCCGTCCGTGATCGAGATCACGTTGGTCGGAATATAGGCCGACACGTCACCGGCTTGTGTCTCGACGATCGGCAGGGCCGTCAGCGACCCGCCGCCCTGGGCCTCGCTCATCTTGGCCGCGCGTTCGAGCAAGCGGCTGTGCAAATAAAAGACATCGCCGGGGAAGGCTTCGCGACCGGGTGGACGGCGCAACAGGAGCGAAAGCTGCCGATAGGCCTGGGCCTGCTTGGTCAAATCGTCATAGACGATCAGCGCATGTCCACCGTTATCGCGGTAGTGCTCGGCCATGGTTACGCCGGCGTACGGCGCGATGTACTGCATCGGCGCCGGTTCGGATGCGGACGCGGAAATGATGGTGGTGTACTCCATCGCGCCGTGCTTGCGCAGCGTCTCGTAGACCTCCACAACGGTCGACTTCTTCTGACCGATCGCCACGTAGAAACATTTCACATCGCCGCCACGCTGATTGATGATCGTATCGATCGCGAGCGAGGTCTTGCCGGTCTTGCGATCGCCGATGATCAGCTCGCGCTGGCCACGGCCGACGGGCGTTAACGCATCGATGACCTTAATTCCGGTCTGCATCGGCTCCTTAACGTCCTGCCGTTCGATAATGCCCGGCGCCTTGATTTCGATATTGCGTGAGGCGTCCGATTCGATCGGCGGTCCGCCGTCGATCGCCTCGCCGATGGCGTTGACCACGCGTCCGATCATTCCGTCGCCAACCGGCACGGACACGATGCGTTCGGTGCGCTTGACCTCATCGCCCTGGTTGATCTCCGTATCTGCACCGAAGATGGCAACCCCGACGTTGTCCTCTTCGAGGTTGAGCACGATGCCTGACAGGCCGTTTTCAAATTCGACCAGTTCGCTGGCCATCACCTGCGAGAGACCGTGAACACGTGCAATGCCGTCACCCACGCTCAGGACCGTGCCTGTTTCGTAGGTCTCCTGCTTCAGGTCGATCCCGGCGAGTTCCTGCTTGAGGATCGACGAAACTTCATCCGGTTTAATGTCTACTGCCACAGCGTTTCTCCATTAGCCTCAGGCGCCGCACATCTGCATGCGCAGGCGGCCCAGTTTTCCGTTGATACTGAAGTCGTGCACGATGTCCCGGACGCGTACAATGAATCCCCCGATCAGCGCCGGTTCAGTCGTAACGTCCGCTTCAATCTTCTTGCCGTACATCTCTCCAAGTTTTTTCGTGATCTCTTCGACCTGTCTCGCGTCGAGCGCATGCGCGCCTTCGATCGAGACACGCAGAATGTTCTTCGCGTCGAGGTAAAGCGTCTCGTACTCATCGCAGGCGCTGGCCAGAATCGCCAGCCGGCGTCGCCCGGCGAGGAACCGTAAGAATCGAGTGGTCAGCTCCGACCCCCTGCCCTCGAAGATCGATCGAATACCCCGCTCCTGCTGATCGAGAGTCAGGGTCGGGTGCGCGACGAAGGCCTTCAATTCATCGCTGTCGTCCAGCAACGTCCGGATACGTCGCAAATCGTCGAGCACTTTCTCAACACTGCCCGTTTCACCGGCCAGATTGAACAGCGCCAACGCGTAGCGACGAGCTGCGCGTGGGTTCTTCATGGTTTACCACTCGTCCAGCATTTTATCGGTAAGCGCCCGATTCTTATCGTCGTCCAGGTTCTCTTCGACCAGCCGGCCCGCCAGGTTAATGACGATCTCGGCCTGCTCGGATTGCATCACCGCCACGGTCTTTTCTTTTATCGTGGCGATATCGCGCTCAGCATTTTCGTAGAGAATACTTACCTTCTCGGCGGCGCGCTTTTCGACTTGCGCGCCGGCTTCTCCAGCCGCCGTGCGTGCGTCCGCGATGATCTGCTTGGCCTCTTCCTCTGCTTCCTGGATCAGCCTGCTCTTCGTCTCGTCGATGGTCGCCAGTTTCTCGCGCACAGCCTCCGCGTCATCCAACGCGTTGCGAATACGTGCTTCGCGCGCGTCCAAGGCTGCCAGGATCGGTTTCCAGGCCACCTTGTACAGGATGAACGAGACCGCTCCGAAAGTGATCCACGTCCAGAGCGCAACAAGAGCTTCCGGGCGCATGCGGCAATCCTCCGTTACTTGACAAAGATTGCGATCAGCGCAATCACAGCGCAGAAGAAGGCCACGCCTTCAATCAGCGCACAAGCGATGATCATCGCGCCGCGAATGCTGTTCGCAGCCTCAGGCTGACGGGCAATTCCGTCCATCGCCGATGCCCCGATCTTGCCAATGCCAAACGCGGCACCAAGTGTCACGAGCCCGGCCCCAATTGCAATCAAACCACCAAGTGGCAACTCCATTTCTGTATCCTTTCCTTCCTTTAACTCTGCATCACTTCCCAAACACCGCGAAAAGCGTGGCATCCTAGCCACCGTATCCGGCGCTGTCTACTTCTTTCCCCGCGCGTCGGCGCTCCGCGATCAATGCTCCGGATGCAGCGACGTCCCGATGAACATCGCCGCCAACAACGTGAAGATATACGCCTGCAGCAGGGCTACAAAAATCTCGAGCAGGTAGATCGCGGTCGCCATCAGGACCACCGGCGGACCGACAAATACGCCGAACAGCAGAATCATGCCCAGCAGCGAAAAGAGCACGATGTGGCCGGCCAGCATGTTGGCGAATAATCGCACGGTCAGCGCAAAAGCTTTAATGAAAACACCCAGGATTTCGATCGGGATCAGGATGACCAACACCGGTCCGGGAATGCCCGGTGCGGCGAACGACTTGAGATAGCCGATGAAGCCATTACGTGCGATGCCGCCGATGATGATAAATCCAAGAATCACGAGGGACAGCGCGGTCGTAACGGCGATGTTGCTCGTAGCCGTCGAAAACAACGGGATCAACCCCATGAAATTCAGCATCATGATAAAGAAGAACAGGCTGCAAAAAAACGGAGCAAATTTGCGCCCATCCCTCTCGCCCAGGTTCGCAATGGCAATTTCATCGCGGATGAAAACGACAAAGGATTCCAGGAAGTTCGTGAGGCCGGTCGGCACGCGCTGGCCTTTCTTAAAAAAGACACCGAACAACAGGTAGAGGAACACCACGGCCAGGATCAGCATCACGCTATGCAGCGTGAGAAACGACGGAAGCGAGATGTGCAGGAAAGGAAGGTGCCACTCGGTACCGTCCATGACGTGATGCAGCAGAAAATGCTGAAACGCCTCGGCCTTGGAATGCCCTTCCGCGACGTGTTCGGCCGCATGTTCGGTGCCCTGCGCAAGTGGCTTCGCCGCGTGCCCGACATCTGGATGGACGTTCTCCACACTCATATGCGTCGCGCGATGTAGGCCACTTCCAGTGCGAGAAAGCAAGCGTATCCAACCAGTACCGTCGCAAGAAACGACAACATGTGTCCCACACCCAGCAGGGCGACCGCCACAACGACGATGGCAAAGATCAGCGTACGCAAGGCATTCGCGCCGATCGCCCACCACAGGAATGCATTCCCGCTGCGCGTCATGGCAAAGCGATAGATCCCCATCGCGAGCGCCGCGTTCGCGACGGCGAGCATCCATCCGATCGTCGTTTCAAACATGTACATCAGTCATCCGTGTCGCGTTGAACAGCGCGCACAAGCTTCCACAACTCATATCCGCAATAGAACAAACCCATAAACAGGCCGCCGATCATGAAGGCAACCCCGTCGCCTCGTTTGCGGTCAACGACGTAACCAACCCCGCCAAAAAGGAGAATTGCCGACGCGCAGCCAATCCCCATGTTCGCTGCCGCCGGAAGGCGCCGCCGACCCTCCCCCCTGTTGTTCGAATCTTCAGCCATTCGGTCTTCCGCAGCGGAGAATACGTCTGCCTTATCCAAAACCAGCGCAGGCTTGTCAAGTGCGTTCGGGAGTTCCTGATCCGTTCCGCCCCCCAACAACCCGTTCGCGGACTTTCTTGTCCGTTCGCAGTGGATAGGTGTATAGGTCATCGTATGCATCTTTCGCCTCATCTTCCAGCTTTCATAAAAGCGTTGGCCGCGGGCACCGGCCCGTGGCGCCTGATTGTGCTAAGCGGCATCGTCGGCGTCGTGGCCGGCCTGGGTGCAATTGTATTCTTCACCATGCTCGAATCGGGACGCCACCTGATGCTGGGCTGCCTCGCAGGCTACGTGCCGGACAGTCCCGGCGGCGAGCTGCCGCTGTTCGAGTCGCCCGGCGCGGCGGTGCCCCTGCGGCGCTGGGTGCTGATTATCCTGCCCGCGCTGGGCGGACTCCTGAGCGGAATCATTGTCTGGAAATTCGCGCCGGAAGCGGGCGGACATGGGACCGACGCTGCGATTGACGCCTACCATCATCAGGCCGGCAACGTTCGCGCACGCGTTCCGCTGATCAAGGCCTTAACCGCAGCGATCACGATCGGGTCCGGCGGATCCGGTGGACGTGAAGGACCGATTGCTCAGATCGGATCCGGGTTCGGTTCGGTGATTGCCAAAGCCCTGCACCTCTCGCCGCGTGAACGGCGCATCCTGATGGCGGCCGGCATGGCGGCCGGCGTCGGCGCTATCTTTCACGCCCCCATGGCGGGCGCGCTCTTCGCCGCAGAGGTTCTATATAAGGAGCTGGATCTTGAATTTGAAGTCATCATTCCCTCGATCATCGCCTCGATCATTGCCTACGCCATCTTCGCTACGCGCTTCGAGTGGGAGCCCATTTTTGTTACATCGGAGCTCGTCTTCCATCGACCCGCGCAATTACTGCCCTACCTCGTTCTGGCCTTCGCGGTGGCAGCGGGTGCGGTGCTCTATATCCGTTCCTTCTACGGCGTGGCCGGCCTTTTTCAGCGCGCGCGGGTTCCGATCTGGTTGGCACCTGCGGTGGGAGGGTTGATCACCGGTATCATCGGCTTCTTTGTTCCGGAGGCACTCGCCACCGGGTACGGCGTTCTCCAGAAAGCCCTGGCCAGCGGCACGGAGCTGGTCCATACCTTCGGTAGTATCAGCCTGAAGCTACTGGTGGCCGTCTTCTTCTGCAAGATCGCGACGACCTGCTTCTCGATCGGTTCGGGCGGATCAGGCGGCGTCTTCGGTCCGGCAATCGTCATCGGCGGCACCCTGGGCGGCATCGTGGGCATCCTGATGGAGCACATTTTCCCGGGCATGGACATTCAGGCCGGCGCCTTTGCCCTGGTCGGCATGGCCGGATTCTTCGCCGCGGCGGCCAATACGCCGATCTCGACGATCATCATGGTCAGCGAGATGACGGGCAACTACCGCCTGCTGGTACCTTCGATGTGGGTTTGCATGATCGCCTACCTGCTCGTACGACATCACACGCTATACACCAAGCAGATCTTGAACCGTTTCGATGCCCCCGTGCACCAGAGCGAAATGGCCGAAGCCGTTCTCAAGCATATCGGTGTCGCCGACGTACTCGGTCGCAAGCGGTCGGGGCGCATCATCACCGTGCCGTCACACGCCTGCGTCAGCGAATTTTTCAAACACTTCGCCAATGCGGAACACTCGAGCTTTCCGGTGGTGGGCGAGGACAACATGCTGATCGGGATCATTCGCAGTCGCGAGTTGCGGGCGCTGATCAATCAACAGGGCGACCTCGGCGCAGTCCTTATCGCGGAGGACATAGCTTCGCCGCCGGTAACCGCGACCACCGACGACACCCTCTTCACCGTCGTCCGTCGCATGCAAGCGAACGAACTCGACGAACTGGCGATCGTGGATAGCGAAGACCCCTCGCGGCTCCTGGGCATGCTCAGCCACACGGATATTGTTGCCGCATACGACTCCGAACTCGTGCAACAGATGAAATAGCGCTTGATTCGGGACCGAAACGAACCTTTACAAAACTCGGTGACGCGCGGACAATGGCTTGATTACGTCCCCCGTCGTCGTCGCATGGCAATTCCCCCCCACACTTTCCGATCGGTATGCATTCTCGTCGCAGCCGTCCTGCACCTATCGATCGGCAGCACGGGTGCTGATGACCTGGCCTACGTCGTGCGCCGCGGCGACACCCTATCGCGCATCGCGACCCGCTTCGGCGCCGACATGCAGAGCCTGGCGCGGCACAATAACATCCGGCGCATGGGCAAGCTAAGCATCGGACAGAGGCTTCGCATCCCGAATCGCGCGGACGAAAAGATTCGATACATCGTTGAGCCGGGCGATACGGTCGAGGCCATCGCGAATGATTACGGGACCAGCACGGAGGCGATCGCAGCGATCAATGGGCTCGCACATCCCGACCGGATTCGCATCGGGCAGAAGCTCTGGGTTCCCCTGGGCTACCCGGCGCCGCCTGCCCCAGCCACCGCGCGTCCAGGGACGGCCGCCCCCACTCCGGCCCCGCGCCGGGCGGTGACGACGCTGAACGGCACTCTCGCGCGACGCATCAGCCGGGCACGGGTGATTCCCGATCGCTGGCGCTACATCGTGGTTCACCATAGCGGATCGGCCGTCGATACGACCTGGGGCATGGATCGCTATCACCGTGAAGGACGTCGCATGGAAAACGGCCTGGCTTATCATTTCGTGATCGGCAACGGCGTGCGCATGCCCGACGGGCGCATCGATATCGGCGCCCGCTGGACGCGGCAGCTCGCCGGCGGCCACCTCGCCAGCGATCGCCAGAATGCGATCAGCATCGGCATCTGCCTGGTCGGAAACTTTGACAAACGCGCCCCCTCGGCGGCCCAGATGAAGAGCCTGCGAAGCCTCGTGGCGCACCTGATGGACCAATGCGATCTTGGCCCCGGCGCCCTGCATACGCATCAACAGATTAATACGAAACCCACGGCCTGCCCGGGTCGTTATTTTCCGATCGGATCGCTGGTGCGGGACCTGCGCCACACGACGCATCCACGCGTTGCGAGGAACTAACCCAGCGCCTGCTCGAACGAATAGTCGAGCAGCACCTTAATCTCCTCGAGCTGGATCACACGCAACAGTTCCCCTGCGTCCGAATCGAGGCCCGCCGCGTCTTCACACCAGTCGACGAACTGAAAGGCATCCCACTCTGTCCGGCCAACGAACCCCTCGGCATACGCGGCGTCGACCAACGCGGCCGCGCGTTCCGTGGCCAGCGCCAGAACGCGCACCATCGCGGGATGCGAACCGACACGATTAAACCAATACTTCGCGTTACCATAGTCCGGCTCGCGGCGATGCATGATGCCGTGCCAGTAACTTCCGGTGATCGTGTCGATCGCCTGCGAAACCGTGTGCGACGCATCAAGCGCATCGTTCCAAAGCAAGAGCCCGCTGCGCACGGCCTCCGCGAATGCCGGGTCGGCAATCGACCGATCGCCAAAGAGATCCGTCGCCGTCGCGTTGTTAAGGCGCGTCGTCAGATCCTCGTCCCAATCCCGGTCCGGCGCAAGCACGGGCAGATCGGGACGCGATTCAAGCGCTGCGATGATGTCGGCAATGGGCGTTCCGCTATAGTTGGCCATGATGCAAGATCCTCCAGTCAGGTTGATCTGCGGATTGTCGATAAACGCCCATCGAAGTCAATCGCGAGAAGCGCATCAACATAACGCATTGCGCGGCGGCCGGCATCGGGTCTTCACCGCTACGGAAGGGCCTGTTAGAGTTGCCGGCATGCCTCCTGAGACAATCCAGCTCGCCCGGCCGCCGTTGAGCCCGGTGATGATCTACGACGGCGATTGCGGGTTCTGCAAGCGCTGGATTGACCGCTGGCAGCGCCTCACACGGGGGCGCGTCAACTACATCGCGATCAAGGACGCACGCGAGCTGTGTCCCGAAATTTCCGAAGCCGAACTCAAGCGGGCCGTGCACCTGGTCGAGCCGGATGGCCGCGTCTATCGTGGCGCGGAGGCCGTTTTCCAGGCCCTGTCCTATGCGCCGGCCGGGGGTTTGTTGACCTGGCCCGCGAGGCTGCCGGGTCTGCTGCCGTTCGCTGAGCGGGCTTATGCATTCGTTGCGCAGCGGCGCATGGGCCTGTCGCGCGTCACGCGCCTGCTCACGGGCGGCGCGCCACGGCCCTATACGTATTTCATCAGTCGCTCAATCTTCCTGCGCCTGCTCGGACTGGTCTACCTGGTGGCGTTCCTCTCCTTCTGGACACAGGCGGACGGCTTAATCGGCAGCAACGGCATCCTGCCTGCCGAAAAGATCACGGACCATTTCGCGGCGCAGACCGATCCCGTGCCCTTCCGAGCCTTTCCATCCATTTACCGATTCGCGCCGTCGGACGGCATGATCGACTTTATCTGCGCGACCGGTGCTCTGTCGGCGGTCCTGCTCGTGGCCGGGCTGGCGCCGGTCGTCATGCTCGTTCTGCTCTGGCTGTTCTACCTTTCGTTGACGCTGATCGGCCAGGTCTTCATGGGCTATCAATGGGAAATCCTGTTGCTGGAGACCGGCTTCCTCGCCATCTGGTACGCCCCGCTGCAATGGCGGCTGACGCTCTCGCGCCTTTCGCCGCCGACGGCGACGATCCGGCTCTTGTTCTGGTGGCTCCTCTTCCGGCTCATGATCGCGTCCGGACTGGTCAAGCTGATCAGTAACGACGCATCGTGGTGGAACTTGACGGCGCTGACCTACCACTACTGGACGCAACCGATCCCGACCTGGACCGCCTGGTTCGCGCATCAGCTCCCACTGTCGATCCAGATGGCGTCGTGCCTGGTCATGTTCGTGATCGAAATCGGCTGTCCGTTCCTGTTCTTCCTGCCGCGCACATTCCGGCTGATCGGCGCCGTGGCCCAAATCGTGTTGCAGGTGATGATCATGGCGACAGGCAACTACGCCTATTTCAACCTGCTCACGATCGCGCTTTGCATCACGTTGATTGACGATGCCGCATGGCCGCGGCGCCTGCGCCACCGGGTTCCGCCGCGCAGCGGTAAGCTGCTCAGTCCAAGCTGGCTCTGGCTCTACGTTCCGCATCGCGTGCTGATCTACGGCGTTGCGGTTTTGATCCTGATCCTGTCTGTCCCGATTACCTATCACCGCCTCTACCGCGGCATGCAGCACACGCTCGAGAGACGTCGCAGCGCGGCCGAACAGCGCGCGCCGCGCCCCCTCGGAGAATCCCATCCTGCCATGCGCAAGCTGGGGGACTGGCGCGAGGGGTTCAACAAGACTTACGGCGCGTTCAGCCTCGCCAACGGTTACGGCCTGTTCGCAAGCATGACCAAGGCACGACCCGAGATCGTGCTTGAAGGCACGCGCGATGGACGGCAGTGGCGACCCTACCGCTTCAAGTGGAAACCGGGCGACGTACAGCGCCTTGAAGCGATCGAACCGGGCGGGGTCGCACTCGAATCTGTAACCAGGCCCGCGGCAAGCAGAGCTCTTCAGTGCGCCTCCCGACCCCCTGATCGAGGAACTCGCAAAGCTCGACCTCGACGACCTGACTCCGCGCCAGGCGCACGAATTGCTGCAACGCTGGCAGGAACAGAACGGCCAGAAGTAGTCGACACCGCCTTTCTGCCGATACAGTCATCCAACAATGAGCGAACCCATCACGATTCGCCCGTACCAGCCCGGTGACGAGGACGCCCTCCTGGTCGGCCACAATCGTACATTCGAACCCAAGCGTTCGCTTGCTCACTGGCTGCGGAAGTTCCGCGACAATCCGACGG
>CAJWTS010000039.1 GCA_913047795.1 uncultured Verrucomicrobiota bacterium | reverse complement strand
CGGCTGTAAAGGAAAAAAATACTTCCTCCATCTGTTTCATGATGTCGCCACGGCCAGCTACCACGGACAGAGGGTAGCCGTTCGCCATGCCCTTGCCGAAACAGGACAGGTCCGGCGTAACGCCACGCACGGATTGATAGCCGCCCAGCGCGTGGCGGAAACCGGTCTTGACCTCGTCGAAAATCAGGACCGACCCGTGCTGGTCACATAACTTGCGCAACCCGCGCAAGTAGCCGGACAGCGGCTTAATGATGCCGACGTTCTGCAGAATGGGCTCCAGGATGATACAGGCGATCGTCTCGCGTTTCATCAGGCGTTCAACGGCTTTCAGGTCGTTGTACTGGACAACGTGCACATTGCGGCCGGCGGACTCCGGGATACCAGCCGACAGCGGGCTGAGCGGGATCTCGCCGCCGGGTTCAGACGGCGTCGCCTTGCGTGCCGGGTCCATCACGTTGTAGGCCACGTCGTTGTGCCAGCCGTTGTACCCGCCCTGCATGATGATAACGTCGTCACGGTCGGTGTAGGCGCGCGAAAGTCGAATCGCGTGAAAGGTGGCCTCCGAGCCGGTGTTCGTGATCTGCACCTGTTCCAGGGAGGGCACGCATTCAACGATCAACTCGGCGAGTTCGCCTTCCCAGTACGTCGTGCCCGCACCAAAGAGCGAGACACCGTTGCGCAACGCCTCAATGACGGCGCCATCCACATCCGGGTCGGCATGTCCGAGCAGGTAAGGTGAGAACGCCGCATGATAATCGATATAACGCCGGTCCTCGGAGTCCCACATGTAGGCACCCTGCGCGCGAACGAAGACGCGCATGGGATCGATGATACGGTTCAGCGAGACCACGCCCCCGGGAATGACACGCTTATGCTGCTCCCAGGTCTCAGCCGCAGAAGCCATGCGCCGTCTCCGCGTCCAAGGGGTTCTGCGGTGCGTCCCGCAGCGACAAGATGTGCGGCACGGAACGCCGCATTAGAACGGACCTCCCAGCGCGACACGGAGGAAGAAACTGTCGTCGACGTCAAACGCACGGCCAAAGAACTCGGTGCGATCGTCGAATTCGAACTCGCGGGACGCCACCTCGCCCAGCGAAACGCCGATGCGAAGCCGGTCCGTCAGCTGATGCCAGACGCTGACCCAATATTCGATCTGCTCGATCGTTAACTTGTCGCGATCGTAGGGCCCCTTCTCCTTGAGGCGATAGGTCGTGCTCGACCACTCGGCGCCGATCTCGGCGCTCCAGCGCGGGTCGAACATGATCAGTACGCGCCCACGCGGGAACAGGGCCTCCACTCGGATCAATTCCGCCGGGCTCCAGACGATTCCGGCCAGGACCACTAGCGGCACTTCGTAGTCCGGACGCACCTGCAACCCTAACAATGCCGAGACGGTGGGATTCCAGGTCCAGATATGCGTGACCGTCGTCGGCACAAAGATGGTGTTCAGCCCAATCTCTTCGATATCCGAATAGATACCCGGCGCGAGCGCGACCAGCCAGGCGTGGCCGGCGGCCGAACGTCGCACCCAGGTGGCTTTGAGGTTCAGGGCCAGCAGTTGGTCGGGCAGTTCCACATCGGCCGACTGGCTGAAAAAATCGATCTCCGTCACGAGGTCGAGCGCCATGTCGCCGTCCAGAAAATCCCGCCAATAGGCGAACTCCCACCGCGCGTCGACCTCATAGATGGTCGTTGCACCGGCGCCTTCAAGGTCCGCATCGGCGATCCAGCCCCATGACAGGTCATAGACCGCGGTCGGGGAGAGATCGAGGACCTGGCACTCCGGATAGGCATTATCGACTTGCCAAGGTGCGGCAAGCAGCACCGAACACGACACAAGAAGCCCGGCCGCCAGAATTGTAGATTTAAGTAGACGTTGCATCGCACCAGATTCCGATGACGCAACTATAGGTAAGGCACCGGAACGAGTAAACAGAAATTGAGATGTTCAGACCTCTTCGGATCGAAAAGGCAACACGTCGTCAAGGGATGCCGCATTGGCAAGCAACATCAGCAACCGATCGACACCCAGGGCCGCACCGCCACAGGCCGGCATCCCCCGGCCCAGGGCACGCAGAAAGGCCTCGTCGGGCGCGTAGGCTGGCCGACCGTCTGCCGCTCGAATGGCGGACCACTGCGCGAAGCGGCGGCGTTGCTCGGCCGCATCCGTCAACTCGGAATAGGCATTGACCAGTTCGATGCCGCCGACGAACAGTTCCCAGCGCTCCGCAACGGCGGGATCGCCGGCCTTGCAGCGCGCCAGTGCGGCGACCGGCGCCGGGTAGTCGATCAGCACGACCGGTCGCTCCCGGCACATGCTGGGTTCGACACAATTGACCATGTCGAGATCGAAGCGATCCGCGTCGAAGGCCGCCACGGGATCCCATCCGGCATAGGCTGTGTACGCGTCGCGAACGGTCAACTGCTGCCAGTCCTGTGCGACGTCGATCACGACGCCGCCGGCGCGAAGACCCGCTCCGCCGACGGCGCGAACCACCGCCTGCAGCAACTCCCGCGTCTCCGACAGAATATCCAGGTAGTCGGCACCGACGCGGTACCACTCGAGCATGGTGAACTCGGGACGATGCAGCGCCCCGCGCTCGCCCGCGCGGAAACAGGGACCGATTTGAAAAATGCGTTCGCAGCCCGCCGCCACGAGGCGCTTCATGTGGAATTCCGGGGAGGTGCGCAGGTAGCCACCCTGCGCGGAAACGGCGTCTATATGGGCCTCGAGAGCGGGCGTCTCCAGGTGGACGGGTGTCTCGACCTCGTGGTAATCACGATCGAGAAAATGACCACGCAACGCCTGCAACAGCAGGTGCCGGTGTTGGATGACCGAGGGGACCGGTCCCGGCGACTGCGCCTCAGCGCTTGCTGACCCGGTCGGCATATTCGCCGGTGCGGGTATCGATTCGGACCCGGTCGCCTTCATTAATAAACAGCGGCACTTGGATTTCGTAACCGCCCGTTATCTTCGCCGGTTTCAACACGTTCGTCGCAGTATCCCCGCGCGCACCCGGCTCGGTTTCCTCGATCGTCTTCTCCACGAAGTTCGGCAATGTCACATCGACCGGCTGCCCGCGATAATAAAGCACTTCGACCTCCAGGTCCTCGACCAGGAAGTGCCGTGAGTCGCCCAGGATATCGGCGGATAGTGATACCTGCTCGTAATTCTGGTCCATGAAGACGAAACTTTCTCCATCGATATAGGAGAATTGAAACTTGGCGGTATTCAGCTCGGGCTTGGCCAACTTGTCGTTCGACCGGAACGAGCGGGTCAACGTGCTGCCATCGAGCATGTGTTTGAGTCGGCAATTGTAGATGGCCTGCCCCTTGCCGGGCTTCACGAACTGAAAATCGGTGATGACATAGGGCCCGTCGTCGATCTCGACTTTTAGCCCCTTGCGAAGATCTGATGCGCTGAACATTATGACGCGTGGTTCCTTTGTCGCGTTGTTGTCTGATCCCGGCGAAACCGCGTACCGACGCGACCTCGCACACGAGGGGCACGCACCATAATCGCGCATTCTGATGGTGTCAAGTTCCCCTCCCGAATCAACGTTTAACGACATCTGAGGGCTTGCTATAGACCCCCGAGCAGGCTACATTCGAATCTATTATGGGGGCGCGCCGAAACGTATGGCCGATGAAAAACCAAAGGGGAGTGGCGGACAATATGATGCCACCAATATTACGGTGCTCGAGGGCATCGACGCGGTGCGCATGCGCCCGGCGATGTACATCGGCGACACGTCGGTACGCGGTCTGCACCATTGTGTTTACGAGGTCATCGATAACAGCATCGACGAGGCCCTGGCCGGCCATTGCACCCGTGCTTCGGTTCACCTGAACGCCGGCGGGTCGGTGACCGTCACGGACAACGGTCGCGGAATTCCGGTCGATATGCACGCGACCGAGAAGAAGCCCGCCGTCGAAGTCGTGATGACCACGCTGCACGCCGGCGGCAAGTTTGACGACGATTCGTACAAGGTCTCCGGCGGCCTGCACGGGGTCGGCGTCTCCTGCGTCAACGCCCTCAGCGAGTGGCTCGAGGTCGAGATCAAGCGCGACGGCCAAGTCTACCACCAGCGCTACGAATGCGGCATCCCGGTGTCAAAGCTGGAGGTCATCGGCAAAACAAAATCCACCGGAACGAAGGTCACCTTTTCGCCGGACGGGACGATTTTTTCTACGGTGGAGTACGAGTGGGACATCCTGGCCAATCGCATCCGCGAGCTGGCCTTTCTCAACCGCGGCGTGGAAATCGAGCTGACGCAGGAGCATCCCGAACGCGAAGAGCTCTTTCAATACAAGGGCGGAATCGAAGAGTTCGTGGCGCACCTGAATCGCAGCCGGACGGCGCTGCACCCCAAGGTCATATCGATCGAAAGCGAGAAGGACGACATCGCGGTCGAGATCTCGATGCAATATACCGACGCCTTCCAGGAAAACGTGTTCTGCTACGCCAACAACATCAACACCATTGAGGGCGGCACGCACTTGAGCGGATTCCGCTCGGCCTTGACGCGCACGGTCAACGCCTACGCCACGGCCAACAAGCTGATCAAGGACGACAAAGAGTCGATGACCGGCGACGACATTCGTGAGGGGCTAACGGCCATCATCAGCGCGAAGATCCCGAACCCGCAGTTTGAGGGTCAGACTAAGACCAAGCTCGGCAATAGCGAGGTCCAGGGCATCGTTGAGTCGATCGTGAACGAACACCTGGGGCATTTCCTTGAAGAACATCCTTCCGTCGCGCGACGCATTGTCGATAAAGCCCTGCTGGCGGCACGCGCGCGTGTCGCGGCGCGCAAGGCACGCGACCTGACACGCCGCAAGGGTGCCCTCGACGGCGGCGGCCTGCCGGGCAAACTCGCCGACTGTTCCGAACGCGATCCGAAATTATGCGAGCTTTACATTGTGGAGGGCGACAGCGCGGGCGGATCGGCCAAGCAGGGCCGTAATCGCGAGTTCCAGGCCATCCTTCCGCTGCGCGGGAAAGTACTCAACGTACAGAAGGCACGGCTCGACAAAATTCTGAACAACGAACAGATCCGAATCCTGATCACCGCGATCGGGGTCGGCATCGACGACGAGTTCGATATCGAGAAACTGCGCTACCACAAGATCATCATCATGACCGATGCCGATGTGGACGGCGCCCACATTCGCACGCTGCTGCTGACCTTCTTCTACAACCAGATGCCGAGCCTTTTTGACGGCGGGCACATCTATCTCGCGCAGCCGCCGCTATTCAAGATTTCGCAGCGCAAGAAAGATATCTATCTCGATACCGAAGAAGCGCTGACCCAGATGCTGACCGAACTCGGCAGCAAGAACCTTACGCTGCGCACCACATCGGACGACAAATCGTTCAGCGGCAAAACGCTTGCGAGCATTCTCGAACTGCTGAAGGACCTCGAAGCCATCGCCACCACGCTCGGACAGCGTGGCATCAACTTCAATGACTACATCCAGCGCCGCGACGAGAAGACGGGCCGCTACGCAAAGTACCTCGTCACGATCGAAAACGAAGGGACCGTCACATCCCACTACGTTTACACGGACAAGGAACTCAAGAAACTGCAGGATGAGCTTGAGAAGGAAACAGGACATCAGCTCGATATTTTTGCCGAGGATGACGACACCCCCGAGCAGGCCGAAGCTGCGCCGGGGCCGAGCCTTGATTGGATCGAGATCTTCGCCGCGGAGCGACTCGAGAAATGCCGCGCCAGCCTCGAGAAGAACGGTTTCTCACTTGATCAATACGAGGCAACCGAGGACACGCTCTGCGTTCTCCACAATGGCTCCGGTCACGAACGCGCGATTCATTCGCTGCCCGACCTGCTCAACGCCGTGCGCGAAATCGGACGAGGCAACGTCTCGGTCCAACGCTACAAGGGGTTGGGCGAGATGAACCCCGACCAGCTCTTCGATACCACGATGGATCCGAACAAGCGGCGCCTGTTACGGGTCATCATGGACCGCAGCCCGAGCACGGATGAACTGTTTACGACACTGATGGGCACGGAGGTCGAACCCCGACGCGAGTTTATCCAGGAGCACGCCCTGCGTGTGCGCAACCTGGACGTGTGATAACGCCAACGTTCAACCGCCCCCCTACCCCTCTTCAACAACTGGAGCAGTAGCGCATGTATACGGAAAACGATACGATCGACCCCATCAATATCGAAGAGGAGATGAAACGCTCCTACATCGATTATTCGATGAGTGTGATTATCGGCCGGGCATTGCCTGACGCGCGTGATGGATTGAAACCCGTGCACCGGCGTGTGCTGTTCGCCATGCGCGAACTGGCCAATACGCACAATCGCCCCTACAAGAAATCAGCGCGTGTGGTCGGCGACGTCATCGGCAAATACCATCCGCACGGCGACACCGCGGTCTACGACACGATCGTGCGCATGGCCCAGGATTTCTCGTTGCGTTACCCGCTGGTCGACGGCCAGGGCAATTTCGGCTCCGTGGACGGCGATCCGCCCGCGGCGATGCGCTACACCGAGGTGCGCATGCAGCGCATGGCCGAAGACATGCTCGCGGATCTCGACAAGGAGACCGTCGACTACGGGGCCAATTACGACGGATCCCTCGAGGAACCGCTGATTCTGCCCTCCAAGATCCCCTGCCTGCTGCTCAATGGATCGTCCGGCATCGCGGTCGGCATGGCCACGAACATCCCGCCGCATAACTCGAACGAGATTTGCGACGCCGTGATTCAGTTGATCGACGACCCCTCCAGCTCGGTCGACGCTCTGGCCGCCATCGTCCAGGGCCCCGACTTTCCGACCGGTGGCGTCATCTGCGGCACTCAGGGTATCGCGCAAATGTATCGCACCGGCCGCGGCCAAATGCGCATCCGCGGTCGTGCCGGCATCGAAGAGGGGCGCAACGGCAAGGATTCGATTGTCATCACCGAAATCCCGTACATCGTCAACAAGACCACGCTCATCGAGAACATCGCGCGCCTGGTGGGCCTCAAGACGCTCGAAGGCATTTCCGACATTCGTGACGAGTCGAACAACCAGGGCATGCGCATCGTAATCGAGCTCAAGCGCGGCGCGATCCCCAAGGTCCTGATCAACAACATCTACAAGCACACCCAACTACAGACCACCTTCGGCGCGATCATGCTGGCCATCGACAACGGCCAACCGCGCGTGATGAACCTGGTCGAACTATTGCGCTGCTTCGTCGCGCACCGCTTCGAGGTCATCACCCGTCGCACGAAGTACGAATTGAACAAGGCCGAGGAGCGCGCGCACATCCTGGAAGGTCTCAGGATCGCGATCGATAACCTCGACGACGTGGTCAAAACGATCCGCGCCGCGAGCAATCGCGACGAGGCCCGCACCAACCTCATGGCGAAGTTTGAACTCAGCGAGCGCCAGGCCACGGCCATCCTGGACATGCGCCTCTACCAGCTCACGGGATTGGAACGCAAGAAGCTTGAGGATGAGTATCTCGAGATCATCAAGCGCATTTCGTATCTGAAGGACCTGCTCGCGAACGAGGACAAGATTTACGACCTGATCAAGACAGACATGGGCGAAATTAAGGAGCAGTACGGCGACGAACGGCGTACCGCGATCGAGCCGGACGCAAACGACATGGTGATCGAGGACCTGATCGCCGACCGCAGTTCGATCATCACCGTCAGTCACCGCGGCTACATCAAGCGCGTCCCGATGGAAACCTACAAGGCACAGCGGCGCGGCGGCAAGGGTGTGGCGGGCATGGGCACGCGCGACGAGGATTTTGTGCAACATCTCTTCATCGCGAAGACACACGACTACATTCTGTTTTTTACCGAAGACGGCCAGGTCCACTGGGAGAAGGTGTACGAGATTCCCGAAGCCGGCCGCACCTCGCGCGGCAAGGCCATTGTCAACCTGCTTCAGATCGCAACCGACGCGCAGCTCGCGGCCATGATCAAGGTTCGCGAATTCTCCGAAGACAGGCACCTCGTGATGGCGACCGAGCGCGGCGTGATCAAGAAGACCAACCTGGCCGACTTCAGCCGGCCGCGACGCGGCGGCATCAACGCGATCAATATCGATAAGGGCGACCGCCTGATCGGCGTCAAGGAGACCGGCGGCGAAGATGATATCGTGCTGGCGACGCGCGCGGGCAAGAGTATCCGCTTCGCGGAGCGTCAGCTACGCGACCTGGGCCGTGCCACGCGCGGTGTGCGCGGCATCAAGCTGGGCAAGGACGACCGGGTCGTGCTGCTCGAGATCGTCGAGGACAAGACCACCTTCCTCGTCTGCACCGAGAACGGCTATGGCAAACGCACGAGTTTCGACGAATACCGCGGCCAGAAACGTGGCGGGCAGGGCATCATCGCCATCCGCACATCGGAGCGCAACGGCCAGGTCATCGGAGCACATGCCGTGCGTGAGAACGATGCCCTGATGCTGATTACGGCCAACGGCAAAATGATCCGCATGGCCGTCGGCGATGTGCGCGTCATCAGCCGCGTCACCCAAGGCGTGCGCCTGATCAACGTCGACGACGGCGACAAGCTGGTCTCGGCCACGCCCGTGGCATCCGAAAAAGTGTCGGAAGAGGAGCAGGACATGAAATTGGATTCGGATCAAGACGCACCGACTGAAGAGCCCCCTGCCGACGACGCAACGGCCGAAGAAGACGAAGGCGCCGCCGACGCGTCGGACGCGTAGCCGTTCGGATTCCGCGCAGCTGACGCAACACGCCTCGATGTAACACGTCGGGAAGACCAACCCCTAGTCGTTCCTCTGCTCCAAGTAACAGCGCGGACGCTGTCCTGACGAAGCAAAGGCACGGCTATTCGGATGCCCTTCGCGATCGTTTATCGCGATGGTAGAATCAGGTAATTTGGGCCCGAAATTGCCTGGCGCCCTGCTGTGCTTCTTCGATAGTTCTCATGGCGCCATCCGCTTCTCTCGTGTTCCCAAGTTTAAGCGCCCGGGCCCTACGCACTTCCGCGCGCTCAGCCCTTTCGTCAAGTAGTTTGGCTTGCTTGGCGTAGTATTCCGACGTATTGGTTGGGTTATTTCCCATGGCTCACCGGTGACGCATAAACGCTCGTTTGTTCGGCAGGCGGTTACTTCCCCGAATAACCTGCTGCTGCCTTACGCGCTACGTACCGCCCTTCTGCTGAACACTATATAGCCCAATGTCCCCGTCGTCTAGTGTATGTTTTGAATCGCTGATGGACAGTCGTTGGCTCAATCAGGGCGCGACCTGTCACGTCAGAAAAGCTGCGATCGACGTGTTACTCGGAGCAAAAGGACTCACGCCGCGCGTTCGAAACGTGGACGACAGGGGATCAGGTCGGTCCAGCGCGCTCAGGTCCCGAAGTACCGATCCCCGAAATCTCCGAGGCCCGGAACGATAAACTTGTTCGCGTCGAGTCGCTCGTCGACCGCGGCGGTGATGAGCGTCACATCGGGATGGTTTTCGGTGACACGTTGTATGCCTTCCGGCGCGGACACGATACAGAGCAGCGTGATGCGCTGCGCACCCTTGTCCTTGAGCGCGCAGACGGTGCCGTCCAGCGATCCGCCGGTGGCGAGCATCGGATCGAGCACGATCACCCATTGTGAGGCCAGGTCGTCGGGCATATTCCGATAATATTCGCGCGCGACGGCGGTTTCTTCATCGCGTTCGAGGCCCATGAAACCAACCGATACATCGATCAGCAAATCCTGCGCGGCCATCAGCATCGCCAATCCGGCGCGCAAGACCGGCACAACGACGATGCGATCGGCGAATTGTTGCCCGGCCGTTTCGGCCAGCGGGGTCGTGACTCGTACATCGGCAAGCGCGGCTTCGCGCGTGACGTCGATCAGCAAGACCTTCGACACCACGCCGGCGTGGTGCCTGAAGTCCGCGCGTGACGTGTTTTGATCGCGCAGAATGGTCAGCGAATGCTCGAGCAGCGGATGCTCGACAACTCTCAGGTTCGCGGCACTCATGCGTTGCGGAAATCGATCATGGCCTGCCGGTAATCGTCGGGCAAGCCCACGTCAAAGCGGCGGCCCTGCACCACGTAACCGGCGAAGCCATTCTGCTGGCGGAGCTTGTCGAGGCAAGGCGTCAACTGGTACTCGCCGCGCTCGCGAACATCGTGCTGGATGTTCTCTTCGAGCAGGTCAAAAATTTCGGGCTGCAGAACATACATCCCGAACACGGTGAAGAACGTATCCGGATCCATGCCCTCCACCTGCAAGTGCTCGCGCGCATAGTCCAAATCCGGTTTTTCGCAGAACTCCGTAACGGCGAGGCTGACATCCGGATTCTCCCAGACGCCAGTTACGCATCCGAAGTTGTGAATCACACCGCCCGGCGTCACCATCATGCCCACGACGCTGTGGCCAACGCGTTCGAACTCGTCCACCAACTGCCGGGCGCAGGAAGCATCCGTGTCGGATCCGTATAGATGATCGCCGAGCATGAGCAGGAACGGCTCGCCATCAACCCATTCGCGCGCGCAGTAAACGGCATGCCCGAAGCCTTCCTGCGAATCCTGCTCCAACCAGGTGATGCGGTTACCCATCTCCATCAACTCGCGGCTGCGCTGTTGATGTTCCTTCGACAGTTTGTTGAAATGTTCAATCGGCGGCGGGGTCGTAAAGAAATCTTCGAAGATTTCACGATCGCTGCTCTGAATGACGATCGCGACTTCCTCGATGCCGGCACTCAAGGCCTCTTCAACAATTGCCATGATGACGGGCTTGCTGACGCCACGGTGATCCACGATCGGGAACAACTCCTTCTTGATCGCCTTCGACGCGGGGAAGAGGCGCGTCCCGAAACCGGCTGCCGGAATGACCGCGCGGCGTACCCGGCGTCCGGCCTCGATGACCAGCTTCAGACACGGCATCTCCAGCTCCTTCTCGATGATCTCGACGACTTTAGCCTGACTGGCTGCGTCCTTCGCGATGAATTGCGCGGTGCCGTCACCCTGTGATCCGACGCCCTTGCCGCCATGCACATGGTCTCGCAAGGGCGCGTGGTTCAAGACCCTGTGCAGGACCGGGGCCATGAGCTGCGTTGTGCAGGCCGGCGCCACCTCGGAATCGAAGTGCGCCTGTGCCTCAAGCATCAACTCGCCGATCCGCTGCGCGTCGCCGGCCTCGAGCGCCGCCATGGCATCGTGTGTAATGCGCGCGCTCGTGGCCCCCAGAAAGCGCTGCACCTTCTCCTGCGCCTCGTCGGAGGCAAAGGGATAACACTTGTTCAGATCGCTCAGAATCTCCTTCGTGTCCTTGCCCGCCGCGAGATCCACAATCACGAAGTGCAGATCGTTGGGCACGTGGATCTCGCGTACGTCGACGCGCTCGCCGTCAAAGGTCATCAGGATCGGCCGGTTCCCGTAGGCGCAACCCTGGTCCATTCGTCCGCAGCGGGAGGGTGTCGTGATCTCGCCGAGGTAGGCATACTCCATCTCGCCGCGGGTCGTCATCTTCAGGTCGTACACAACGTTGAAGGCGCGTGCGACCAGGACACAGAGCGCGGCACTGGAGGACAACCCCTTCTTAAGCGGCAGGTCCGTCTCGTAGTTGTCGATCTCGATGCCCTGCACACGGTTATGTGTCAGGATCTGGAACGCAACGCCGGCCGCGTAGCTGAAGAATCCGCCGGACTCCGCCTCGGCCTGCAGGGCCCCCAGCTCCATGGGCAAATCGAGCACCTCGGACCGGTTACCGTCATTATCCGTGGCTCGAAAGATGAAACGGTTTGGATGGGCACTGACGTTTGCATAGAGCCCCTGGTTCGTGCCCGTGATGATCGTATAGCCCTTTTCGATCTCGGCGTTGATGCGGCGATAGCCACCCGCCCAGTCGGTATGTTCACCGAAAAGACAGATTCGACCTGGAACAAAGAGTTTCATGAGCGGCGCATTGTATACGGGCGCGGGGCGCGCTTCAATAGCGGTCGCGTACGCCGTGGTGCAACGCTACGCACGCATCGGCAACGCATTTTCCCAGCGACATAGGGCAATTTTTAGACGGAGAGATCATTCCCGCCCGCGTCACGGATTGGCGACAACAAACGTTTTGAGCGCGAAGATCTGGGTGCGAACCGTGCCGTTTCGATACCCGATGGCGCGCAGAACATGGCGTCCATTGGACAGGCGCGTCGTATCCAATTCGACCATTCGACGACGGGAGCGTTCGCCCTGCGGACGGCCATCGACAAGATATAGGAAGCGCCGGTAACGTTCCGGTATGCCCTTCGTGACGCGCGCCCGCACGGTCTGCAAGCCAGCGACGGAGTCACCATCCAGTCCCTCGATCGCCAGCCTGTCGTCCGGAGCAAACGGATTCGCCAGGGGGTCACCCACCAGCAGAATCTGCATCGGGCAGCGTATGGACTGATAAAAGCTCTCCAACATCGTGCAGCCCGACGCGTAGTGAACGAAGAAGCGGGCGTGCGGAAACTTGGTCCACATCGCGCGCGGTTCCGTGACGGTACCGGCGGAGGCGCTGGCCCCGACGGACAACCATGCGCTGAGTTTGGATTGCGCTTTCCGATCGAAAGCAGCGGCATAACTCGTGAAATGTTCCGCCATCGCGCCGGGCAAAAACGTGTTGTTGCGCGCGGCATTGATTCCGGCCGCGCCCATCATGATGCCCAGCACCTCGGGGCAGTTGCGGCTCTGCACATGGGTGACGACCGCGCCCACGCCGCGCGCGGCAAGGTCCTTGACTGTGCGCGGATACTGCCACTCGCGAGAGGTCGACCGGATGTCGTCGCTGGTCGTAAAGAAGATTGTACCCGTGGGCGACGTGTGGTCCGCGGCGGCTCCCTTGCGCAGGTAGGCAAGGATTTCCGCCTCCGAATTCCCGCGTTCGCCGGTATATCCCAGCATCATGCTCGGTATCGGGAACGCGGCGCCCTGCCACGCCACGAGCCGGTCTAGACTCTGTGACCCCTGTTCCGGCGCCTTTGGATTGTTCGGACCGGCGAAGTACGGCGATGAGAAGGTGCCGTCCAGTGTCTTCTGCGTGGACGGTATCTCGTTGCGTGTAAACGTCATGGCATGAATCGAGGTGGCGGGCTGCGTCGTGACGCGAATTGGAAATCCGGCCGAATAGACCCAGGCAAGGATATGGCTCTCGATCCCCCGCTCGCGCATCGCGGTCTGGACCGGCTCCCAGATATGTTCGGTGAACGCGGCGGGCGCGATCTCCGGTCGCTCGCCCGTGAATGCGGCCGGGATATTGAGGTCAATCACGTTCACGGTCGGTATCGCGCGCATGCGGGCGTACGCATCCGCAATCCGGCCCGAATCCGCACGGTTGCGATTGACGAGCACGACGATTTCGTGCGGTCCAAGAGCGATCGCCCGACCGGCAACGAAAACCTGCAGCAGGCCACCCAGCAACAGGCATGCCCGGCTCCATTGACGCTCTCTCAGGTATCGTGACACGACCGGGTCATAATACGCCGAAAGTCCCCGTAATAGCAGCTCATTCGCCCGGGTCGTCCCCCGCTTGACGCTCAAACAAAGTTAGCCTAGTCTAACAATCTTCGGCGAGGAGGGCGCCGATTATGCATCCACCTGTAAGTAAACTCAGCGACCACCAGGAAATGTACCTGAAGGCGGTCTGTGTTCTGTCCAAGGAGCACACGGTGGCACGCGTCAAGGATATCGCCAAATATCTCGGCGTCACGAAACCGTCGGTCAGTTCCGCGCTCAAGAACCTGTCCGAGAAGGGCCTGGTCGTTTACGACCCCTACAGCTTCGCCACGTTGACGCCCAAGGGCGATGCCCTGGCCGAGGAGCTACTGAACAAATACGGCATTCTGGCCGACTTCCTGACCGAGATTCTGCACGTACCCGAAGAACTTGCCGACGAAAACGCCTGCCGCATGGAACACGCCGTTGATGATTTTGTCATGGAACGCCTGGTGCAATTTCTCAAGTTTTTCAAGGCCTGTGACGTAACGTTCAACGTCAACTCACCCGCAGCACAGAAGCCGGCGACAACGACGAAGATCAAATCCGCCAAGCGCACCGCGCCGCGCAAGAAACCCGAAGTTGTACTGAAGAAAGCTTCGTAGGCCCGCCCCCTGGGTGGCGGTGCCGAATTCCGGCGAGCAAGACCCCCACCGCGGCACAATACCAACCAACGACTCCGGAGTCTTCGTTGACCGTCGAAACAACATCCGTACGTGACCTGATCCGCAGCCGACGTACGATTTTTGCCTTCAAGCCCGACCCGGTACCGGCGGACCTGGTCGAGGACCTCCTCGAAGCGGCCATCTGGGCGCCCAACCATCATTTCACCGAGCCCTGGCGCTTCATCCTCGTCGGCGAGCAGACCAAACGAACGCTCGCCGAGTCTTACCGGCAGATTCAGCTCGAGAAAGCCACCGCCAAGGACCCGGACGGCGCAGCGGAATGCGGAGAGAAAGGGTTTCAGAAGCTGATGTCCAAACCGACGATCGTGGTGGTCTCCTGCGTTCAGGACGGCGACGAACAGCGGCGGCGCGAGGACTACGCGGCTACCTGCTGCGCCATGCAGAACGTGCAACTCGCAGCCTGGGAGACCGGGGTCGGCGTCCAGTGGAGCACCGGCGCACTCACCCGTAAGGCCGAAACGTACCAGTTGCTGGACATTGACGCCGAGACCGAATACATCATCGGGTTCTTTTACATGGGGTATGCGGAGAAAGTCCCGCGCACCCGTCGACGGCCGCTGGACGAGTGTCTGCGCCGAACAGCCTGAAACAGAAAGAAAAGACAGGACCGCAAATGGATGATCTCTTTAAGCAATTGATAGCGGCAGTTGGCGAAGACACCGAACGCCAGGGGCTACTCAAAACACCGCAACGCGCCGCCGAAGCGTGGAAGTTCCTGACACGCGGCTACCAGGCCGACATTCCAGCCATCATCAACGAAGCGCTGTACGACTCAAAGACAGACGACATGGTCGTGGTCAAGGACATCGAGCTGTATTCGCTCTGCGAACATCACCTGTTGCCTTTCATCGGAAAATGCCACGTGGCCTACATACCGTCCGACAAGGTGCTGGGACTCTCCAAGGTCGCGCGAATCGTGGATGCGTTTGCGCGCCGGCTCCAGATCCAGGAAGACCTCACACGGCAAATCGCGAACACCATCATGGAACACACCGGTGCGCGCGGCGTCGCCGTTGTGATCGAGGCGCAACATTTATGCATGATGATGCGCGGGGTCGAAAAACAAAACTCGGTTATGAAAACCTCCTGCATGCTCGGCCTCTTCCGTCAACATGCCGAAACCCGCGCTGAATTCCTCACCTTGATCTCGTAGGAGAGGTTCAATGTTCCGGGGTTCACGGCTGAATGGCCAACACCGCAAAACGACAAACACTGCTTGCCCTCCGTAGCGCGCAGGAGAGAATCACTGAACCGTTGAACGCTAAACCCCTAACCCCCTGAACCTCCCCCGCCATGGCCCACATTCGAATTGAAAACTTACGCCTGCAGGCGATCGTCGGTATCAACGATTGGGAACGCACGACGAAGCAGGATGTCGTCATCAACGTCGTGATCGACTATGACGCCACCCCCGCCGCGCAATCGGATCGAATCGAGGAGGCGTACGACTACAAGGTCATCACCAAGCGCATGATCGAAGTCATCGAAGCCAGCGACTTCTTCCTGATCGAGACCCTCGCCCAGCACCTGCTGGAGATGGTGCTTGAGAATCCCCGCGCGGACGCCGCCACGGTACGAGTCGACAAACCCGGCGCGTTGCGCGGGGCCGACTCGGTCTCGATCGAGGTCCAGGGCTGCCGCCCCGAATGAACCGTGCCGTCGTCAGCCTGGGTTCCAATATCGATCCCGCTGAGCATGTCCAGCGCGCCCGTGACCTCATCGCTGCCAGCTACGAACTGGTCGCCGAATCTGCCCTGCGCATGACGAAGCCGGTCGGTTTCACCGAGCAAGCCGACTTTCTGAATGGCACGCTCCTGGTCGATACCGCGTTGGACCACGAGGCCTTCCGGGCCTTCCTGAAGGACGTCGAGACTCAGCTCGGCAGGATACACGCGGAAAACTCGCATGGGCCGCGCACGATCGACCTCGACATCGTGGTCTGGAACGACACCGTTGTGGACGATGATTTTCATACGCGGGCCTTCCTGCGCGAAGCCGTGCGGGAGATCCTGCCCGACCTGGCCCGATTCACCGGGCCGCTAAACGAGAATCCTCTTGCGAGGCATGATCCGTTGTGATTAATTCGCCCCTTCTTTTTCCTGATTGGGACGACTCTGCATGGTAGATAACACCTCCAACACCGACGCACCACTATCCCGTCGCGGCTTCCTATCCTGGATGACCGTCGCCTGGGTCTTTTTTGCAGCGGCGATGGGCGGTTTTCTGACAATGTGCGGGCGCTTTCTTTTCCCGAACGTGCTGTTTGAGCCTCCGAGTTCTTTCAAGGCCGGTTTTCCAGATCAGTACAGTCCCGGCGCGGTCTCCGTCGACTGGAAGGGCAAACACCGCGTCTGGATCGTACGAACGGACGATCGAATCTACGCGATCCTCGCACGTTGCACGCACCTCGGCTGCACACCCAACTGGCTACCCAATGAAAGCAAATTCAAGTGCCCCTGCCACGGAAGCGGGTTCCGCATGTCCGGCATCAATTTTGAAGGCCCGGCACCGCGCCCGCTCGAACGCGTACGGATCGGGCTTGCAGAGGACGGTCAACTCCTGATCGACAAGTCGGTCACATTCCGCCAGGAAAAAGGCGACTGGGAAAACCCCGACTCCTACCTGATGACATAGGATAAGACGTCATGGCCGAAGAGAAGAAAAACAAGAATCCGTTCAAGAGTGTAATCTGGAAGTCCATCTTCCGCGTACAGGTCCCGCAGGATCGCCGCGGTCGCATGATGCAGGTCCTCAACAATGTCTTCCTGCACCTTCATCCTGTTTCGATCCCGAAACACGCCGTCAAGGTCAAGTACACCTGGTGTATGGGCGGCCTGTCCTTCTTTGTCTTTCTGGTGCTGACCGTGACCGGCATCTTGCTGATGTTTTACTACGTTCCGACGACCACGCGCGCCTACACGGACGTGATCGATCTCGCGGAAACGACACCGCTCGGCATCATGCGCGAAATTCATCGATGGGGTGCGCACCTGATGGTGATCACCGTCTGGTTGCATATGTTCCGCGTCTTCATGACCGGCGCCTACAAACCCCCGCGCGAATTCAACTGGGCCATCGGCGTCATCCTGCTGACGCTCACCATGCTCCTCAGTTTCACCGGCTATCTCCTGCCCTGGGATCAGCTCGCGATTTGGGCCATCACGGTCGGTTCAAACATGGCGGCAGCCACACCGCTGCTGGGACGTGAAGGACCCGGCGCCGCGCTGGTCAGCATCGGGGATATCAACCTGGTGACGCCGCTCAGTGACGCCAAGTACGGTCTTCTCGGCGAACGCGAGGTTCGCGGTGGTGCATTGCTGCGATTCTACGTCTTTCACTGTATTGCCTTTCCCGTCGTGATTGTGGTCTTCATGGCGGTTCACTTCTGGCGCGTGCGCAAAGACGGCGGCGTCTCGGGACCGCTTTAGGAGACGTGGCGTTATGGGCGAATCCGTTAAGCATCTCGTCAACGTTTTCTCGTCACCGACGATTAGCTTCCTGACGTTGTTCGCGATTTTCTTCTTCATCTTTCCTCCCACGGAATGGTTCGCGGCGATCAACCGGCGGCTCGGGATCTACAAGTTGTGGACCGGCAAGGGCGGTGTGTTCATCTTCACTGTCATGATCACGGGGCATTGCCTGAGCCTGACGGACCCCAACTATCGCGCGATCGTACTCAAGCCGGACAACGTGCCGATTGTGCTACTGCTCTTCTCGACCGTGTTTTTCCTCTGGCTATCGATGAAGCAGGCCTACGCCAATGACGCGCGACTGGCCCAGGGCTTGAAGCCCAACGAGTATGAGGTTCCCGAGAAACGCAAGGTGCTCGTTTGGCCCGATCTGGTCTACACCGAGTTAATCGTGATGGTGCTCTGCATGGTGGGTCTGTTGGTCTGGTCGATCGTGTTGCAGGCCCCACTCGAAGAACCAGCTGACCCCAGCCTGACGCCGAATCCGTCAAAGGCGCCCTGGTACTTCCTCGCGCTGCAGGAAATGCTCGTCTATTTTGACCCCTGGCTGGCCGGCGTGGCCTTCCCCACGGTCATCATCGTGGGCCTGATGGCCATTCCCTACATCGATACTGATCGCTCGACCTCGGGCTACTTCAGCTTCCAGAACCGCAAACTCTTCATCTCGCTCTTTCTCTTCGGGTGGCTGGTCCTATGGGTCTACATGGTCATCGTCGGCACGTTCTTCCGTGGGCCCGGTTGGAATTTCTTTGGTCCATTCGAGCGCTGGGATCCGCACAAGGTGGCGGCGCTCAACAACGTTAACCTCTCCGAGATCATCTACGTCATCGCGCTCAAGCAGACGTTGCCGGACAACGTGCTTGTGCGTGAGATCTGGGGCATCCTGCTGACGAGCTTCTATTTCATGGGCATTCCCCCGCTGCTGGCAAAGTTCCGCCTGAAGGGCTTCTTCGAGCGCATGGGTAGCATGAAATACTCCTGGTTCATGTTCCTCAGCCTGATGGCGCTCAGTCTACCGATCAAAATGATCCTGCGCTGGTCGATCAACCTGAAGTACATGATCGCCACGCCCTGGTTTAATATTTAGGACCGCCCGATGGCCAAACACGAAATACCGGATAGCGAACAGCGGCACTATCACCCGGAGTCGTTGAACAAGATTTTTGCGATTTCCAGTGCGTTGTTTCTGTTCAGCATAATCTGGATGTTCTGGAAGGACTATGCCCGCGAGTGGCGGCCCTACCAGCGCGAGTTCCGCAAGATGGAAGCGGACCTGACCCGCAGCAGCCTCTCGGAAGAGGAACAGCGGGTACAGGCGACCGCCGAGTTTCAGGAGGTTGAATCGGCGCTGGAATCCGCCGTCGCCAAAGAACGCGCCCATGCCGCCCGGCTTTCCGCCGCTCAGGATGAGCGCGATAACCGGCAAAAGGAATACCAGCGGCGCGTGCAGCTCTATAATTTTGAAAAGGCCGACCTTGATACCGCGATCTATACCTTTGAGGCGGCCAGCGTGCATGGGCAAGGCAACGCCGACGCTGCACGCGAAAAAATGGACGCGCTTGCCGCGCAAGCCGCGCTACTTAAAGTCGATATGGAGGCCGCCGACACGGCCCTCGCGGCCCAGGAAGAGGTGGTCAGCGATATCACAGCCCGTACCCGCGAGCTGCAGCGCGCACAATCGAAGCTGACACGCCAGGGCGATCTCCTGCGCCGCCAACTCAAGAAGCTTGACCCGGGCATGATGAAACCCATCAACCAGATCGCCAACGTGGTGCGTGATCTGCCGATCCTGGACATGGCCAACCCATACTACAATGTGCGCGACTACCAGATCATCGTGAACGGCATCACTGACGATCTCGGTCTCGAGCGCGTGCCCAAGGTTGATCGCTGTATCGCCTGCCACCAGGGCATTCTTAAGAAGGAATACGCCGGCGCAAAAGCCCCGTTCACGGCGCATCCTAACCTCGACCTCTTCCTGAGCGACGGGTCACCCCATCCCGTCAAAGAATTCGGCTGCACCAGTTGCCACGGCGGACGCGGACGCGGCACGGCCTTCGTTTCCGCGGCCCATATGCCCGATTCCAAGGAGCAGAAGGAGCATTGGGAGCACGACCACCATTGGCACAAGATGCATCACGTGCAATATCCAATGTATCCCGCGAAGTACACCGAGGCGGGCTGCTACCGTTGCCACTCGGCGCAGACCTCGATCAAGAGCGCCGATACGCTCAACCTGGGTCTGGCCCTTATCGAAAAGGCCGGCTGCTACGCCTGCCACGCGATCGACACCTTTAAAGATAAACCGCGACCCGGACCGAGCCTGCGCCACGCCGCCTCGAAGCTCGACGCCGATTGGGCCTTCCGCTGGATCAACAATCCGAAAGCATTCCGGGCCCATACCTGGATGCCGAGCTATTTCGGCCAGTCGAACAACGCGCATCTCCAGGAGCGCACCGACCAGGAAATCAAGGCGATGGTCGCCTACCTGTTTGACAAGAGCGAACCGTACGAGGTCGCTACCGCGCCGGCAGGAGATGCTGCCAAGGGCGAGGAACTCGTCCGCTCCGTGGGCTGTCTCGGCTGTCACACCCTCGGCGATGAAGCCCCCGACCCGGTACGCACGGTTCTTTCACTTCGTCGCGAGCACGGACCGCAACTGGTCGGGCTGAAAAACAAGACCACGGCCGACTGGGTCTATAGCTGGCTCAAGGATCCGAAGAGCTACCATGCCGGGACCCGCATGCCCGACCTGCGCCTGAGCGATCAGGAAGCCGCCGATATCGCGGCGTACCTGGTGGAAGGTCCGCACGGCGACAACGAGACCTTCGAAGGCATGCCGGTCGCCACGCTCGACGAAGCCGTGCTGAAGGACATCACGCTCGGATTCCTGGCGCGCACCATGACCCAGGCCCAGGCCGGCGAAAAGTTCGGTGTGATGTCGGTAGACGACCAACTCGTGTTCAGCGGCGAGAAATTGATCCGTAAGTACGGCTGCTTCAGTTGTCACAACATTCCCGGACTCGAGAACGCGACGCCGATCGGCACCGAGTTGACCGAGGAAGGCAGCAAGCCGATCTCGAAACTCGATTTTGCCAACCTGCACGACAAGCTCGAGCACGTCAACTTTGCGTGGTTCGAACAGAAGCTGAAGGACCCGCGCAGCTTCGACGAGGGCAAGCTGGAAACGAAACATCCGCGCGACCTGCTGATGATGCCCAACTTCCACCTGAAACAACGCGAGATCGACGCGTTGGTCACGGTCATGCTCGCCCTGCAGAAGAAGGACACCGCGCTGACCAAGGGCGTACCGCGCACGCCGAAAAACGTATTCATAGAAGAAGGACAGAAACTGGTGCGCCAGTTCAACTGCCAGGCCTGCCACGTCATGGAGGACGAAGGCGGGGCGATCTTCCCCAAGGTCGGCGAATGGTACGCCACCTACGCCAAGGCCGCACCCGCCGAGGATGACGGCGACGACGAGTGGGAGGTCGAAGAAGAGGAGGACGAGTGGGAAGAAGGCGAAGAGGAGGGGGAGGGCGCCGATCCCGAAGCCGCCGCGTACAATCCGCCAATCCTGACCGGCGAAGGCAGCAAGGTGCAACCCGACTGGCTGTTCCACTTCCTGGCTAGCCCCGAAACGATTCGTCCCTGGCTCGAAGTCCGCATGCCGACCTTCGACCTGACCGCCGAACAACGCAATACGCTGGTGAAGTACTTCAACTACCTCGACGACCAGGCATTCCCGTTCGTCGCGGCCACGCAAATCGCCAGCGAAGGCAAAACGTTTGACGCCGCCAAAGAGATGTTCTCCGACAACGTTTTCTTCTGCCAGAAATGCCACTTCTCGGGCGACACGGCACCGACCGGCGCGAAGGACAACTGGGCGCCCGATCTCGCGAAGGCCCGCGAACGCCTGAAGCCGGACTGGATTGTGGAATGGTTACGCGATCCGCAGAAGCTTTTGCCCGGAACCAAGATGCCCGGCTTCTGGCCGGACGGTAATTCGAGCGTACCACGATTCCTGGAGGGCGAAACGGATCGGCAGATGAAGGCCATCCGCGATTACCTGTTCACCCTCTCGGGTGACGGCGAGCCCATGGCCGCCTCGTCGAACTAGGCGCAATCCTCGCCGATCACGGGCCGGCAAGCCCGATAGAGTTAGGCGGAGCCCTGCGCGAAGCTCCCACTTGGCCTCGGAGCCCATCCGCCCCAGCATCCTGCATCCTGCATCCCGCCGCGTAGCGGCAAGTGGCATCCCGTATTGCCCCCACCAACGCCGAGCGTGTACGATGCCCGCTCAGGTAAGCCAACGTTCGAAAAACCAGCACCATGCTCAACAGTCTCATCGCAACATCCTGCATCAGCTTCGCCACGCTCTACCCGCTGCTGTGCTGGACGCATTACGGCGTCAGCGTCAAACGCAGCTTCTTCCAGTTTAATCAATGCCTCGCGCTCGCCGCGGCGGCCGCTGCCCTGCCCTGCCTGGTAGCGCTCGAGATACCACGATCCACGCTTATCCTGGGCGGCGCCTGGCTCGCGTCGCTCCTGGTCGCGACCTGCTCCTACTGGAATCGGGATCGCATCTGGGAAGTGCTGGTCAGCGCGCCGTCCGTACTCGGCGCCGTGCTCTTTGTCCGACTCGTCCCGGACCTGATGTACAACCATCCGACGGGGGCCACCTGGATCCTGAGCGTTGTCGGTGGCCTCATCGCCGCGGCCGGCGTCTATTGCACCACGTTCGGACACTGGTTTCTCGAGACCAAGGGCAACGTGCCGGTCCAGTATCTGGCCAACTGCGTCCGACTCCTCTGGATCGGACTCGGCCTTCGCACGTTGTGGGATGTGATCCAGATCATTATCGGCGATGCCGCCATCCAGGGCGAACCCTCTTCGATGTGGGCCTTCCTGGTCAATATCGAGGGCATCTTTCTGCTGGCCGCGATCGTGGTCGGCTCGCTGCTGCCGCTGGTGCTGATGTACTTCGTGCATCAAACCCTCAAGATCAGTGCGACCACCTCGGCCACCGGCCTGCTCTACGGAATTCTAACCGTCATCCTGATGGGTGATCTCGGCTACCGGTACTATCTGCTCGTCTACGGAATGGCGCTCTAAGGACGGCTGCTCGGATGAAGGAAATCGAGAAATCCGTGGCCGGTCAATGCGGCGAATGTCAGCGACAATTCCGCATCATTGCCGCGCCCAAGGGCATCTGTCCCTATTGCGATGCGGCTGTTTTCGATATGCGCGACGAATCGCCGGTCTTCGAGGCCTGCGCGGCCTGCGGCTGCGAGACGTTTTTCAGGCAGAAAGACTTCAATCACGCCGTGGGGTGCTGCGTCATTCTGATCGCCGCTATCTTTGTCCCCTGGACCTACGGGCTGAGCCTGATTCCGGCGGCGATCGTCGACTGGGTCCTTTTCAAGCGTACCCCTGACGTCGGCGTCTGCTACAAGTGCCGGGGTGAATACCGCGGATGGCCGATTCCTGCGACAATACATGACTATGATCACTACGCCGCCGAACGATTTCAGGATGAATGGAAATCGGAAAACGAACCCGATTAGCCCCACGACAACATGACCTCGATCACCATCGATAGCGTCCTCAAGTCCTTCGGCGACGTCCGCGCGGTTAATAAAGTCAGCGTGTCGATCGAGGCGGGTGAGCTCTTCTTTCTGCTGGGGCCCTCCGGTTGCGGCAAGACGACCCTGTTGCGATTGCTCGCGGGGTTCTATACGCCGGAGTCCGGACGCATTCTGTTTGACGACAGCGACGTCTCGAACACCCCACCTCACAAACGCAATACCGGCATGGTCTTTCAAAACTATGCGCTCTGGCCTCACATGACGGTGTCCCAGAACCTGGCCTTCGGCCTTGAAATGCACAAGATTCCCGGCGATCAGCGCGACGAGCGTGTACGGCGCGCCCTCGAAAGCGTGCGTCTCGACATGCTGGCCGAGCGCTACCCGAACCAACTCTCCGGTGGACAACAACAACGCGTCGCCCTCGCGCGTGCCCTCGTGCTCGAACCCGGCGTGGTCTTGCTGGATGAACCGCTGTCCAACCTGGACGCCCGCCTGCGACTGGATATGCGACACGAGATCAAGCGCATTCATACCGAGACCGGCATCACGATGGTCTACGTCACCCACGACCAGGACGAGGCGCTCTCGATGGCTGACCGTATCGCCGTAATGCGCGACGGCGTCATCGAGCAAATCGGATCCCCACATGAACTCTACGACGCGCCTGCGAACCGATTCGTGGCTCAATTCATGGGCGAGACCAACCTGATCGAAGGCAAGGTTGTTTCCGGGGACGATCCGATCGTCGTCGAGACCGATCTCGGCATGTTCAACGTCGCGTCCCGGAAGACGACTGCCGAAATCGGTGATTCCGTTTATTGCAGCATTCGACCGGAGAAAATTGCCTGTATCGAAAACACGACCGCCGCCCAAAACACGGTCGCCGGCAAGATCGAGGAAGTCTTCTTCCTCGGCGACCACGAACAATATCGGGTCGTAAGCGCATCCGGCGAGGTGCTGCGGGTCAGCAATCGCGACTCGCGCGGACGCGTTAAGGGCACCGATATTCTGCTCGGATTCGGACCGGACGACGCGGTGGTCCTGCATGGGAACTAACATGCGCGCACTAGATCTGAGCCCCGGACGCCTGGCGATGATCCTCTGCCTACTCGTCTTCTTCGGTGTCTTCCTGATCTATCCCCTGATCTATATGACAGCGAATGCGTTCATCGTGAACGGAAAGTTCACGACCGAATTTTTCCGCCTGATGATCACGGATCCGACGCAGTGGAACACGATCCTGAACAGCGTCAACCTCGGACTGGCGGTGACCCTCGTGACCACGATCATCAGCCTGCCGATGGCCGCCGTCATGGCGCGCCATGAATTCCGGGGCAAGGCGCTGCTGAACGGCCTGGTCCTGGTGCCGATGGTGCTTCCGCCCTTTGTCGGCGCGGTGGGTATGCGCCAAATGTTCGCACGCTTTGGATCCGTGAATCTCTGGTTGCTCGACCTGGGCCTGATCGATCAGCCAATCGACTGGCTGGGTGGTGGCATGCTGGGCGTCGTCATCATGGAAGTCCTGCATCTCTACCCGATCATGTTTCTCAACGTGACCGCGGCGTTGGCGAACGTTGACCCCAGTCTTGAGGAAGCCGCGCGCGGCGTCGGGGCAGGACGCGTATCGCTCTTCCGCCGCATCACCTTTCCATTGATGCTGCCGGGTTACTTTGCGGGTGCCGTGATCGTCTTCATCTGGGCCTTCACCGACCTTGGTACGCCGCTCGTATTCGAGTACCGACAGGTCGTGCCTGTTCAGATCTTCGACATGTTGAGCGATGTGCATGAGAACCCGATGGGCTATGCCCTGGTCGTATTGATGTTGGTTATGACGCTCGTCTTCTTCGGCCTGGCGAGGAATTTCATGTCCGGGCATGCCATGATGTCGCGCGGTCACGTCACGGGTGCGTCGAGTCCGCTGTCACGTCCGGCAACCATTGCAACGCATGTGGCCTTCCTGGGCATCACGATCCTGGCGTTGATCCCGCACTTCAGCGTCATCCTGACTTCGATCGCCGACCGCTGGTACATGACCCCCCTGCCCTCGCTCTACACGTCGAAGTACTACGCCATGGTCTTCGATCACGAACTGACCACCACCAGTATCCGGAACAGCCTGGGCCTGAGCGCGATCAGTACGGCGCTCGATGTAGTGATTGGCATCTGGATCGCCTATCTCCTGACCCGTACACGCATACCCGGGCGGCAGGTGCTGGACTCGCTGGCCATGCTGCCGCTAGCGGTACCGGGCATCATCATCGCCTTCGGTTATGTCGGGACCTTCTCCGGAACCTTCCTGGATGCGCGCAACAACCCGGTGCCGTTACTCATCATTGCGTACGCCGTGCGGCGCCTGCCCTACATGGTCCGCGCGGCCTACGCGGGTTTTCAGCAGACCAGCGTCTCGCTGGAGGAAGCCGCGCAAAATGTCGGGGCTTCGCCCGCCCGATCGATTCGCCGCATCACGATTCCGCTCATCTTCGCCAACCTTGTTGCCGGCGGCATTCTCTGCTTCTCCTTCGCCATGCTGGAGGTCAGCGACAGCCTGATCCTCGCGTTCGAGCAACGGTACTACCCCATTACAAAGGCGATTTACAACCTGATGACACGTCCCGACGGCCCCTTCATTGCCAGCGCAATGGGTGTGATCGGTATGGCGCTGTTGATGGCTGGCCTGCTCATCGCGGGACGGGTGCTCGGGCGGCGAATGGGAGAACTGTTCCGTGCTTGATTACCTCTTCACATCAAACGCAACCGCCGAAACTGAACGGGATGTCTCCTGATCGACAGCATTATCTTTGAGCTTTCTGCGCTCTTTCGTGGTCGAACATTCGTTGCCCATTCGAAGGTCGCGGCCATGCTGAAGAAGGGTTGTCCACAAGAAAGCACAAGAACCTCAAGGATGGGCGCGTGCCTGCCGCCCGGTTCCTGGCTTGGAACCTCGATGATCGTAACGTTTGCGCTTCTGTCCGCCCCACTCTACGCGCAGGACGAGCTCGTGATTCTCTCCCCGCATTGGGAAGGCATCCGACAGGAATTCGAACGCGCGTTCACGGCAAAACACAAGGCCGATACGGGACGCGATGTCGATATCCGCTGGCTGGATGTCGGCGGCACATCCGACATCCTGCGCTTCATTCGGTCCGAGTTCAGCAACAAGTCCGACGGAATCGGGGTGGATATCTTTTTCGGCGGCGGAACAGATCCCTACGTCGAACTCAAGAAACACGGCTTCCTGCAAAGCTGCGACGTCAATCCCAGGATCCTGAATCGCATCGCGCCCTCGATCGGGGGTGTTCCTCTATACGATACCGACGGCACCTGGTACGCCGCCACGATGGCCGGCTTCGGCATCATCTACAACAAACTGGTCCTCAAGAAACTTGGGCTTGCGGCGCCGCAAACCTGGGCCGATCTCGCCGATCCAGAGTCGATGACCTGGGTCGGCACAGCCGACCCGCGTAAGAGCGGGAGTGTGCACATGACCTACGAGATCATCCTGCAAGCCTACGGCTGGGAAAAGGGCTGGCGCGTCATCACCGCCATAGGCGCGAACGCGCGCGGGTTTTCCGCCGGATCTTCGCAGGTCCCTATCGACGTGGCAACCGGGGAGGTCGCCTACGGTCTGGCCATCGACTTTTACGCCTGGGCGCAGGTGCGTCAGGCCGGGCCCGATATCATCGGTTATGTCATGCCGCGCGACCTGACCGTCGTCAACGGCGACGGGATGGCGATGCTGCGGGGCGCGCCCAATCCCGCCATCGCGCAACGCTTCATTGAGTTTGTTCTCTCGGAGGAAGGTCAGCTGCTCTGGATCCTGAAGAAAGGTGAAAACGACGGCCCGGTCGATTTCGAGTTGGGCCGCTTCACGGTCATGCCGGATCTCTATGCGCGCCTCGGCGACCGCACGTCGGTACGCGTGAATCCTTTCGAATGGAAATCGGGTTTCGTTTACGATCCCGAACGAGCATCGGCACGCTGGAGCCTGGTGAACGATCTCTTCGGCGCGATCATCATCGATCCCCACCGCTTTCTCGTCGCGGCCCGGCGCGCCGCCTTGCGGGCCGCGGATCCCGCGCAATCTCAGGATCAGATCTTCGCGCTGCCCATAACCGAGCAGGAGGCGCTGCAACTGGCAACCGACTCCGCCTGGGATGATCCCGGTGTGCGCAATCGCCATATTCAATCCTGGTCCGCCAACGCGCGACAAGCCTACGGCGAGAATCCACGCGAAGGATTGCTCCGCAATCTCCCCGCCGCCGCCGCACTTGTTCTGTTGATCGGCATGGTGATCTATATGCGTCGGCGATCACCGGGGCGAAGTTGATCTCCCGTCTGCGCCGCGACAAGCGGCCAAGAGGGTCACGCCCGAACGAACACCCCGCCGTGACGTATTGTCCAGCCACCGCGACAAAATGACGCCAACGGCCCGCAATTGACGCATGCAACATTCGTATTTTCTTAAGATTCGTGCCGGCGCAACGTGTTTGACGCAGGTGGCACGCGCTGTGCTATCTTAATCGCCAACCGGACCAACTTAGTAACCCGCAGCAGGAGACAACGATGTTTCTATTGGATTTCAACTACCTTATCTGGATGATCCCGGCCTTCGTGCTGGCCGGTCTCGCGACGTTCATCACGCGTAGAACGTTCAAGCGCTATTCGAAGATCCCTGCCAGCTCGGGCGTCACCGGCGCACAGGCCGCGCAGCGGTTGCTGCAGAGCCAGGGCATTAGCGATGTTGCGATCGAGCCGGTGCAGGGATTCCTAAGCGATCACTATGATCCCTCGTCGCGCACGTTACGGCTCTCGCCCGATGTCTACCAGTCCAACTCATTGGCGGCGATTGGTGTCGCCTGTCACGAGGCCGGGCATGCCCTGCAGCACGCGGAGGGTTACGGTCCGCTGGCCTTACGCTCGACACTGGTACCCGCCACGAAGATCGGCAGCCACGCCGCCTATTTCATCGTCATGGCCGGGTTCTTCCTGTCATCTGCAAAACTGTTTGCGATCGGCGCGATCGTTTTCTCCGTCGTGGTCCTCTTCTCCCTCGTGACGCTGCCCGTCGAATGGGACGCCACCGCACGCGCAAAACGCTTCATGACAACGGCGGGAATCGTGACTTCCCAGGAACAAGTAGATGCGGGGAAGGTACTCAACGCGGCCTTCATGACCTATGTCGCCGCCGCCATCTCCGCCATCATGACGTTGTTCTATTATATCCTGCGCGCTCGAGGGTAACCGCGCTTGGACACGAGCCCGCCCCCGGCACGGCGCAGCATCGCGTGCGGGCTAGATATCTGCTTCAGATAGATACGCCGGCACCGCCGCATGCAGCCCGAGTTCGCTATCGATATGTTTCGATAGTTTATGCGACACGCTCTTTTCCCCGTGCGTCAGGAACAGATGTTGCGGCGCGGCTTCGAACGCGGACAACCAGCGCATGAGGCCGTCGCGATCCGCGTGACCCGACATGCCGTTCAGCTTCTCGATCCGGAGGCGCACGGGATATTGCTCGCCGAATATGCGCACCTCCTCCGGCTTTTCGAGGATATGTCGCCCCAGCGTGCCGTGCGCCTGGTACCCCACGAAGAGCAGCGTGCTCTCTTCCCGGTCGAGATTGTTCTTCAGATGATGCTTCACGCGTCCGCCGGTGCACATGCCTGATCCGGCGATGACGATTGCCGAACCACGTATCAAGTTGATCGCCTTTGACTGCGCAACCGTGCGCGACATCGTCAGCCCCGGAAAATCGCAGGGATGCGTACCCTGCTCCAGCATCTCCTGGGTCTCCTTGTCGAAGAGCTCAGGATGATGCCTAAAGACCTCGGTGACGCGAATCGCCATCGGACTGTCCACGAAAACCATGATGCTCGGGATGCGCCGGTCCATTCGCAGTTTGCCGATGTGGTAAAGCAGCTCCTGGGTCCGTTCCACCGCAAAACTGGGGATGATCAGGTTCCCGCCCGCGGCGACGGTCTCGTTGACGAACGCGGCGAAGCGCTCATCGACATCGTCGTTCGATTCGTGCGTGCGATCGCCGTAGGTGGACTCCATTACAACCACATCCGCGGCTGTGAGCAGGGTTGGATTCTTCAGCAACGGCACATCCAAATGCCCGATATCGCCCGAGAATACGACGCGGCGCGGGCCGTCCGTGTCCTTGCAACTCAGCTCCAACATGGATGAGCCCAGGATATGCCCCGCATCGTGGAACCGTGCTTCGACACCCTCCGCCACGGTAACCGGTTCGTCATATTTAACGGTTCGAAACGCCTTCTTGCATGCGGTCACGTCCTCCATCTCATACAAGGGCGCGGGCGGGCGCGGGCTTTTGCGCTTCTGGCGCCTGTGACGCTTGATCTTCTTGCGAACATCCTCCTTCTGGATCTTGGCCGAATCCATCAGGATAATTTCCGCGATCTCCGCCGTTGCCGCGGTGCAGTATATCTCGCCCTTGAACCCTTCCTTCATCAGCTTCGGCAACAATCCGCTATGGTCCAGATGCGCGTGGGTCAGCAGCAGCACATCGATTGAACTGGCCGCAATCGGAATCGGCTCCCAGTTGCGTCCCTGAAGGTCGCGTTCCTGGTACATGCCGCAGTCAATCATCACACGACTATTGGCCGTCTCCAGCACATAGCACGATCCCGTCACGCTCTCCGCCGCTCCGAGGAAATGGAGTTTCATCGAACTCACTATAGTTTGAAATGTAATCCGTGTCACCCTTGCCCGTTGATACGCGCCTCTAAGCCTGACCGTGACCCCGACACGGGGGACACGGGCCCCCATTGACGACTTCATCAACGCCGGAGTTCGAAGCTGGCAAGGCTCAGCAGACGCAAGGCGATCACGATTTACGGCATCATGTGGTGCCTTGTCGGCACCTACGCGGATATCGACGCCCCTACCCTGATATACATGACATGTCCGGGCCGACGGGACTGCGTCATAGTCCTTGCCTGCGGGCCCACCCCGCAGGTACGATCACGTCCTGCCAATCATGTTCGATAAACTCATAAAGCGAGAGTTCGCCTTCGTGAACTATGGCGGATCGTACCAGTTGCGAATCGAGGCCGCGGAGGACCTGGCGGCGCTGGAGCAACTGGATGAGCCGTTCTGGATGGCAACCAGCGCGCCGATCCACCAGCTACGCTGCGATACCGTGGCGCTGCAGCACCTGGACGCCAACAAGAACGGGCGCATCATCAGCCACGAGGTGAAGCGCACGCAGGTCTGGCTGTTTCGCGTGCTGAAAAACCTGACGGGGGTCACCCAACGCCGTGACACGCTGATCCTGGAAGATATCGACGATGACGATCCGGACGGAAAGAAGCTGCTTGTCGCGGCACGCCGCATACTGGTCAATCTCGACAAAGCCGACAGTGTCGATATCACGCTACAGGATATCCGCGACAACAAGGGCATCATGGCCAAGGATGCGGTCAATGGCGATGGCGTCATCCCGCCCGAGTCGATCACCGACGCCGATTTACAGGTTCTGATACGGGACATCATGGCCGGCATCGGACCCGCAGAGGGCGCAACCGGCGCGGGCGGCGTGGATACCACACGCCTCGATGAATTTCTCGTTGAAGCACAGGCCTTCCTCGACTGGCAGCAGGCCATCACGGTCGCGGCGGATGCCGGCGACAAACGCCTGCTCCCGCTGGGCCCCGCGACCTCCGGTGCCTTCGCGCGGCTCACCGCCGTACGCGACGAGGTGGACACCTATTTTGATCTCTGCCGCCTCGTCGCACTCAACGAGGGCCTCGGGCGCGCGACGCCGGAACCCGCAGCAACAACCGAACTTTTCGAGTCGTCCGAAAAACTGCGCGACTACATGAGCCGCTCCCCGCTGGCAAAACCGGACGGAAGCGAAACGCTGCGTTTCGCCGACCCGTTGAACCCGTTTTACCGCGAGGCCGTCTTGGCCCTGCGCGACGAGGTAGCGGTGCCCCTTCTCGGCGGCGATCCCGACCGCCCGCAGATCACCGCCAACGAATGGCGTGTCGTCACGCAGGCCTTCGACCCCTACCGCGAGTGGCAGGCGCGCAAGGGCGGTGCGCGCGTCGCATCTCTCGGGACCGAGAAACTGGAGGGCTACATCAATGGCGATATGCCGCAACGCCTACGCGCGTTGATCACCCAGGACGTGGAGGCCGGCAAGGAGCTCTCGGCCCTTGAAGATCTCGAAAAATTGGTGCTGATGCAGCGTTGGTTCATCGATGTCTGCAACAACTTCGTCAGCTTTCCTGATCTCTACGCCCCGGACCGTAACGCGATGTTCGAGGCGGGGCGACTGGTGATTGACGGCCGCGTCTTCGATTTCAATATGCGCGTGCAGGACGTCAAGACGCACAGCAAGCGCGCGGAAAGCGCCGGTATCTTCCTGCTCTATTCAGAAGTCACATCGGGACCGAAGGAGCAATTGTTTCATATCGTGACCCCCGTCACCGCGCGCCAGCGCGGCAACCTGGCAATCGAGAAGCGTGGTGTGCTCTTCGACTTCAGCGGCAAGGAATGGGATACACGCGTGGTCAAGGTGGTCGAGAATCCGATTAGCTTCGGCGAAGCGATCGCCGCACCCTTCAAGAAAATCACGAAGTTGTTAAGTTCCGCGATCGACAAAATATCCGCGAGCGCTGAGAAACAGCTCGAAACCGGCTTGACCAAATCAACCGCGGCCGTGGAAAAAGGCGTGGTTCAAGGCATGCAGGCGCCCACCACGACCGCACCGGCCCCAGTCCCGGCCACGACCGCACCGGCCCCGGCCGCAGCCGCCGGCGGTATGTCCGGCGCACGCGACGTGGTGCTGACCGGCAGTCTCGCGCTGGCAGCCCTGGGATCGTCGTTCGCGTTCATTGGGTCCACGCTGGCCGACCTCAAGTCGGCACAGGTGATGACCATACTCTGCGTCGGCTTGGCAGTCGTACTGATACCCGTCGTCATCATCGCAGCGATTAAGCTCCATCGCCGCAACTTGAGCGGCATCCTCGAAGCGTCCGGATGGGCCATCAACGCCCGCATGCGGTTGAGCACTCGCTTGGCCCGACGCCTGGCCCCCGCGCCCGTGCATCCGGGAAGTTTCACGAAACTACGCAAAGATCTATTGAAGGTCTGAGCAAACACCGCTAGATTCCGCGCCTTATTCGAGCCGGAGCTGAGTTCACTTTCAGGCTGGCGGCTCATCCACATCGGTCGGACTTCCGCCGAAAAATTGATTCGAACAAGAAAATGGGAGTAGGAGTGTGTTGATCATGACGCGAAATTTTTCGAGATTCACGCGCACAGGGGCGATCCTCGGAATGTTCCTGCTCGGTGGCGCGGGTGCGTCGCCCGCCGCGGAGACATGGAGACAGTCGGTCTCTACCGGACTGACCCTCAACAAGGGAAACAGCGATACGCTCACGGTGGTGGCGGGTTGGGACGCAACCCGCAGCAAAGCCTCGGATACGCTGCGACTCGCCTTCCACGGCGGCTATGGGGAAACCGACGATGCAACGTCAGCCCAGACGGGAACGGCAATGGTGCATTTTCGACGACACCTGAAGGAAATGTTTGTCTACTCGGGAACGGACGTCTTGCACGATCGGGTCGCCGCCGTGGATAGCCGCATCATCACCGGCCTGGGCGGCGGCGACTACCTGTGGCAGAGCACATCGTCGCATTTGAGCGGGGAAGCGGGAATTGGACATCTCTGGGAAGACGCGGGTGGCGAAACCGACAACTATCCCGTCTTCCGCCTTGCCTTGCGCCATGAGCGCCACGTCGGCACGAGCGCCCGGCTCTGGGGCAGCGTCGAATACGTGCCGCGCGCGGAGGACCTCGGGGAGTACCTGCTACAGGCCGAGGCCGGGATCGAAGCGGCCATCTCGACCGACCTTCACCTGCGATTGGTGGTCCGGGACCGTTTCGACAGTCACCCGCCGACCGGCACCCGCGAAAACGACGTCTCCGTCGTCTCCGGCCTGACCTGGATCCCCGGTGCCGCCGACGGACGCGAAAAGTGAATTTTTAGTTGCAGAACGGCGTCTTATGTTGGTAAGCAAGTCGCTTGATTTTCCCGAACCCGTAACAAGGATACCCGCACCATGAAAACAACCGCAATCGGCTGCCTCGCAGTCGCCCTGATTTTGACCCTCACATCTATCGCGCATGCCGCCGGCAGCATCAGCGGCGTCGTCAACTTTGACGGAAAACCGCGCAGGGCGAAAAAGCTGGATCGCTCCGCCGACCCGAAATGCCTGCAGGCACATGCCGGTGACCTGACAGACGAGAAGTTCGTCGTTGGCACCGCCGACGGTACGAAGCATCCGATGGCCAACATCTTCGTTTACGTGAAGAGCGGATTGCCGGACCAGAAATGGCCCGTGTCCGATAAGCCGGTTGTGCTCGATCAAAGGGGATGCAAATACGTGCCGCACGTGATGGGCATCCAAGTCGGTCAGACGCTCGAGATTCGCAACTCCGATCCGACCACGCACAACGTTCACTCGCTGGCGAAGAAAAGCGATGTATTCAACTACGGCCAACCGCAAGGCGCCCCGGCGCTCAAAAAGACATTCACCGCGGCCGAAGTCATGGCCAAGGTGAAATGCGACATGCATCCCTGGATGTATTGTTACGTGGGCGTGCTGGACCATCCGTTCCACGCGGTCACCGGTGACGACGGAAAGTTCATGATCGACGGCCTGCCGGCCGGCACTTACGAAATCGGAACCTGGCAGGAGCTGCTCAAGACACGCACGCAGAGCGTGACGGTCAAAGACGGCGAAGCCGCAAATGTCGAAGTCGTCTACTCGAAACCCAAAAAGAAGTAGTGATCCGCGGCAACGCCAAGTCTACGAACAACCGCACGTCTTGAGTTAAGGGGTTTCATGAGTCACGACGATTCGCACGAACACCACGAAGAGAACTTCGTCTCGAAGTACATCTTCTCTACCGATCACAAGGTGATCGGCATTCAGTACGCGCTGACCGCGATGCTGTTTCTCCTGGTCGGCTTCTCCCTGATGCTCCTCATGCGCTGGCAGCTCGCCTACTCGGGCAAGCCGGTACCGATCATCGGGGGCATCCTGGAAAAGATGTTCGGGGCGGACGCGCTGGGTGGCGCCGTTACGCAGCAATTGTACAATTCGTTCGGAGCGATGCACGGCACGATCATGGTCTTCCTGGCAATCGTACCGCTGGCGGTCGGTGCCTTCGGCAACTACGTCGTGCCGCTGCAAATCGGCGCGGTGGATATGGCCTTTCCGCGGCTCAACATGATGAGCTACTGGGTCTATTTCGTGGGTGGCGTCACCATGCTGGGCAGCTTCTTCGTCAAGGGCGGGGCCGCCAAGTCCGGATGGACCTCGTACGCACCGCTCTCGGTGGTCGACGCCGCCGGCCCGGGCCAGACGCTGTGGTTGGTGGGCATGGTTTTCCTGATTACATCGTCCCTGCTCGGCGCGGTGAACTTCCTGGTCACGATTATCCAGCTTCGCACCAAGGGGCTGACGTTCATGCGTCTACCCTTCTTCGTGTGGGTCCAGTTCGTGACCGCCTTTCTGTTGCTCCTGGCGTTTCCGCCGCTGGAAGCCGCGGGCTTCATGCAGCTCATGGACCGCGTCGCCGGAACGAGTTTCTTCATGCCGTCGGGACTCCTGATCAGCGGTCAGCCGCATGCCGCCACCGGTGGCGGCAGCCCGATCCTCTGGCAGCATCTTTTCTGGTTCCTGGCGCATCCCGAAGTGTACGTCTTGATTCTGCCGGCACTGGGCATCGTAGCGGAGATTATTGCCAACAACACCCGCAAGCCGCTGTGGGGCTATCGCTCGATGGTGTTTTCGCTTCTTTTTCTGGGTTTCATGTCCTTCATCGTCTGGGCGCATCACATGTTCCTGACGGACATGGGCACCGCCATCAGTTCATTCTTTCAGGCAACCACGATGATCATCTCGATTCCATCCGTGGTCATCATCACGGCCCTGATCATCTCGCTCTGGGGCGGATCGATTCGATTTAACGTGCCGATGCTCTTCGCGCTGTCGTTCCTGCCCATGTTCGGTATCGGCGGCTTGACGGGACTCCCCCTGGCGCTTAGCGCCGCCGATGTCCACCTGCACGACACCCTTTACGTGATTGGGCATTTCCATTATGTCGTCGCGCCGGGAACTATTTTTGCCATGTTTGCCGGGATCTACTACTGGTTTCCGAAGGTCACCGGTCGGCGCATGAGCGAGTTTATGGGGCATCTGCACTTCTGGCCATCGCTGGTCTGCATGAACATGATATTCGGCCCGATGATGATCCAGGGCATCGCCGGCGTGTCGCGACGGCTATGGGACGGCGGATTGATCTACGAGCACGCCGCGCCGGTATTGAAGTGGAACGCGATCATGAGCCACGCCGCCTTCGGCCTCGCGCTCGCGCAACTCCCATTCATCATCAACCTCTTCTGGAGCATCAAACACGGGAAGAAAGCCGCGGATAACGAGTGGGAGGCCACCACGCTCGAATGGAGCGCCGCCGCGTCCCCGCCGCTCGCACACGGAAATTTTGAAACGGTGCCGGAAGTACATCGCGCCGCGTATGAATACAGTGTGCCGGGTCACGAGCGCGACTACCTGCCCCAGAACGAACCGGAATAACCAGCATGTCGGTCGAGATTCCTTATATCACCAAGCCCCGTCCGGACACCGGACTGACCAACGGCAAGCTGGGCGTCTGGCTTTTCCTGGCATCCGAGGTCATGCTGTTCGGCGCCTTCTTTTCGAGCTACGCCTATCTGCGCGCCGGTAATACCTGGGACGACTTCGCGTTCGGTCGACCCGGGATCGAAATAGCCGCAGACGCGCATGCCGATGAGCATGCCGACGAACACGCGGAGCATGCCACTGACGATCACCATGGTGATGCCCATGGCGAGGCAACCGCGCATGGCGGGCATGAAGGGCTCTCGACACCGCTCCAGCCGAGCATCCCCATGGCAACGTTCAATACAATCGTTCTGATCGCATCGAGCGTGACGGTCGTTCTCGCCTGGGCCTCGTTGCTGCTCAAGAACTTCGGGAGATTTCGCCTGTATTGGGGAATCACCATCGCCTTCGCCTTCGTGTTCCTGGTCGTGAAGTATTTTGAATACTGCGGTAAGTTCGCACACGGCTTCTATCCCAAGACCAGCCCATTGCTGGGGCTATATTTCCTGATGACCTTCCTGCATGTGATCCACGTGATTGGCGGCATCATCGTGAACGGGTACCTGCTGGGACCGGGTAGCAAGATGTGGAAAACCGATCCCGAACGCTTCACGCAGCGGATCGAGGTCGCAGGTCTGTACTGGCACTTTGTGGATCTCGTATGGATTTTTCTCTTCCCCATCCTGTACTTACTTTCCGGATAACGGCACCCGAGAGGTCGCATTCACATGAGCGCGCATTCACCCGACGAAGTAAAAAAAGAGATCAAGGTCTACATCGGAATCTTCGTCGCCCTGATGGTCCTTACGGTCTTAACGGTCGCCGCAAGCTATCTTGACGTCGCGATTGCGATTGGCATCGTCATCGCCCTGCTGATCGCAACCGTGAAGGGCGGTCTGGTTGCCCTGTTCTTCATGCACCTGAAGTCCGAGAAGGTGTTGATCTACCTGAGCCTTTTCATCATGCTGATCTTCTTTCTCGCACTCATGATCCTGCCCGCTGCCATGCAGGCGAACACCTTTCAACACAACGCCGACTGATGTCGCTCAAGGGATTCCATGTTGTCTTCGTGACCGCCTCCGCCCTGTTGGCGCTCGGCTTCGGGGTCTGGTGCTTTACGAGCCCCCTGGCAAGTTCAGCGGGATATCGCGTGGCGGGGGCCGTCGCGATGCTTGCTGCGATTGGCCTGGTGATTTACGGATTTGCCTTCTACCGCAAGATCAGCGAGATCCAGCGATGAAACGACTGATCGGGACCGTAGCCGTGATTGGCAGCGTGCTTCTCAGCGCCGTGCCGGCATCGGGGTGTAGCGTATGCTTTGCCGCGCCCGAGGACCCGATGACCCAGGGCGCAACGTTCGGCATGCTGGTCATGATCGCCGTTACGGTGGCCATGCTGTTGGGATTCGGGAGTTTCTTCATCACCCTGGCGCGCCGTGAACGCGCCTTCGGAAAATTGACGACGGAGGAGCCCTGATCCATGCAGAATTTCTTTCTAAAACTCGGCCTGCCCATGGATGCCTCGGCGCATGGCGCAAAATTAGATCAGCTCAACGTCATCATACACTGGATCATGCTCGTGCTGTTCGTTTTCTGGGCCATCTTTTTCGTGTACATACTGATTCGCTTCCGGCGATCGCGTAACCC